>JAFTYU010000029.1 GCA_017461235.1 Clostridia bacterium | reverse complement strand
TGGATACGGCCCGTTTACGGGTAGCAAGTAACAATCTTACGCAACTGGCAGACCGTACTTATGCGTTTACGCATACGCGAAGAGCATAGGGCTATGCCCGCATATGAAAAACCACCCGCTTGGCGGGTGGATGTTTATTTTTGTTTATTTTGCGGTAACTTCTTCGGATTCCTTTTGAAGCTTCATAAAATCCACTTTACCGTAGGGTGTTTTGGGTAATTCTTTGACGAACTGATATTTATAAGGCACACTGTGGTGCGAAAGATTCTTTTTGCAGTGCTGACGAATTTTATCAAGTGTAAACGAATTACCTTCCACGCCTTTTGCTAAAATAATATAGGCTTTTGCCACCTCTTTTTTATAAGGATGGGGCATTGCTACAACGGCGCATTTATCCACTTCGGGTAATTCTTCAATCACCTTTTCAATCTGTGTAGGATAGACGTTATAGCCCGATGAAATTATAAGACGTTTTATTCTTAATCTGTAATGAACAAAACCTTCTTCATCAATAACCGCCATATCACCTGTATGGAGCCATATTTTGCCGTCTGCGTGCTCACGGAGTGCAAGGGCGGTTTCTTCATCGTTTTCTCTGTAACCTATCATAAGGGTAGGTCCGCATACGCACAACTCCCCTTCTTCGCCCGCAGGTAAAACATCGTTTGTGCCGGGTGTAACAACGCACATCTCGTTACCTATAAGCGGTTTGCCTATAGTGCCTGACTTATACCCGTCATAAACAGACAAGCTCAAAGTCGCAAGACCCTCGGTCATACCGTAGCCTTCGCATATACGCACGTCGGAATTATGGGATGACAGAAAAGCGTTAACCTTATCTTCCAACGGTTTAGGCAACGTATCGCCACCGCTGACGGCATATTTAAGAAATGAAAAGTCGAGTTTTTCAACTCCTTCGGCTTTAATCATTGCTTCATAGAGTGTGGGTACACCAAACAGCATTGTGGGTTTATGTTTTTTAATAATAGAACCGAATTTCTTAGCATCAAATGACGGTATAAGTACCGAGCATGCACCGAAGCAGAAGCATACGTGAACACATACACCAAGACCGAAGCCGTGGAATATGGGCAATACACCTAAAATTTTATCACCGACGCTGACGTCATACAATGTTATAACCGCTTGCACACCAAAAGCATTGAAATTATTGTTCGAAAGCATTATGTCCTTGGGTGTACCGGTTGTACCGCCGCTGTGAAGGATAATCGCAACCTTTTTATTTTTATCACCTGTAGGCATATAAGGTTTAACCGTTGATTTGGAATTTTTAATAAAATTGCGCCACGAAATGTATCTGACGTCGCTTTTTGAATAGCTGTTTTTGTTCTTATTAGTCAATGAATATGCCGTTTTCATCAGGATGGGCATTGATTCCCCTGCAGATGCTACAATAACCTTTTCCAGCTGAGTTTCATCTATAATTTCCGAAACCTTACGGCAACACAAATCTATTGCAAGTAAAAACTTGCTTTTTGATGAATTAATATAATGTTTAATCTCACCCTGAGAAGACAACGGATGCACTATATTTGAAACGGCACCCAGCCTGTTCAAAGCATATATACTCACAACCGCTTCGGGTGTGTTGGGCATAAGGATTGTAACAATATCGCCTTTGCGCACACCTAAATCAAAATATGCTGATGAAGTCTTCTCTATTTGTTCAATAAGCTGTTTATAAGTACATTTTGTACCGAAATATTCATAAGCCGGTGCATCGGGATGACTTTGGGCAGAAATCTGTACCATACCGAACATAGAAACGTCGGGAATATCAAATCCATATACGCTGTTTTCGTTAATATATTTATACAACGGATTTTTTTCAACAGAATAGTTTTTCAAAATGACCATTTACCTTTATGCGGAGTCAGTTTACTCTGCACCCTTTCTCGTAATTTATCATTTTCCACTGCAAGGTCGGCGCCGTCCGGTATGTAATACGGCTCGTGGAATATTATTTCAAGTCTGCCGTTAAAGGGAATATAACTGCCATTAATAGTAAAGGGTACAATTGGTGCTTTGGTATCATACGCAATTTTAACTGCACCGATTTTAAAGGGCAATAACTGTACACCCTCAGGCTTAATAATTGTTGTTTCGGGAAAAAGAGCTACCGCCTGGTCAGCCTCAAGATATTCCTCGGCAGACACAAGAGCGTTATGGTCCTTTCTCTGGCGGTGTACGGGAATTACACCGGCACTTGTAAACAAC
Source organism: Clostridia bacterium (assembly GCA_017461235.1). Taxonomy (GTDB): domain Bacteria; phylum Bacillota; class Clostridia; order Oscillospirales; family Acutalibacteraceae; genus DTU089. The sequence goes on along the minus strand of JAFTYU010000029.1, from coordinate 47,272 downwards.
CAGTTTGTAAATTTATATTTGAATATTTCGTATTTACCTAAAAAATGAATGCAACGCCAAGTTGAAATTGCAACAAGAATGGGGTCAAGAACAAACATATGATTACCCGCAATTACAACCCTGCCTTTTTTAGGAATATTTTCTTTACCTATTATACGAGGGCGAAAAATACCCGTAAAAACAAAATACAAAGGTCGGAAAACTCTATATATAAGCGGATATTTAGATTTGTCCACCTTTTTATTTTTCTTACTCATTTCTTAATCCCCCTCATTTTAGTTTTATGGTCCATAACAAACTTAACGCCAACCCCAACAAGCGTTACAGCAGCAACCCCCGCGATAATTAATTTCACATTATCATTCTGCGACACAGAAGCTTTGTCATAAACCTTCTGAGCAAGGGCGTCAAAATTATTGCTGTCATAAGTAATACGATTAACTAATCGTGAATATTCATCAACATAATAATTATTTGAATTCATATCCATTACACCTTTCAATCTCCGACTTTAAAAGCTCCCTTCCCTTTTGCAATCTTTTTCGTACCGCATCAGGCGAGACGCTCACAATTTTTGAAATTTCCTTAGAGCTGTAACCTTCTATGTAATAAAGTGTCATTACTATTTTATACTTAACGGGCAAAGCCATAATCGACTCAAACACTTCTGTATCAGCATCTTCAATACCGATACTGTTGAGTTCATCAAGATCAACGGTTTTTCGACGTTTTTTCAACAACACCATATTTTTACTTGTGTTAGTTGCTACTTTTATAAGCCACGCCTTTTCGTGCTCCTTGCTTTCAAACTCGGGTGATTTGGTCAGATATTTCAGAAAAGTATCCTGAAGGGCATCCTCGGCATCATCGCGATGACAAAGGATACAGTAGCATATTCTGAACAACATAACGCCGTATTTTTCAACAAGCTCTTTAATGTACTCGTTGGAAAATTCTTTTTTGTTACCTGACACCATATCACCTCTATTCAAAACTTTATCCAATACTAATACAAATAAGAATTAAGGATTGTGAATTATTTTTTATGAAATTTTTGTAAACAAAATTGTAACAAATTTACATCCGTTGAATATTATGCAAAGAAATCAACTGTTATTAAATCTGACAGATGCATTTGCATCGGGCTCACTACGAGCAGCAGAAATATCACTGAGACTTCTGCGGGACAGTAATTGTTCTGCGGAATTTTTGCATTATAACGATTATAGAACGGGGTGTTAATTTGAACCCAAAAGGTCTTACAACCAAACAAGCAGAAGAAAAGCTTAAGCTTTACGGTAAAAATACCGTAAATACTAAAAAAAATAAAGGATTGGCAAATAATATAATATCAACCTTAAAAGAACCTGTTTTCGGATTTCTTATTATATGTTCTTTTATTTGCTTTTTTACAGGCGAATTTAAAGACGGCATTGTTATGCTGTTTTTTGTTTGTGCCGTAACCGCCACTGAAATTTTTCAAAACAGACGCACCGACAAAAGCTTAAAGAGTCTTAATTCTCTTGCTCCCGATACCGCTGTAGTTTTGCGCGACGGCATCGAAAAGAAAATTAAAACGGAAAACATCGTTCCCGACGATATTGTTATTATAAATCCGGACACAAAAATTGCGGCAGACGGACTTATAACAGAATGTTCATCTTTATTCACAGATGAATCTTCTTTGACGGGAGAAGCCGACTTTTGCCAAAAACAACCAATCGACAATGAAGATTACAATAGTAATTATTGCCGTAATAACAAGTGTTATGCAGGAACTTTTGCTGTAAGCGGACACGGAAAAATGCAAGTTACAGCCACGGGTGAAAACACCGAATACGGCAAAACCGTAAAAGCGGCAATGTCTGCATTGCCGTCAAAATCACCACTGCAACAAAACATAAACAGATTAGTTAAAAGATGTACGGCAATAGCCTTGATATGTTGCGTAATAACCTTTATCCTGACTTTTATAACGGACACGAGCACTGACCTTTCACAAAAGCTTGCAGGAAGTGTCTTATCAGGTATATCCCTTGCTATGGGTACAATCCCCGAAGAACTTCCTGTTGTTTTAACAGTATTTTTCAGTATGGGAACTCTGCGCCTTACAAAGAATAATGCAACAATCCGTAATATATCAAGCGTCGAAACTCTCGGCTGTGTATCTGTTATCTGTATTGATAAAACAGGAACATTGACCTGTAAAGATTCTCTGTCAGGAGAAGAAACCTTGAAATCAGGCGCAAAAGAATTTATAAACAAATGCAAAAATGCAGGAATACGCGTTATTATGCTGACAGGAGATAACGTGAAAGCCGCTGAAAGTATAGCGCAACAAGCAGGCATATCCACAGAAAATATCTGTAAAGGAATAAACGAAAGCGGCTCGGGGCTTGATGATTTCAAAAAGCAGGTCTTTTCTGCATCGGTATTTTCAGAAATCACCCCTGAACAAAAAACAATGGTAATCAAAGCACTTCAGGCAAGTGGCGAAACTGTTGCAATGCTCGGTGACGGAATAAACGATACCGCCGCATTAAAATGCGCTGACGTTGGTATAGCAATGGGATTGGGCGGTTCTTCAAACGCAAAGGATGTCGCTGACATTGTTTTAACAAACGACCGACTATCCACCGTAACCAAAACAATAAAAGACGGCAGACGAATTTTCAGAAACATACAAAAATCTGTCTGTTATCTTATAACAATACATCTGCCGATTATACTTTCGGCTTTGTTTTCGCCTGTTTTAAATCTGCAGGCAACATCAATATTTTTATTACCGACAGGCATTGCATTAACGGAAATGCTCATTGACCCTACCTGTTCAATAGTTTTTGAGAGTCTGCCTGCAAACGCGGACATAATGAATTTACCGCCACGGGGAAAATATGAAAACATACTATCAAAGAAAATGCTGTTATCAAGTGTTCTGCAAGGCGTGGTTTTATTCGTTTTTTCATTTATCCCTTACGTCGTTATGGTTAAAGCCAACCTTTGTAACACCAATACGGCACGCAGCTTCGGTATGAGTGTCATTATGCTTTCAAATATCTTTTTGATATTATCAAACCTTGATTTTGGTAAAAGCTTCACAAAAACTCTTTCGAAGATTACTCACAACAAAACCTGCGCAATATTTATACTGTTCAATATGGCGTTATGTATAACTGTTATTTACTCGCCTCTGAACACAATACTGAACCTTGAATCTCTATCTTTTTCAGAATTCGCTTTGAGCCTTGCTTTCGCGTTTTTTTCATTTTTAATTTCTGAAAAGCTCGCTTCAATCACAAGGTCAAAAAAAGCAAAATATTAAAAAGCATAAAAAAGCCGATGCCGTGTGAGCATCGGCTTTTTATTAATTAAACGCCTTCAAAATAATCGGGATACTGTGTCATAACCTTTGTCTGAACCAGGTTGAAAACAAGCATACCTTCCGCACCGCTGCAATTAAAGTTACCTGTAACAAGGTTACCGCTTGTATAACTGATTGTTCTCTCGGGTGCAAGACCGATATGATAAACCCTGTAAAGATTATCAGGACTCTTTTCATAAGTTTTATTCAAAAGACCGCTTGCTTTAAATTGCAGAACATAATTAGTTCCGCTATCGGGTACTGAATAAATCGCAACAAGAGCCTTTGTATCCACGTTATAGGTAGATGCAATAAGTTTAATAAACTCATTATCAGGATCATCAGAGAGATAGTTATCACCGTTCTTATTAGGGATAACCACGCCGCCGATATTGGTAGCTTTAATAAGAGCCTGTGTAGCATCGTCAATTGACACAATGCCGTCACCGTTCATATCGGCAATTGCCAAATCCGTTTCAATAATCCCGCTTGCCATTTTGAGAATATCTCGTGCATCCTGAGTATCAACAGTACCACTGCCGTCAATATCACCTAAAACAGCTTCGCCGTTTTCACCTTCAGCAAAAGCAACTGTTGAAAATGAACAGAACACCACAATTAAACAAAGGAAAAGTGAAAGAAATTTAAACTTTATTTTCATTTTAAACACCTTTTCTTCAACTTATAAACTTACTGTTTAAAAAACTTACAGAACGCACGGTACGCCATATAGACGTCAAGTTTTGAAACGACCTCGTACGGAGCGTGCATTGAAAGAACGGGAACACCAAGATCAACAACGTCAACATCAAGGTTTGCAATATATTTAGCAACCGTTCCGCCACCGCCTGCATCAACCTTACCCAACTCTCCAATCTGCCACACGATACCGTCTTCATCAAGCATTCTTCTGATTTTGCCCATATACTCTGCGGAAGCATCACTTGTGCCGCCTTTTCCGCGCGAGCCTGTGTATTTTGTAATAACAACACCTTTGTTAAGATACGAGGTATTGTTCTTCTCAAAAACAGAATTGAATGTAGGATCGTAAGCCGAGTTAACGTCTGCAGAAAGACATTCACTCTTTGAAAGAACTTCAAAAACATCAAGTCCGTTAGCCTTTGCAAGATAGGCAATAAAATATTTAAGATAAGATGACTGCAAGCCTGTATTACCGTCAGAGCCTGTTTCTTCTTTATCTGTAAGAACGGTAATAACCGTATAATCGGGATTCTCGGTATCAAAAGCCGCCATAGCCGCAGGATATGCGCACACTCTGTCATCGTGACCGTATGAACCGATAAGACCACGGTCAAAGCCTATATCATCCGCTTTAAATGCAGGCACAACTTCAAGTTCCGCACTAAGGAAATCAGCTTCTTTTATACCGTATTTTTCGTTGAGAAGCTTAAGTATATTGAGTTTGACAAGCTCACTACCCTCATCATTTCTGAAAGGTCGGCTGCCAACGATAACATTGAGCTCTTCACCCTGAATACCTTCAGAAAGAGTGCGTTTACCCTGTTCCGCACCAAGATGGGGAAGGATATCGGAAATAACAAACCTGGGCTCTCCTTCTTCTTCACCGATTTTAACTGTAACCTTTGAGCCGTCAGCTTTAACAACAACACCGTGAAGTGCTAAAGGTATCGCAACCCATTGATATTTTTTAATACCGCCGTAGTAATGAGTTTTAAAAAGAGCCAACTCATCACTTTCATAAAGGGGGTTTGGTTTAAGGTCAAGTCGTGGTGAGTCAATATGAGCAGCAGCAATCTTTACGCCTTCATTAAGACCTTTTTTACCGATGACTGCAAGAATTATTGATTTATCACGGTTAACGTAATAAACCTTATCGCCTGCTTTATATTGCTTATAGGGGTCAAATTCTTCAAAACCGCGGTTGATTGCATCGTTTTTCACGATTTCGGTTGCCTCTCGCTCTGTTTTTGCACCGTTAAGGAACTGTTTATAGCCCTCACAGAAAGCATCCGCTTTCGTAACTTCTGACTCTGTTATAACATTTACCGCATGTTTGGGTTTATAAAAAAGTTCATTTTTAAGTTCATCAAATGTTGCCATTTTGTGTATCCTCCATTTTATAAATTTTACAATACCACTCCCGCACCTTCATAACCTTACCGGCGTATAAAGCGGTATCTTCAAAAGGAATTTCATCAAGTTTTTTGCCGTCGGATGAATATTCCGTATTATCTAACCATTCGTTGACTTTCCCTCTTCCTGCATGATATGCGGCAAGCGCTGTTTTGGTGTCACCGAATTCATCAAGCAACATACTTAAGAAAAATGCACCGTATTTAACTGAAATCTCAGGCTCAAAAAGTGCATCATCCGTATAGTCTTCGCCCGTTTTAGTCTGAAGCCATTGAAAAGTTTCAGGTGTTATCTGAGTGAGCCCCTTAGCACCTACGGACGAAACGGCATTTTTGTCAAAGCCGCTTTCACATTCAACAAGTGCATAAAGCAACGATTTATCAATATCATACGCTTCGGCATAGCTCTCAATCAAATCGGAATACTCGCGCGGATAAACCGTCTGAAGCACAAGACTGACTGAATTAACTGTTATTATAACCGAAACCACCAGCAATATCAATACGGCAAAGCTTAGTTTGATAATATTCTTTGTTCTGTCTTTCACTGACTAAAAAAGCTCCTTTTCAACAGCAGCAAGTTCTTCCGACAAAATATACGGTTCGCAGTTGTTTATAATGAAATCGGCTTTTGAGTTGTAAAAAGCATCGTCTTTCTGACCGTTTATGCGAATCATTGCATCTTTTTCTGATAAATTATCACGCTTGATTATACGTTCCTTCCGCACTTGTAGGGGTGCTGTAACCACAATCAAAACATCGCACTCATCGGCAAACCCGGACTCAATTATAGCCGCGGCATCCACAATAACAACATCGTGTGAACCGAACGCCTTATCTGCTTTAAAATGAATGGCTTTATTGATAGCCGGATGCATAATTGAATTTAATTTTGCGGTATTTTCAGGTGACGAAAAAGCGGCAGCGGCAATTTTTTTGCGATTCAAAGAGCCATCGCTATTAAAAATATCCCCGAAAGCCGACCCGAGTGCCGGTATCAGATATTTATCGGTATCAAGAACTTCTCTTGCAACAATATCTCCATCTATAACATATGCACCCTTTTTGGAGAGATATTCACTGACAGTAGATTTACCTGCACCCGTTTTACCTGTGAGACCAACAAGTTTTTTCATACATCTATCACCTTAAAACCCGCAGCACGAAGGAGTCTGTTTAAAACCGCAAGGTTATCGTCGTTATTTTCGTCAGGATATCTTACAAAACATTTTTGTGCGCCTTTTTTATCAAGCTCACGAAGGGAGTCAAACAAGGAATGGGCAAGGTTTTTATAATCTTCCTTTCCGTACTTTATTGAAAGAACAGAAAGCCCTTCGCCCTCGTTGTCAAATACCATAGCATAAATGTTTTCACCTGAAAATCCGTTTACATAGTTCTTAAAGGACTCATAAGAACCCCTGACAAGGATAATCTCCGCTTCAGGTGAATAATGCTTATATTTCATCCCCGGTGAAGACACTTTTTCATCCGCTTTCAAGGGATTGAGAACGGCATTATCTACCTGAACATCCCCAAGTACACTTTTAAGCTGTGATAAGGTCACATTACCCGGGCGCAACAATTTAGGGACAGGTGTTGCAAGGGTAATTACAGTTGACTCTACACCTTCGTCACATTCACCACCGTCAATTATCATAGGTATTCTGCCGTTTAAATCTTCAAAAACGTGCTCAGCCTTTGTGGGACTGGGCTTGCCGGAAAGATTTGCGGAAGGCGCCGCAAGCGGCATACCCGAAATCTCAATCAACCTTCTCGCTACGGGATGTGAAGGACATCTTACCGCAACAGTATCAAGCCCTGCAGTAACGCACAACGGCACTTTATCGGATTTAGGAAGTATCATTGTTAAAGGTCCGGGCCAGAATTCATCAGCCAGTTTTTTAGCCTTGTCGGGAACTTCGCTGACAAGTTCATAAAGCTGTGAAAACTCGGAGATATGGACTATAAGCGGATTATCCTGTGGTCTTCCTTTAGCTTCAAATATTCTTTTTACCGCATCGGGTGAATAGGCATTGCCCGCAAGACCGTAAACGGTTTCAGTAGGCATACCTACAACCTGACCACCCTTTAAATAATCGGCGGCTTTTATATATTTCTGTTCACCGTCTGTAACGGATATTTTAACAAGCTCTGTATTCAAAATTATTCCTCTGATGATTTTAATTCTTCGGCAGTATCGGCAGTTATAAGTGAATCAATAATTTCGTCAATATCGCCGTTTAAAATTGCTTCAATTTTATAAAGTGTGAGACCTATGCGGTGGTCTGACACACGCCCTTGCGGGAAATTATAGGTTCTTATTCTTTCGCTTCTGTCACCTGTACCGACCTGAGAGCGCCTTTCGTCAGCAATCTCCGCACTCTGTCTTTCACGCTCTGCATCAAGAAGTCTTGAACGAAGAATTTTCATTGCCCGTTCACGGTTTTTGTGCTGACTGCGTTCATCCTGACACTCAACAACAGTCCCTGTCGGAATATGTGTGATTCTTATGGCAGACTCAGTTTTATTAACGTGCTGACCCCCTGCCCCGCTTGAACGGTAAGTATCTATCTGCAGCTCCGTAGGGTCAATTGCAATATCCACATCTTCCGCTTCGGGAAGGACTGCAACGGTCACGGTAGACGTATGGATTCTGCCACCTGATTCGGTTTCGGGAACACGTTGTACACGGTGAACGCCGCTTTCAAATTTAAAACGGGAATAAGCTCCGTCGCCTTCAATCATAAAACTGATTTCTTTAACGCCCCCTAATCCCGTCTCGTTGACAGAAAGAACTTCGGGATGCCAGCCGCGGCTTTCAGAGTACATTGAGTACATTCTGAAAAGTGAGTTTGCAAAGAGCGCCGCTTCTTCCCCGCCTGCACCTGCACGGATTTCAATAATAACGTTCTTATCATCATTAGGGTCTTTGGGAAGAAGTAAAACTTTAAGCTTTTCAGTAAGCGCCTGTGCTTTTTCCTTACTTTCTTCAATTTCAAGTTCAAGCATTTCCTGAAGCTCTTTATCAGGGTGCTCCGACAGCATCTCTTTTGCCGCCTCGCCGTTTTCAACAGCGTTTTTATATTCTCTGAAGGCTTCAACAATAGGCGTTAAATTCTTCAATTCACGCATAAGTTCCGCGTATTTTTTCTGGTCAGACACGGCTTCGGGCTGACAGATAAGGTCATTAACCCTATCGAAGCGCGTCTCAACCTGTTCAAGTTTATCAAGCATCGATATTCTCCCTGATTATCTTTTTTATATTTTTCTCCGCCTTAACACGGGGAATCAGAAATTCGCGTTCACATCCGCAACAACGCAAACGAAAATCCATTCCCGAGCGCAGAACGTAAAACTGTTTTGCTCCGCAGGGATGTTGCTTTTTCATTTCTAAAATATCACCAACGCGGACGTCCACAAATATCCCTCCAAAATAAAATTATGAAATATTGTAACATACTTTTACATAAAATTAAAGAGCAAGATAAAAATAAATGAAAACAGGTGAATATTATGATGTCATATCTTCCGGAAGGTTTCCTTATAAACACAAAGGAAAACAAGCTCTGCCTTTCATCAATCGAAAGCTTCACGAAAGCTTACTACGAAAAAACACCCTTGGAGCAACGTGTGAACTACTGCGACTGCGAACATAATTTACATATCGATTTCGGTTTTATACACGGCATCATCCCACGTGAAGAATGTGCCATAGGTATCTCGGAAGGCACAACACGGGACATAGCTATAATTGCAAGAGTCAACAAACCCGTAAGGTTTATTATTGATGAAATAAAAGAAACTGCTGACGGCAAGCTGGCAATATTAAGCCGAAAAAAGCTGCAAACTGATTTTACAGAAAACGTTATCAGTAAATTTCTGCCCGGGGACATCATTGATGCAAAGGTTACGCACATCGAAAACTTCGGCGTTTTTTGCGATATAGGCTGCGGTATAAACGGACTTTTACCCATTGACAACATTTCCGTTTCGCGAATTCCGCACCCGTCCGTAAGGTTTTCAACAGGTGACAATATAAAAGTTATAATTAAAAGCTTTGATGATTACGGCAGAGTGACCCTGACACACAAAGAGTTACTCGGCACCTGGGAAGAAAACGCACGTTTTTTCAACGTGGGTGAAACTGTCAGCGGCATTGTAAGAAGTATTGAAAACTATGGTGTTTTTGTTGAACTGACACCTAATCTTTCAGGTCTTGCCGAGTACACACCAAATGTAACCGAAGGTCAGCATACAAGCGTTTTTATAAAAAGCATTATTCCCGAAAAAATGAAATTCAAGCTTATTATTGTTGATTCCTTTGATGCGGAATACCCACGCAAAAAGCCACATTATTTCCTGAATGAAGGTCACATTGACACATTCAGATACTCTCCCGAAAACTGCATAAAAAATATTGAAACAACCTTTTAATATGTTCTTGTAAAACAAATCGTTGTATTGTATAATTATTCCAAACACTTTTCGGAGGTTTTTTTATGCAATACAGCGATTTTCCTTCTATAGGAAGACAAATTTCAAAATTAGGCTTCGGTCTTATGCGGCTTCCTAAAGCCAAAGAAGGCGAAGAAACTATCGACCGCGATGAGGCGTTCAGACTTATTGATCTCGCCGTAAAATCGGGTGTTAACTATTTTGACACAGCCTATGTTTACCACGGCGGTGATTCGGAAGCCTTCGCAAAAGAGGCTCTGAGCAGATATCCCAGAGAGAGTTATTGCCTTGCAACAAAACTCCCCGGCTGGGTAATTAAAGAAAAAAATGCAACACCTGAGCAGCTTTTCAACGAACAGTTGGAAAAATGCGGTGTTGATTACTTTGATTTCTATCTTCTTCACAGCGTGAACAGAGATATCTGGAAGGTTTTTGACAGCGCAAACGCCTATGAATATCTCAAGGAACAGAAAAAAGCAGGTAAAATAAAACATCTTGGTTTTTCATTCCACGGCGATCTGGAGTTTTTTATTGAGCTGCTCGATAAATACGAGTGGGACTTTGCCCAGTTACAGATTAACTACTACGATTGGGAAGCTGACAACGCAAAATCATACTACAAAGCTCTTGAAGACAGAAACATTCCTTGCATTATAATGGAACCTGTACGCGGTGGCTCTTTACATACACTCAACGATGAAGCAAAGGCTGTTTTCGCAGAATTGGGTGATGCATCGGCAGCATCATACGCAATGCGTTTCAACCTTGAGCTTCACGGTGTACTGACTATTCTGAGCGGTATGAGCACATATGAGCAGGTTGAAGACAACTTAAAAACCTTTGCAGAGTGCAAACCCCTTTCAGATAAAGAAAAAGACGCAATTGAAAAAGCCAATATTCTTTTCAGAAAGAACTTTGCCGTACCCTGTACAGATTGCAAATACTGTGTTGAAACATGCCCTGCCGGTGTTAATATTCCCGCGTGCTTCAAAGCGTATAATGAATATAATAAAACCCGTGAAAAGGTTGATTTCAACAAAGAATACGACCTTATCCCCGAAGAAATGCGTGCCCACAACTGTATAGAGTGCGGTGCTTGTTCAGAAAAATGTCCGCAAAAAATAAATATCCCGAAAATGTTGAAAAAACCTGCAGGACTTTCCAAAGGAGAATAAAATATGTCAATCCAATATATCGAAAACACAAAAACCTTCAAGCTTGACTCAAAAACATCCACTTACATTTTCGGTGTTTTTGAAGGCAATTATCTCGTTCATTATTATTACGGTGCGCCTATCCCCGACACCGACGTTGAACAGCTGCGCATAAGACCCGGGTTCGCATCATTCTGCCCCGATAGTCCATCTGCGAGAGTTTTCAATTTTTCCCCCGACGTTACGCCCCTTGAATATTCCACCTTCGGTGCAGGTGATTTCCGTTTGTCTGCTTTTGCCGTTAAAAACAGCGATGGCAACAAGGTTACAGATTTAAGATACGTCAGTCACGAAATATACAGCGGTAAAAAGCCCATTCCGGGTATGCCGTCTTTATACCTTAACGATGAAAGCGAAGCCGACACTCTTGAAGTTGTTACCGAAGATAAGGTTACAGGAGCAAAAGTTACACTTATCTATACGGTTTTCAAGGATTACGGCGCTATCACCAGACGCGTTAAGGTTGAAAACGCATCAGACAAGCCTTTTTATATTGATACCGTTCACTCACTCTGTGTTGATTTGCCCGGTAACGATTACGATATGCTTGACCTTTACGGCAGATGGGTTAAAGAAAGAAGTCTTGACAGATATCCCCTTCACCGCGGAATACAGTCAATTAAAAGTAAACGTGGCTCTTCAAGCCACAACCACAACCCCTTCACGGCACTCGTAAAAAAAGGTACAAATGAAGATTACGGCGAGTGTTACGGCTTTAATCTTGTTTACAGCAGTAACTTTTCAATTGACGTTGAAGTAGATGCGTTCTGTTCATCAAGGCTCGTTATGGGTATCAACCCCGAAGGATTCAGCTGGCACCTTGCTCCCGGTGAAGAATTCTATTCACCCGAAGCAGTTATGGTCTACACTAACGAAGGGTTAGGTGAAATGAGCCGTACTTTCCACAGACTTTACGCAAATAACCTTGTTCGCGGAAAATGGAAAAAGGCAAAACGTCCCCTTCTTATAAACAACTGGGAAGGAACAGGTATGAACTTTGACCACGACAAGCTTGTTTCCTTTGCAAAGCACGCTAAAGATATTGGTCTTGAAATGCTCGTTATGGACGATGGTTGGTTCGGCAAGCGTGACCATGATAACAGCTCTTTAGGTGACTGGTACGTTGCTGAATACAAGTTACAAAAAGGTTTATCCGGACTTATAAAAGAAGTAAACGACTGCGGTCTTAAGTTCGGTATCTGGTTCGAGCCGGAAATGATTTCACCCGACTCAGACATATACAGAGCTCACCCCGACTGGTGCTTACACACCGAGGGCAGAGATAAATCTATCGCCCGTACACAGTATGTTATTGACTACTCACGCAAGGAAGTGCGAGACCACATTTACTCAATGATGTACGATATACTTTCCAACAACAATATTGATTACGTTAAATGGGATTTCAACAGAAATCTTACTGAAGTTTCCTGTGCTGAGCTCCCGCCTGAAAAGCAAGGTGAAGTTTTCCACCGTTTCGTTCTCGGCACGTACGAGATTATGGACAGACTCACAACTGACTTCCCCCACATTCTTCTTGAAAACTGTTCCGGTGGCGGCGGACGTTTTGACCCCGGTATGCTTTATTATTCACCGCAGATATGGACCAGCGACAACACAGACCCCATTGAAAGACTTACAATACAGTTTGGTACATCTATGTGCTATCCTGCTTCAACTATGGGTGCCCACGTTTCCGCAAACAGACGAACAGGGTACGAAACAAAAATGAATGTTGCCCTGTGGGGTTCATTCGGCTACGAGCTTGATCCCGACAAGCTGACCCCCGAAGAAATTGCGGAAATCAAAGACCAGATTGCTCTTTACCACAAATATTACGATGTTATACACTACGGTGACCTTTACAGGCTTATAACACCTTTTGAAAATGAATTCCACGTTGCTTGGGAGTTCGTTTCAGAAGACAAAAACGAAGCTCTCGTAACGGTTGTTGAAATCAAGCGCCTTTATGACGAGTTCTTTATGTTAAGGCTCAAAGGTCTAGACCCGGAAAAACGCTATGAAATCGAAGAAACAGGCGAGGTTTACAGCGGTGCATACCTTATGAATGCAGGACTTAACCTTACCCACAGACCACATGGTGACGGTGTGTCGTTCAGAGTGCATTTAATAGCAGAAAACTAACAAAAAATGTTCAACCACAAAAATGTGGTTGAACATTTTTTTATTTTTAATATTTGTCTTTTATTGATAACCCTTTTGCATTGTAACTGCTTTTTGATGAACCGTAATAAGCTCTTACGGTATAGGTGTAGGTTATCCCCTTCTTGGCGCTTTTGTCAAGATAGACAGTTTTTCCGCTACCCTTGACTGTTGCAATTTTAGTCCAACTGCCATTACCCGTTTTGCGATATACAATGTAGCCGGTGGCACCGCTTATTTTGTTCCATTGAAGCTTCACGCCCGATTTCGTACTTGTAGCACTCTTAAGTGACGGTGTGGCAAGGAAATAAAGTTTGAGACCGGTTTTGTCGTATGAGCTGTAATCACTATGATTCCACGCCCCCGCCTTTGCTTTTATGGTGTAGATATAATATGTACCTGATTTTGCAGTTTTATCTACATATGATGTATTATAAATATCACCAATTCGAGTCCAACCGCTCCACTTTTTAGCCTTAGCATCATACTCTCTGCGATACACATAATAACTATCTGCGCCCTTCACCTTATCCCACTTAACCGTTGCACCATCCTTAGAACATGAAACGCTCTTAAGCTTCGGTGAAGTAAGCATTGTTATCTCGTTATAATCATAAAACCACGATATGTATGAACCATTATATGACCTTACCGTATATTTATAGTGCTCTCCAACCTTAGCACTTTTATCAACGTACGACGTGCCTTTGGTAGTATCGATTTTTTGCCATCCGTTACCATAGTTATGCATGTTCGCACGATACACGATATACGCTTTTGTTCCGTCAACCTTTTTCCATTTTATGGTTATATTGTTACAATCATGTTCAAGGGAGGTTATCTTAGGTGCTTCAAGGAAATAAAGTTTTTCGGTTGATGTATATGGACCGCACCCTACTTCGTTAGCTGCCCTTACCGTATAGATATAATACGTACCTGATTTTGCACTGTAATCATCATAATGATTAATATCGTAATTTTTATCATAATAGTAAACATCATCATAATCGCCTGATTCTGTCAAACCATCTTCAAGTCTCGTCCAACCGCTCCATTTTTTGGCTTCTGGTTCGTATTCTCGACGATATACAATATACTCATCCGCACCTGAAACCTTTTTCCATCGTAATGAAATACTACGAGTAGAAGTCCTAACACTCACCATCGGTGCCGCGGGTGTAAGTTGCGGAATAATCTCTGTTTCAAGTGCAGTTTTACAAACAGTACACTCCTTTATTTTCACGCCATCGATATCTACCGTAGATTCCTTAATTGTTTTCCAATCGGTTGATATATGGGTATGCGCCGAATCAACGAAAGTAAAACCGTTTTCATTTGCATAAGTTTCTGCAATAGTGCCCGGTTTTCCGCAAACGACAAAATCCTTAATTTGAACCGTACCGTTATCATAACCCAAAGCAAAATCTTCAATGGTTGTTACGCTATCAGGTATTGTAATTGAGTATAGCAAATCACAATTTTTGAAAGCACTTTCACCAATACTCATTACACCATCCGATACCGTAACCGATACAAGGTCAACGCAATCCGCAAAAGCATACTTACCTATGGTCGATACGTTGCCGGGAATTGTTATCGATTTAAGCTTGATGCAATCCAGAAAAGCAGTTTCACCTATATTGGTTACGCTATCAGGGATTTTAACAGAAATCAACTCAGCACAATTATCAAAAGCAGATGCCGCAATTGATATTGTACCATCCCTTATATCATATTGACCGTACAAGGAGGTTTTTGCTTCTATAAGATGATTACCGATGTAAAGAACATCATTTTCCCAATTATCACCATTGTCATAGTAAAGACTGTCTTCAAAAACATATTTGTCAATATCAGTAAGAGTGTCCGGCAACGTGACAGATACAAGACTTGTGCATCCTTTGAATGCATATGAGCTTATACTTGTTACACTGTCAGGAATAGTAACTGTTTCAAGACTCGTACAATTGCTGAATGCATAAGATCCGATACTAGTTACACTGTCGGATAATTCTACAGAGCTTAAATTAACACAATCTTTAAAAGCTGATCTGCCAAGATATGTTACACTGTCAGGAAGCGTAATTGTCTCTATACTTTCACAATATTCGAAAGCACCGTCTCCTATACTGACCACGCTATCAGGGATTTTGATTGAGGTAATTTTTCTGCAGTAAGAGAATGCATCTCCTGCAATTGTTTTTGTACCATCTCTTATTTCACAATCACCTGTATTCTCACTATTTACCCTAACAAGATGATTGTCTATATAAAGAAACCCTTGTTCCCAGTTACTTATGTCAAAATAATATTTACTTCCATAAAAGCTTGACACTCCAATGTATGTTACACTATACGGAATGGTGATTGAATTAAGATTTCGGCAGCTTTCAAATGCAGAACTACCAATACTTTTCATTCCATCAGGTAATACAACGGATGTAAGACTTATGCAATTATAAAAAGCACAAGAACCTATGCTATCCAAACCTTCACAGAAATTAATATTCGTAAGACTTGTGCAATACGAAAAAGCAAACTCGTCTATGCTTTTTACACTATCGGGAATCGTGATTGTTTCAAGACTACCGCAATTACTGAAAGTGTCTTCGGCAATGACAGTAATATTTTTTGAAAGCGTAACACTTTTCAGAGCGTAGCAGTTACAAAAAACAGACTTACCAATAGTTGTAACGCTGTCAGGAATAGTAATTTCCGAAAGCTTTTTACAGTAATAAAATGCCGAATTTCCTATGGTTACAACACTATCGGGTATAGTAACAGAAACAAGGTTTTCGCTATGTGCAAAAGCAAAATCGCAGATTTCCGTCACGCCGTAAGGAATAACAACGGACGTTATATTGGGGCAATTCAGAGCATATGAAGCTATTCTGAAAGCGCCCGCAGGAATTATAACCCTACCTTCAACCAACTCTCCGTTAAGATACAAATTGTCTGCTCTTATCAAAGGATTGGCTTTTTCGTTTTTGAAATCAATGTTACACCATGCCGCCAAATCAGTTATATGAATCTCTTTAAGATTTTTGGACTCAATGAAAGCATTTAAGCCCACTGTTGTAACAGTTGCGGGAATTAATACAGAATTTAAATTCCAATTTTTACCAAAAGCATAATCACCTATACCGGTTATACCCTCTTCTATAACGATAGTTTTAGTATCATAGTATAACCGTTTCTGCATATCGGGATCATGGGTAATTACACCTGTACCGCTTATGGTCATGGTATCACCGGAAAATGTCCACACGGCATTTTCGCCACAAACTCCGCTATCCGCTGCCTTAGCTTTAACCGCAAACAGTCCACTGAAATCAAGTTTCCCGAGCCCTGCTATTGAAGAACTCAACACTATGGTCAGAACGAGAACGATTGATAAACTACTCTTTATAATTCTTTTCATTACACGCCCCTCCAATAACAATATTTCTTTTCTACGTTTCATTTTTTAATACTTGAATTTCACGGCGGACTTGTATTCGCTCTTTATACACTCGCTCATATCCCACGCATATGATCTTACGGTGTAATAATACTGAACGCCCTTTTTAGCGGATTTATCCACATAATTTGTGGTACTTGACGCCGGTCTGCTTATCACTATCCATTTACCACCGGCTTCTTTTCTGTAAACATAGTAACCACTACAACCTACTTTTTCCCAATCGATACTAACACCATTGCTTACTTTTTTAACAGAAGTTATTTTAGGCGTTTTAAGATAGATTGCATAGGGGTGTGATTTGTCACAATCGCTATAACCCGTTTTACCGAAAGCCCTTACGGTGTAATAATAACGCACATTACTGCTTGCTTTATTGTCCTTGTAGGTTGTACCTGTAACGTCGGCAAGTTTAGTCCATTTTCCGTTATACCCTGTCTTGCGGTAAATTCTGTACTTAGTTGCGCCACCAACCTTATCCCATGTGATATTTATACCCGTTGTGGTCTGTGTAGCAGATTTAATAACGGGAGCCCCCATAAACCTTGTATATGATGATGTTAAAGTATCTGTATCTTCATCCACCTTAATAAGATATGCATACTCGATACCGCTTTCAACCGTGCCATCAACATAGTAAGTCAGTTCTGTATCGGCAATTTTAGTCCACTTCTTATCACCTTTGGCTTTGCGATAAATATGGTACACTCCTGCAGCTGTTTTACCGTCCCAGTTTACGTTCATGCCATTCTTTTCAACAGTAAGGGTGATTTTTCAGGCATATTTTCAACAATTACCTCATCCCACAAGATCACGAAATCATAACACTCCAACGTACCTTCAACGTAGTGAAGCTTAAGGTCAGGATGACAATCGTCAAAGCAATACAGGCAGTTGTCTTCAATATCCATTGGTTCATCAGGTGGATAGATAGTGGCACCCTCTTTGCCGATATATACGTTTTTCAAAGAGCTGCAATCAGAAAAGGCGTTCTGCAAGGATGATCCACCGGGTAAATTTAATTCCGCCAGTGCGGAGCAACCATAAAACGGTGCACCTATTCTATCGCCAAAAATTCTGACCTTGTTTTTGAAAGTAATATTTTTAAGGCTGGTACACGATGCAAAAGAAAAGTAAGCAATTTCCTTGAGCGATTCAGGGAAATCAACACTTGTAAGACTTGTACATTCCATAAAACTGTTTGAAATATTTGTAACACCTTCGGGAATGGCGACACTCACAAGATTCTCTAACCCGTTAAAGCTGTTTGTGATATTCGTTATACCTTCGCCGATAACAACGTGTTTTATTGTGGTGTTATTCACAGCTGATGTCACCCAAGGCCACACAGCATCCCAATCTATGGGATACAAACCATTTACAACACCCGTACCTTTTACAATAAAAGTACCTGTTTCCTCGTGGAAATATGTAGTAATAGTATTCGAAGGTGTGTTCACCTGAATGTCCGTCTGTTTTTGCTCAACAGCGTTTTTCTCCTGTTCCGGCACAGCATTTACTGCCGACACAGATACAATCAATGTCATCACAGCAATAACAAAGGCTAATATTCTCTTTAATTTGGATTTTGTTGTCATAATACAACCTCCTTTAAAATATCTTTTCACTTATTAAACGAACGAAAATATTAAAAATCTCACCAGATCTTCATCTTTGTAGCATTTCACAAAAAGAAGGCTTGTTGTTTGTTTTTATCGCCGAATAAAATAGCAAAAAGAGTCGCCTTAATCGGCGACTCTTAAAACAACACTACTCTTTGTTTTTAGGTTTTACGTTAACGGAATAGTAAGTGTAATAAACCACAAAACCGGGCTTTGCGCCGTTAGGTTTTTTAATATTCTTAACGTCGGTGTAATCCACCGTTACGATTGTACTGTCTTTTGCCGAACTGTAATATGCGGCAATTTCAGCGGCTTCTACTATTGCATCATCAGGCACTTCACCGTTATCCGCAAGAAGCAGAACGTGTGACCCGGGGCATTTCTGTGCGTGAAGCCATATATCACCCTTACGCCCTGTTTTAAATGTAAGCTTATCGTTCTGTATATTATTTCTGCCCACAAGTACAGTAAGTCCCTGACTCGTTTTAAATTCAAGGGGTGCGAGTGCCTGTTTTTTCATTTGTTTTTTACCGTTTTTTCCCGGTTTGATAAAACCTTGTGAAATGAGTTCATCTTTTATTTCGCCGAACTCTCTTTCAAGTGTTGACCTTTGGAGCAGGTCACGGACACTTTCAAGATACGCAAGGTCCTGCTCCCCGTCTTCAATTAGTTTTATCAGCATATTTTCTGCGGTACAGGCTTTGCGGTATTCTTTATATAATCTCTGTGCATTCTGCGACGGAGAAAGTGCAGGGTCAACGGAAATCTTTACAATATTATTGTTATCATAATAATTTTCGACCTCATAAACGTTTGTGCCTTTTTGAAGTCTGTACTGCGCGGCAGTCACAAGCTCTGCATTGATACGTATATTTTCTCTGTCTGCACATTTCTTTAAATCATCTTGTTGATTATTGAGTTTTCGTGCAGTTCTTTCAATTAAGTTTTCAAGAGTTTTAAATAACTCTGCGCCTTTGGAACGCGTTCTAAGAAGGCGGTCACGTTCGGAATAAAAGCCTTCAAGCAGACTGAAAACATTTTCTTTTTCTATCGTTTTGAACCCAGCGCCGTACTGGGTAATGGGTATGAAGGAAAATTCCATAGGCTTTTCCGACTCATCAAGAACCATTGTAGGTTGAGTTCTTCCGTTTACAAGAACTGTTTTCAAGGCACTCAGCTCGCACAACAGATTCATTTTTTCTGTTCCGGAGAGCTCGCCTACACCTTTATCATCCCCACAGACTCTGAACGCCAACTCCCTTGAAAGCACCGGTGAAACGCCCTGCAGGGTTTTCAATATTGCAGATGCCAATTTAACGTTCACATGTCGTAAAACCGCATCACAGACTTCAGAAGGTTCAACATTTCTCAAATCGAGTTTTTCCTGTGCCGGAGGTAATTTATACTGTGCACCGGGCAAAACAAGTCTATAAGATGATTTTTCACTATCAACACGTCTTAAAGCATCCACAATACGGTTATCACCGTCAAAAAGTATAACGTTGCTGTGTTGCGCCATTATTTCCACCGCAAGAGTCAATTTTACCCTATCGCCTATTTCGTTGGTTGCATCAAAATTGAAAAATGCTATTCTGTCAAGACCGTACTGCTCCACACCGAGTAGTGTAGCTCCCACAAGGCGTTTTCTGAAAAGCATACAAAGCATAGGTGGATTCTGTGGATTTTCAGGTGTTTTATCAACCACGGCAAAACGTGGACTGTTTGCATCCGCTGAAAAATACAGCTTAGGCATACCGCCCTTTGTCCGCATTATGAACACCATCTCATTTTTTGAGGGTTGGTGAATTTTATCAACCTTCGCGCCTGTCAGTAATTCGTTTACCGACGAAACGAGAAAACTCAAATACATTCCGTCTAATGCCATATTAACTCACTCAAATATAATTTACAGGTGCTTTACCTTCAAATGCAACTACTTCTGTATTCTCAAACTGCAGCTCAAGACTTTTTTTCAAGAACTCACAAACCACAACTTCCGTTTCATAGTGCCCTGCAGCAAAAAGAGCTATGCCCGAACGTTTTGCTTCAAGATACTCGTGATGCTTTGCCTCACCTGTCAGGAAAGCATCAACCCCTAAATCAGCAACGGCGTTTATAAAATCACCGCCACCGCCTGAACAAAATGCAATTTTGCTTATTGTTTTACCGTTATCAGTAAAAGCAATTTTACCGCCTAAGGCCTCCTTCAGCTTATGTGCATACACGGAAGGTGTGCATGGCTCAATGTCACCCACCTTAAGACAAGTGTCAACAGATGTTGTGCAAATATTCTTAATACCCGCTTTATCAGCAAGACAATCGTTGACACCGCCGATTGCGCTATCAAGGCAGGTGTGTGATGAAATAAAATTAACACCTGATTTTACGGCTTTATATAAAAGACTTTTGCTTTCAACCTGTGAAACAGGCGTAAAAATCAAAGGATGGTGTGTTACAACAAGTTCTGCGCCGATTTTAAGTGCTTCATCAATTACTTCGTCCGTAACGTCAAGGGCTACAAGTATCTTTGATACATCACTGTCAAAAGAGCCCACTGAAAGTCCGCAGTTATCCCACTGCGCCGCAGTATTGAACGGTGCTATAAAATCGAGAAAATCATAAACATCTTTAACCTTCATTCTTTCACCTTTTCCTTCTTGAGAATATCGTATCTTACAATTGCGATAATAAGGGATGTCATAACAATACACTCGGTTATGATACCTGCACTTGATTTTACAATTATGTTATATACAAGCCAGCACGGAGAACTGGGGAATGTTATAAGTCTTATTTTAGTTTCATTTTTCATCCAATAACTGACGGTCGTAAGAATCATGGCAACTGAAGGCAAAACAGAATACCACGCTTCCCACGTCAATATTGCGGCAACCACACTTATAGCAACAAAGACTGCAAGCCAAACGGGGCTTTTCGCCCACTTTTTGTGGTTATTTATAAAAACAACGGAGCGCAGAAGTCCTATAAAATTAAGCGCCGCACCTGAGAAAGCCTCTCCGTCACCGTCAATCCCCAAAAGTATGTAATGAATTATAAAAAGAACTGCAGCACCAATCTGTACACCGATTATACGACTGCGCTTGCGTTGCTGAAAAGACAAAAAATTAAGTCCTGCACCGCCGAATCCTATTATTTGTGAAATTGTTTCAATCATTTATAAAACCTTCAATTTTTTTGATCGTTTCAAAGAGCTCCTGCGCCTCGTCACATCTGCCGCACTTCATATACGCGTCGTGTTTTTCGCGAAGTCGAGAAACCTGATGGGTCAGATGTTTAAACGCATCTTCACAACGGGGCAATTCACCTATAAAGCAATCAGCGTATGTAAACTCGCGTGTTTCGCCCGTATAAACTGCATCAAATGCTATATAGAGCCGCCTGCCTTCGTGGGTAGCAATCTCTTTATTGATACAAAAGCCGTTTTCAAAAAGGAATTTTCTTAAATCTTCAGCCCTGCTTTGTGGCTGAAAAACAAAATGCAAATCTTTGTTTTTTATCCAGGGAGTTTCAGATAATTTTTCGGCAATCAACGTACCGCCCATACCTGCAAAAACGAATTCCTGCGCATCATCCGGCGTAAACTTACACAATCCGTCAGAAAGGCGCAATGAAATTTTATCCGTCATGCCGTAATGTTCGATAGCTTTTGCGGCATTCTGTAACGGCATCCTGCCTATATCCGCCGCAATTGCACCCTTAACCCTTCCAGTCTGAACAAGGTAAACCGGCAGATAACCGTGGTCGGTACCGATATCTGCAATAATGCCGCCGCCTCTCACAAGAGATGCGGCAGCAGAAAGCCTCGGTGTGAGATTAACACTCATTTTTCGGCAAGGAATTTGTTGATTTTGGCAATGAGCTCATCTGCATTAACACCATGAACCATACAAGCCATTTCAACTGTTTCGCCTCTTGATGCCGGGCAACCTAAGCAATGCATGCCCATTTCAAGGAAAAAAGGTGCTGTATCGGGTGCTTCGTCAAGAATATTGCCGATAACTGTATCTTTAGTAATCTGCATAATAAAAACTCCTTTTTTGTTTTTTTGTATTATATCATAGATAAAAAGAAAAATAAATATAAATATGAAACTTTTTAACATATTTTATTATAAGTAATTGTTTGTTTTTACGATTGAATTATACAACTTGTAATGATAAAATTAAAGTGATGTATTTTGATTACTGCGGAGGCAAATTTTATGTTACAAAAAGATTTTAATCCTGTTTTAAGATTCATGGTGGTCAGTGATGTTCACTACAAGGACGAACATTGCGTTGAAGAAGAACGTATGGAAAAAGCGATTAAAATTGCTTACAGATTGGCAGAATCACACCCTACATACAAAAAACTTGACGGTGTTTTTGCTGACGGTGACTTTGCAAACTCAGGCACAGAAAAGCAGATGAGAAAATTCAAGGCAACACTTGATAATAACCTTAAGCCCGAAACAAAATATATGCTCAATATGGCTAGCCATGAATACCACGGCAACGGCGTTGAGGCGGCATATAAGCTTTTTGGTGAAGTGTTCGGAATACCTGTTGATAACCACATTGAAATCAACGGTTTTCACTTTATTACTATGAGCTCTTCACACGGTTGCGAATATGACCACGATAAGGTAGAATACGCAAGCAAGGAGTTAAAAATTGCCAGAGAAAAAGACCCGAAAAAGCCTATTTTCTTCTTCCAGCATCCGCATCTTACAGATACGGTTTCAGGCAGTATATACTGGGCAGATGAAGCCTTTATTCCCACATTGATGGACTATCCTCAGGTAATCGACTTTTCAGGACACTCGCACGTACCGATAAATGATCCCCGTTCAATTCACCAAAGACATTTCACCTGCCTTGGCACAGGTTCTCTCTCATACTTTGAGTTAGACGAATTCGACAAATACTACGGCACGGTGCCACCCAATAAGGCAGATTGCGCACAGATGCTCATAGTTGAAGCCAACGCAGAAGGTGCTGTTCGTATTTATCCTTACGACGTACTTACAGATAATTTCTTCCCCTTTGTATGGGAAATTGACGAGCCGTGGAACGTTGACTCTTTTAAATACACCGATGCTCGTTACAAAACAACAGAAGCCCCTTGGTTTGATGATAAAGCAAAAATCACCGTAAGTGACGTTACCGAAAACGGCTTTAAGGTTACTTTCCCCCAGGCTGAAGTCAAGAAAGAATACGTAAACGATTACAAAATTGTTATTAAGGAAGCAGAGAACGGTCTCATAGTCAAGCAGAAAAAAATATGGAGTGAATATTATTTTTATAATATGCCTGAAACACTTTCTGTTGTTTTTGACGATCTGAAGGCTGACACACAATACAACATAGAGCTTATTGCAGGCTCTTTCTGGGATACATATTCCGAACCCGTTAATACAACAGTTAAGACAAAATAATCTTACCATACAGGAGAATAATATTTTATGGATAAAATAACAATTGACGGTATGCGCTTTGTTGACGAACACGGCAGAGAACGCATATTCAGCGGAATGAACGTTGTTGACAAAAAAGATTTTGATAAAGAGAACCCTTCTTACGGTTACAATCCCGATACCTTCCCCTTTGAAGAATTCAGGGCAAGGGGTTACGATATGATAAGGCTCGGTTTCACATGGTGCGCTATGGAGCCTGTTCCCGGACGTTATAACAGACAGCTTATTGCAGATTTGGGCAGATTCCTTGACAAGTGTGAAGAATACGGAATTTATGCATATCTTGACTGTCACCAGGACGTTTATTCATCACATTGTTATGGTGACGGTGCCCCCCGTTGGGCAACCTTAACAGACAAATATGTTCCCAGAAAGCAGATTGCGGTGTGGGCAGAACCCTATTTCTACGGTAACGCTTGTTTCCGAGCATTCGACAATTTCTGGGCTAACACTAAATACAACCGAAAAGGCTTACAGGACTATTATGCAGATATGTGGAAAACACTTGTTAAAGCAGTTAAAGATAAGCCCGCTCTTTTCGGTTACGACTTTTTAAATGAACCTTTCCCCGGTGCAGATGGCGGAAGGATATTCAGAACTATAATTAAAGGCGTTGCCAAAACGACCTTAAAAGACTCACAGATTGATAAAAAAGAACTTATAAAACAAGGTCTTGGGTCTGAAAAAATACGTGTTCTTGACCAATACACAGGCGAAGTGCTTCGTAAAATCACAAGTGACTGTGATGATATCGTAAAACGTTTTGACACGGAGCGTTATTCACCCTTTGTAAGCAAAATGGCAGCCGCGGTGCGTGAAGTTACTGACAGGGGTGCTATGTTTATAGAAAACAACTATTACTCAAATATGGGTATCCCTTGCTGCAACACGCCTGTACAGGTTAACGGCGAAAGAGAAAAAATGCAGGTTTTCGCTCCCCACGCATATGACCTTATGGTTGATACCCCTGCTTATAAATACGCAAGCAACTCCCGTGTAGGTATGATTTTTGACCAACACAGGGTTACGCAGGAAAGACTCAACGTACCGTGTATAGTCGGCGAATGGGGCTCCTGTGCCGAAGGTGACGGATGGTATCCCCACATAAGATTTTTACAGGATAAATTCGACAGCTATAAGTGGAGCAACACATATTGGTGCTATTTTGACGATATCCTTAAACAGGATTTTATGAAGGTTCTTACCCGTCCCCGTCCCAAGGCTGTTACAGGTGAAATCATTTCATACAAATATGATTTTGATAACCGGACATTCACTTTAAAATACAACCAGGAAAAGAAGTTCAAGGTACCCACAGTTATTTACGTTGATAAAAAGCCCGAAAAAATCGAGTGCAACGGAAAATATAAAGTCATTGAACTTCCCGGTAACATCGGGTATGATATTGAAATCAAAACCGATATCGGCGAACAGACCGTAACAATAGAATTTTAATTTTTCGCAAGCACTGCCCTATGACAGTGCTTGTATTTAAGCCGACAATAGCCGACACTGAAACGCAAGGATGTGATACCCTATGCCCGAAACAAATAAAACGGCTTCAATTGCATTGAGAATAATTGAACAAACAAAAAAAGATATTTGCAGAGAGTTACCATCCTTTATCAGGGCAATTGAGAGTATCTCCTATACGGAAGAAAACTGCAACTGCATTGACGGATGCACGTTTTTCTTTGAGCCTGCGGATATCTGCCGCAAATACACCAAAAGCAACAGCGAGGTTACAAGACTTGTTTTACATTCCCTGTTGCACTGTATGTTTTTACATATATGGTCAACCAACTTCAAGAACAAAAAGTTATGGGATCTTGCCTGTGATATATGTGTTGAAAAAATAATTAATGATTTGAATATTCATTGCTCGAAAACAGAAAAATCAGACGTTGAGAGCAAGGTTATTGCCGACCTTTCACAAGAAATAAAAAGCTTCACGGCGGAAAATATATATTACTATCTCCTTGATGAAAAAGCCGACAACCCCCGGATTGATATTTACAAAGAGTTGTTTTACGCTGATAATCATAACATCTGGTACAAAAACGCTCTCTATTCTGCGGAAGATGACGATGACACCATTGAAGTTGAAGCGCGCTCTATTTACAAAATGCAGGATGACCGTCAGGGGCAGTATCAGGAAAACGGAGAAAAACTTTCGGATGTTGCAAACTCACATAGTGATTTTCAAAATCAATGGAAGGAAACTA
The DNA here is from genome assembly GCA_017461235.1 of Clostridia bacterium. GTDB lineage: Bacteria > Bacillota > Clostridia > Oscillospirales > Acutalibacteraceae > DTU089. The sequence continues at coordinate 21,182 of JAFTYU010000029.1, read as the reverse complement.
CAAATCAGATTTTACGGGATTCTGCATTATTCGCCGGTCAGTACGGCATATCATCGGGCAACGGTCTGCAGATTTTAAAAAGTGTGACACAGGAAAAGTTCAATTACGCGGATTTGCTTGCAAGTTTTTTGCAAGAGAATGAAGCACTTGAAATAAACGATGATGAATTCGACTACATCTACTACACATACGGTCTTCGCCTATATGACAATATACCCCTTATAGAGCCTTTGGAATATATAGAAAACAACAAGCTCATAAAACTGATTATTGCTATTGATACATCGGGCTCGGTTAAGGGTCCCCTTGTTGAAGGCTTCATCAAAAAGACCTGTTCAATTTTAAAGGCAACAGACTTTTTCAAAAAAGATTTTGAGATACATATTATTCAGTGTGACAATGAAATCAAAGATATTGCCGTTATTAAAAGCCAACGGGAGCTTGAAGCTTATATGAGCAATATCACACTTCACGGTTTCGGCGGCACTGATTTTACACCCGTGTTTAATTACGCAGACAATATATTTGACAATTTAACAAATAAGAAACATTTTAACGGTATAATTTATTTTACTGACGGTGACGGAAAATATCCCGAAAAAACACCGTCATATAAAAATGCATTTATTATACACGATAACGGCTTTGATAAAAGCCGTCTGCCTGTATGGGCAACGCCCCTGTATATAGATAAAAACGACCTTCGGGAGAGATAATTTTTTGAAACGTTCCGCTGTTAAAGCCATAAAGTGCTTTGCGCCTGTAATTAAAAACGGAAAATTTGCTTTCAACCACACTCTGAAAAGTGTGGAATTGTGTTTTACGGTTAAAAAAATTGAACACTCCGCCTTTAGTGGTTGTTCAAATCTTGAAAACATCACTCTCCACAACAACCTAAAAAGCATCGGTGATTCGGCTTTTACAAACTGCACCGCACTCAAAAAAATCGACCTTCCCCCTTCTGTAAAAGCTTTAGGCACTTCTGTTTTTAAAGACTGTAAAAAATTAAAAACAATACGATTGCCGCAAGGATTAAAAGCAATACCCCAAAACACGTTTGAAAACTGTGTTTCCATTGAAAAAATTGTTTTGCCTGACAGCATTGAAACAATTGAAGAAAGTGCCTTCAGCGGTTGCATCAATTTAAAAGAAATTGTTTTTTCCGAAAATATCAAAACAATTAAGGACAAGGCCTTCAAGCGGTGTTTTAGTCTGAAAACACTCACCTTCCCCAAAGCACTTTCTTACATCGGCGACAAATGCTTTGACCATTGCAATGCATTAACAAATGTTATATTTAACGGTAATCCCGATTACATAGGCGCGGCTGTTTTTCCCGAAACGCCATGCGTTTTGCCGACAATTACGGGAACGATGTTTTCTTCGAGCTTTATGCAGAAAGCAGAATACCCTTTGTGCCCCACGGTTATAGTCCCGCAGGGAATAAAAAAACTCGCACTCGGCTTTGAAAACACACTTGATTATAAAAGAAGAAATGCAGATAAAACCTGTTTTGCACATATCCTTTCTTTGTCGGAACAAGGCATAAAGCTATTTATAAGCGAGCGTTATTACAGCTACACGGACAGAAGCGAACTTCTTATTGAACATGGCAGATTTAATTTCAAAAAATACGATGAACAATTTGAAAGAGCCGATGAACACGAAAAGCCCTTAATCGCTCTTTACAGACTGACTTATCCCACAGACTTAAACTCCGAAGCAGAAATTTTATATAAAAAAGCACTTAATGAAAAAGTCTTTTATGCAGCAATGTTCACTGTAGAGAAAAATGAAGAGGATGCTTTAAAATACATAATCGAAAACTGCACACTCTCAACAGATGAATACACAACACTTTATGAAACGGCATCAAAAAACAAATTCGGTAATTTGCAACAAATGTTAACAAAAAAGAAAGAAAAAACAGGATTTACGGAAATCGAAAATTTTTTCAATGATATAGGATGATTATATGAATATTAAAAATGCAACCGTACACATTAAAAACACGGTTATCGCCTACCTTGAAAAAGACGAAAACGGCAATTTTATTATACCTGTTGAAAAACAACGTCCCGTTTTCCTTTATGGTCCGCCCGGTATAGGCAAAACCGCGATTATGGAACAAATAGCAAGCGAGATGGGCATAGGACTCGTGTCTTACTCTATGACACATCACACAAGGCAAAGTGCTATAGGTCTTCCTTTTATCACAAAAAAGAAATTCGGTGACAAAGAATACGACGTCTCAGAATACACTATGAGTGAGATTCTCGCATCAGTTTATGATTACATTGAAAAAACAGGTAAAAAAGAAGGTATTCTTTTTTTAGATGAAATCAACTGTGTTTCCGAGACACTCTCCCCTTCAATGCTTCGCTTTTTGCAATACAAGAGCTTCGGTTCGCACACGGTACCCGAAGGATGGGTCATTATTACCGCAGGCAATCCACCTGAATACAATAAATCGGTAAGGGAATACGACATTGCAACCCTTGACAGAATAAAGAAGATTGACGTTGAGCCTGATTACGGAATATGGCGCGAATACGCTGTTAATAACAACGTTCACCCTGCAATAATTACCTATCTTGATATCAAAAGCAACAGCTTTTATAACATCGAAAACACACCTGCCGGTAAACGCTTTGTTACGGCGCGCGGTTGGGAAGATTTGTCAAGAATAATGTGCCTTTATGACCGCAAGGGCATTGAAACCGAAACGGAATTAATAGAACAATACCTTCAATCACCCGAAGTTACCCGTGACTTTGCAGATTTCTATGCAGTTTATAAAAAACTAAACACGGTTTTCGACCTGAAATTGATTTTAGAGCAAAAAACAACGGAATCAATTATAAAAGATGCAAAGGAACTTAATATTTCGCAAAAGCTCGGTCTTATCAATGTTTTAACAGACTTAATAAATCAAGAAACTAAAAAATGCACCGAAACAAGCAATAGAATTAAATGCAATCTTAAGAGCATAAAAGAATCTACCCTTTCAGATGAAGAAAAGGCAGAAAAACTAAACATTGAAAAAGCAAGCTTTGATAATTTAAAGACTCTGGTAGGCATTACGCAAAACAAAATCTGCAATGGTGTGGATTTTATGTTTGGGGCTTTCGGTAACGCTCCCGAAACAGAAATTTTTGTTTCAAATATAACTCTTAATAAAAATTCAGCATCATTCCTTATGAGTTTTGGTTGTGATAAATTTGCAAAGCTTTCGGACAATTCGTATTACAAAGATAATATTAATAATGAATTAGAAGATATTATACAATAAAAACTCCGTGTTTCTCATTTTGAGAGAAACACGGAGTTTTTTAGTTAACTACATCAATTATGTCATCGTATGAATCATCAAAATCGAAATCATAATCGTAATTAAATTCATAACGGGACAAATCAATTTTATCTTCAATACAGAGTTTTGCATATTTCTCAATAGGATAACCTGAAATATAAATATTTTCTAATTGAAACTCACCTTTATAAACCCTTATCAACGCATAAGCATCTGTTTCAGGACCCTCGCAATAACCATTGTATATATTGACGCTTTCATTTTCGCGATCATATATTGTCAACCAGCCATATTTCTCGCCAATTTCATAGTTTTTTTCTATTAACACATTATTTAACTCATAGATTTCCTTGTATGTAATATATGCATCATGTTCAGGCTTTGTTTTTGAAATATAATAATTTGAATACTTCTGATTTTTCACATTTTCAAAAACTAAATAGTTATCGCCCGGAAATGCCAAGGGATGAATAGAATCAACATTCAACTCGGCGTAAAGTCCATCTTCGTTATACCATACCGTATCAATTTTCAGTGTTACCAAAACACCTTTTTCTTTTAAATTATCCAATGACACCCGTTGATACAAAAGCATTACGCCAACGCCAAGAAGTTGGATGATACATAAACCTATTAGTAATATTCCTCCTAATTTCTTACGCATTCAAATCACCTCCGGTATTATCTGTGTTTCCTGCCTTTAATTTTGCTTTTTTACTCTTTTTTATGATTATCAGGTTAACAACCAACAATGTTGCACCAAAGCCAAAGAAAAGAACACCCGCCGCGATTAAATCCAAATCAAAAACAAATAAAACGCGGAACATTAATACAAAAAGTGCCAACAGACCTATATTCAGGTCAAAGAATTTATTATTTCTTGAACCGTAAACAATGTAAGTTACCGACTGAACCATAGCAAGAATGAAAGCAAGAACAGGAAAATTGTCACAAGTTACAAGTGTAGCAACTACGCCTATCACACTCGTTATTAACAATATAATTTTCTCATAATTTTTAGCAAAAGTATCACGACCGAAAAATATACCCAATACTATAAAGAGTACTGAAAAATAACCTTTGAAAAGCAATTCGCCCCAGAATGAAACTGAAGTTAGCATATCACTCTCAAACCAAAATAATGGTGTCTCAAAAAAGCAAAGAATTATAAGTGTCACTAAAGACCCCAAAGAACCGAGTATATAAAATGGTTCTGCTAAAGAATGCTTTTTTGAAAAAGCTAAGAGTCCTGTAAAGAACCCAAAAACAAGAACAAATGCACTACTCTGCAACCAATATTCCACCGACTGAATTCTCACGGTACAAGCTATAACCGCTGCAAAAATACCGAGTGTTGCTATCCAGATACGATAAGCTTGTTTGAAAGAACCCTGATTTTTTCGGTTTAATATTATTATAGGAATTATTGCGGCAATCGTAATTACGCAACCGAACACGCCCAACCAAATACTCTCAGAAGTACAACAACCGAAAACAGACAAGAAAAAATACGGTAATAACGGCGAAACAGAATTAAAAAGATATATAATGGGCAGTAACAAAACCATCATAATACTACACAGTAGCCATAGGGATAATTCTATCTCGTAAATACCGTTAAACAGTGCTATTGTCGAAATAATACCAATGCTCCATAACGCTGAAGCACCCTCGCACCAAGCAACACTTTCTCTTTTTTTAAAAAACGTAAATACGCCTACACCCTGACCTATAAGCATGGGCAAGATACCAAGTATACTTTTTATTACTATACTAAATTCGAACCAACCGTAAATTAAAAACAGTACAAGACCAACACCAACGAAAACAGAACCCAACACAGAAAAAATAATTATCAGCATACGGTTCGAACGTTTTGGTTCTTCGTTTTCGAGAATAGTTTTTCTTTTTTCACCGTATATTAATTCTTCAATAGAAGTATTGAAAACAATCGCCAATTTTTCAAGCATTTCTATATCGGGTTATGTTCTGTCATTTTCCCAAGAGGAAACCGCTTGACGTGAGATAAAAAGTTTTTCGGCCAAAGCCTCCTGACTCATATTGGCAGAAGCTCTTAATTTTTTAATATTTTTCGATATTTTTGCCATAAAGCTCACCTCACTTACATATAATCACAAACATCTATAAAAAACAATATTTTCACCTAAAAAACGTCCGACACATTTTGTTGCACCCCGGTTTTAAAGGCGAAAACAAAAAAGTTACCGGAGAAACATTTCGATTCTTCAGTAACTTTTTGTGAATTTAAAATATTTTACTTACTGCATCCGTAACCAAATTCCACAGCAATTGAACCGCTTCGGTAAAGTCACTCTGCATTAACACAGTCACAAAATAATGCAGGGTGAATATTACTGCAGCCAAGCCAACAACAGCAGAAATCATTGATATAACGGCGGCTATTTTGCCTTTTCTGTATGTAATTTTTATCTTTTTAATCTGAACAGCATACAAATCATTGTATGCGAACTCGTACATTGCGCGGCCGGATAAGAAAGAAAGCACAAATGATGAAATCCCCAACATAAATGCCACAAACCACAAGAACCAGAAAAGCGGAAACAATACAACACCGAGTATAATAAAACCTACCGCAGCTATACCCGTACCAAAAGCCGCATCAGAAAGGCGACGTGCCTTTTTGAGTTGCTTTTTGGCAGCAATATCGTTTTCATAATCCATAGTGTTATAAGGGTGTGAGCAATCGTTTTTTACTTCATCGATTATCTCTGCTTCAACAGCTTGAGTGACCGGCTCTGCATCAGCATTCAAAGATATTCTTATCTCATCGTTCATATCTGCACCGCAGTTTTCACAGATATAAACGCCATCCGCTAATTCAAAACCGCATTTAATACAAAACATACACGTCCCTCTCTTTCAAAAAGCCAAAAACTTATTTAGTTTCTCTTTCAGCTGAATAAACTACATCCACCGTCTTTTTAAATAACAAATGATCGTATTTGGGACACCATTCCTGCCCTGTTTCAACAGTCGAGTCAAACTCATCTTCTTTTTTAGATACATTTATACAGGAAACACCCTTAAGTTCATCGCCTTCTTTATAAACAGTGTCCCAGAAAGCATGGTGACCGATGTGGGTAACACTATCGGGAATATAAACATATGAAAGTGCCTGATTGTAGCTCATTGCATCAGAGCCTATATAAAGAAGTCCTTCGGGCAAAGAGTTATAAACTTCGCCAAGAGCCTTTTCATCTGTAAAACGAGTATCTGAAACAGCATCTGATTTATAAGAATAAATATTTGTAAGTGACGGTGTTGTTTCCCACTCGTTTTTACGCTCATGGAGCTTAAAGATTGATAATGTTTCAATAGTTTCAAGACCTTCAGGTAAATAAATCACTCTGAGATTTGCATAGTTAAAGCACATTTCACCAATCTTTTTAACTGTGGAAGGAACTACATAGGTCTGGATATCCTTCTGATATTCAGGTGTGATTTCTTCCGTGAAAAGCTCTTTTTCATAACCGTATTTTTGTCGTAAATATTCGTCGTGGTCACAGGGATAACAAAGAATTTCTGTTTTATCTTTATTGTAAAGAACGCCGTCAACATCACAGTAGTTGGGATTATTCTCGTCAACCTCAATATTCTGTAACGCCCAACAGGAGTAAAAAGCCTTGGTATCGACAAACTCTACATTCGCACCGATATTGATAGTTCTTATTTTATCGTCACAGTTCAGCGTAAATTGTCTGACGGAGGTTATGGGCTTTGCGGTATCCTTAACAACCTTGAAGTTTGTGTTAGGGTCATTGTTACCTGCAATGTACTCAATATCGCAAACATAGTCAATATCCAGTTCATAAAGATAGCCTGTGTTACTGAATTTCGAGAACTCTATTCCCGATGAAGTTTCGTTATATTCAAAGGTATCGTTCTGCAAAGCCAGAACACTGAAGAACATCGAAAGTGAAACCGCTACAATAATCACAAGAACAAATACTGCCTTTTTTAAATTATAGTGCTTGTAGGGTTTGTTGATATGAGGTGCAGCAAGACCCGGAACCTGATAAGTCCATATTTCATCTTCGGGTATATCGAGTTTAACGGTATCCTGCAAATCATTGACTTTATTTTGTTTCTTCTCTTTTTTACTCATTCAACTCACCCCCATCAACCTTTATATACGCCTGCTACGGAAACGCCTTCTTCTTTGGCTTTCTGTTCCGTAACTTCTGCACGTCGTTTAAGAACTTCCATAACCATATTCTGTTTCTTATTATCGTAATCCCAGAAAAGGTACGGTATTGTCATAAGGAAGAATCCGATTGCATCAACGATAATCGGCACAACAACTATATTGCTTCTCGAACCGTCAAAGAAAAGAATCTCCCAGTTACTGTTAAAACCGTACTTAAGCAGGAAAATGGGAATAATAAGTCCTACAAATGATGTAATCGGGCCCGTAAACCAACCAAATATACCTGCGAAGCTTTCAAGACGCTCACCTGACAGATACATCTGATAATCGCCGATACGGATATTCATATCGTGACCTGCAGTTGTAGGAACGGTTTTAGTCATTTCCATAAAGAAAAGAACAACAACACAGATTGTTCCGCAAAGAACAAGATTATCGCCAAGAGTCCACATTGCAACGGCTATAATTGCGTTACCTATTGCACGGCTGAGCTGATAGAATATCATAATCTGTTTATATGAGAATCTCTTAAGGAAATATGGTGACAACAAGTCGGGCGGTGTACCTGCGAAGGAAATAAGCGCAACTAACAATGAATAAGGCAGACCGCTCAGGCGGAATGTGTAGAAATAAAGAATAGTTGCAAACGGAAGCATACCGTTACCGAGAGAGTCAATAAGACCAACAACTGTATTTATAAGAAGATATTTGTTTTTAAGAACACCCAACATACCGTCCCAGAATTTAATCTGAACCTTCTTTTCAATAGGCGGTTGCGGTATTCTCTCTTTAATTCTTCCCGAAAGGTACATTGTACACGCAGCAGAAATGCAGAAGGTTATGGGAATAACAAACCTGTAGAAATTGATGTCTGCCCATTCGTGGCGAAGCATTCCTACGATTGCAGGAAGAATAATGGCAAGAATGGAATTAAAAATATGTGAAAGCTTTACGGGATAACTACGAACAAGAATTCTTTCCTGTAAATTGGGGCTTATAAGTTTCGTGCATTGCTCAAGAACATTACCGAAACCGAATACGTTATATGTAGCAAAAAGAAGGTTTGCGACCCATACACGTGTTGCAACATCGCCGATATTGTAAACGGGAAGCCAACCGATAAGAATAACCATTACGCACTTGGGGATAACATCGCAATAAAGGCTGTATTTATATCTGCCGTATTTGGGTATAAGCTTTTTACGCCAGAAGATGTTACGTGCGCCCACCCAACCGGTATATAGGAAATGTGTTCCGAACGTCTTAAAGCACGCCGTGGCATTCATACCTTCAAAACTGTTGAGAATAGTAATGAAAGAACCCGACTGGTCAAAAACCTTTGAAAAGTCAAATATTATTGACGCAATACCAAACGCCATCATAAGCCCGTAAGCCAGGTAAACTTTCCGTTCAGTCTTTTTCGGTAAAAAGCCAAGGTTATCACATACGTACCACCAAATAAGTGCCGAAACATAACCGAGTGGCATATTAAGAAGACCTATAACCGAGAATGTAAGATACGGCAATTTGTAATGGTGCATAATCAGGAAACAGCTTGACCAGAAACCTATGTATTCAAGTGTTTTTGTTCCTGTATAGTTGGCACCTACGCCGATAACGACGTCCTTATATTCCTTATAAGGAACATAGTTACCCTCTGCAGGTGTTTTCCAATGGGTTTTTACTTCAGATACAAACCCACCGACTTTGGTTTTAAGAGAGGTTTTTCCTCCCCGGCTCATAAAACGACCCCCTAAATATATACTTATAGTTCATTTTAGCACAAATGCACACATAATACAATAATTATAATTCCTTTTTTATTAAAAATATCGCAAGCGAACAGGTTCGTTTGCGATATTTATGTCAATTAATTTGTTTTTTGTTTTTGGTTTTTAACGCAGACATGGACAAAACAGACACAATCATTAGCACAGGAAAAACAACTGCCGCAAACACACCGCGTTTTATATCATCATCAAGAAAATCAGTCGCCACACCTACAACAGACGGACCGAAGGAGCAACCGAAATCCCCTGCCAACGCAAGAAACGCGAACATAGCCGTACCGCCCTTGGGGAAGGTTTCCGAAGCCAGAGAAAATGCTCCCGGCCACATAACCCCGACCGCAAAACCGCACATTGCACAACCGACCAACGAAAATGCCGCATTACCTGAAAAAGATGCGATTGCGTAAGATATTATGCAAAGCACCGAACAGGCGGTCATATATTTCGTAAGATTTACCTTCTCGCTTATTTTTGAGTAAACCACACGTGAAATACCCATTGTCACTGCGAAAAGGCTCGGTCCTGCAAGGTCACCAACCGTTTTTGAAACCTTAAGACCTGCTTCTGCAAAAACTGATGCCCATTGACTCATTCCCTGCTCAGAAGCTCCGGCGCAAACCATAACAAGTATGAAAAGCCAGAAAACTTTTGAACTGAAAAGCTTTTTAAGAGGTACCTGCTCCCCTTCCGCAGTCAGCGGTGCTATGGGAACAACTGCAAAATAGAAGGTGTTAAGGAACGGTATAACTGCCCACATCAGGGCAAGTATCCGCCAGTTTTCTATGCCGAACAACGTAAAGAACAAAGTTGACAAAAGAACCACAAACAAGTGTCCCCAGCAATAAAATGAATGCAGCAGGCTCATTGCCGCTTTTTTGTTCTTTATGGGGCAAGCCTCCACAATGGGACTGACAAGGACCTCTATCAGACCGCCACCTAAAGCATAAAGAAGAATTGAAATCAGCAATCCGTAATACGGGTCGGAGAAAAGTTGCGGTAAAAAGCCCATACCTGCAATACCGAGCGCTGAAAAAAGCTGCGCCGCTACAATACATTTTCTGTAACCGATTTTATCCACAACTTTGGCGGCTATGACGTCCACAACTAACTGAAAAAGGAAGTTGATTGTGATTAAAGATGTGATTTTTTCTAAAGGAATACCGAACTCATTTCTGAATGTTAAAAACAACAGCGGCGCAAAATTATTGACAATGGCTTGCACCACGTAACCGAAGTAACACGCAAAAACAGTATGATTATAGTTATTTTTTATTGACATTTTTTCCACTTTCTATCCTTCACATCGGGACACTTCTGATTTTTAAAAGCCGCACGGAACTCGACGTAGCACCCGCATTTCATACATACGCCCGAAACAAGATTATCACAAGCCTTGCACAGCTCAAGACGTTTTTCGTATTCGGCTTGCTCACATTTTTCCTGTGGAGAAAGTTTAGTTATTTTCTCCTGAATATCTTTCAGAATATCACCTTCTGCACTTTCGAGAAGAAGGCATTTTTTACATTCGCGACTCATTATTTAATAATAAACTTAACAACACTGCAAGGCGGAACATTTGCAATAAAGCCGTCTGCTGTTACAGTAAAGTCATAAAAATCAATAGTTTTAACAGCATCTTTATTTTCAAAAGTATTATAATCCCTTGCATTGCCTGTTACAATCTCCGCTTTAATTTCAGAGGCGGCGAAATCCGCAATCTGACATTTGATTTCTGCCTTATCACAAAGAGATGCGTTGGATATGGTCGAAACAATAGTTCCGTCATCACTTAACGATGCACTTTCCGTAAGAACGGGTGTTTTTTTACCTTCATCGATATAACCTGATGTGATATAACTTCCCAAAAGTGTATTTTCAGCGTGGGATTTGAACATTTTGAAGATATGATATGTAGGTGTAAGAAGCATATCTTCACCATCTGTGAAAATAACAGACTGAAGAACATTTACCGTCTGTGCAATATTCGCCATTTTTATACGGTCAGAATGCTTGTTGAAAATATTGAGCGTAAGACCTGCCACAAGAGCATCGCGAAGTGTGCTCTGCTGGTAAAGGAAACCGGGATTTGTGCCTTCTTCAACATCAAACCACGTACCCCATTCGTCAACGATAAGATCAACTCTTTTATCAGGGTCATAGCGGTTCATAATCTCGGTATGACGGCGTACGAGCTCTTCCATTCTGTATGCCTTGGCAATAGTTGTATAGTACTCTTCATCGGTGTAATCTGTGGCTTTACCTTTGTTCGCCCAGTTGCCGGGAATGGTGTAATAATGTAATGAAATGCCGTTCATTTTGTTACCGGCGATACGCATAACTTCGGCAGTCCAATTAAAATCAAAATCACTTGCACCGCAACCGATTCTGTAAACACGGTTGTCGGGGTCATAGTCACGCACGTATGTCTGATAACGGCGATATTCATTGGCGTAATACTCGGGATGCATATTGCCGCCGCACCCCCAGTTTTCGTTACCCACGCCGAAATATTTAACCTTCCAGGGCTTTTCTCTTCCGTTCTTTTTGCGCAATTCGCTCATAGGTGAAAGCCCGTCAAAGGTCATATATTCAATCCATTCGCTCATCTCTCGAACAGTACCGCTGCCCATATTGCCGTTAACGTAAGCATCACAACCGATTTGCTCACAAAGCTCAAAAAACTCGTGAGTACCGAAGGAGTTATCCTCAACAACGCCGCCCCAATGGGTGTTAATCATCTTCTTGCGGTTTTCCTTTGGTCCGATACCGTCTTGCCAATGATACTCATCCGCAAAACAACCACCGGGCCAACGGAGTACGGGTAGTCCCATTTCTTTAAGCGCATTAACAACGTCCTTGCGCATACCGTTAACATTGGGTATGGGAGAATCTTCACCGACGAAAGTGCCTTCATAGATACATCTGCCGAGATGCTCCGAAAAAGTACCGTATATATCTTTACTTATCCTTGAAATTTTCTGATTTGGGTTAATGAGATATTTTTCCACAAAATCACCTCTGCGAAGATTTTAATTAATCATATCACAAAAACATTCAGCTTTTCAATAAAAACTTGTATAGATTTGCAAAGTAGTGAATACACGTCATTATTAACACATATATTTTACTGTTTTATTCACAAAAAGTGCAAACAAACCAACAAAAACGCTGTGGTTTGTTAAACAAAAAACAATGTGAACCCTTATTCACCGGGCTTTCACGCCCATCGTTTCAACTTTTTGCAAAAAAATGATTTTATTAAAATATTCATTTTTGTTTATACCTACAATATTTGATTTTCACACCATAAATTTATTGCAATTTGACATTTATTAGTATAAAATATACAACATAATATTAGCCGAGTTGTACAACTTTATTAATTTTCTTGTATTTTTGCTACATAACCCGGTTGTTACGGTTCGACAAAGGAGATATTTATATGAGTTATATTCAGAACACTATTGACGCTGTTGCTAAAAAACACGCCAATGAACCGGAGTTTGTCCAGACAGTTACAGAGGTTTTAAACTCTCTTGCACCTGTTATTGAGCAACACCCCGAGTACGAAGAAAGTGCTTTGCTCGAAAGAATGGTTGAGCCCGAAAGACAGATTTCTTTCCGTGTTACATGGGTCGATGATAACGGCAAGGTTAACGTTAACACAGGTTATCGTGTTCAGTTTAACGGCGCTATCGGTCCTTATAAGGGCGGTCTTCGTTTCCATCCTTCAGTTTACATCGGCATTATGAAGTTCCTTGCTTTTGAACAGACCTTCAAAAACAGTCTTACAGGTCTTCCCATCGGTGGCGGTAAAGGCGGTTCCGACTTTGACCCCAGAGGCAAAAGTGATGCAGAAATCCTTCGTTTCTGCCAGGCTTTTATGACTGAGCTTTACAGACACATCGGTCCCGACGTTGACGTTCCTGCAGGTGACATCGGCGTAGGCGCAAGAGAAATCGGTTATCTTTACGGTCAATACAGAAGAATCCGCGGTGCTTTTGAAAACGGCGTTCTTACAGGTAAAGGTCTTTCATACGGCGGTTCACTTATCAGACCCGAAGCAACAGGCTACGGTGCTACATATTACGCAGTTGAAATGTTCAAGCATTTCGGCGAAGATATCAAGGGCAAAACATTTGCTATTTCAGGTTTCGGTAATGTTGCCTGGGGTGCTGTAAAGAAAATTGCAGAGCTTGGCGGTAAGCCTGTTACAATTTCAGGCCCTGACGGTTACGTTTACGACAAAGACGGTATCGTAACAGAAGAAAAAATCAACTATATGCTCGAAATGCGTGCATCAGGTCGTGACAAAGTTCAGGATTACGCTGACAAATTCGGCGTTGAATTCCATGCAGGTCAGAAGCCCTGGGGAGTAAAAGTTGACGTTGCTATGCCTTGTGCTACGCAGAACGAAATCAATATGGATGAAGCAAAGAAGCTTGTTGAAAACGGCGTTCCCTACTACATTGAAGTAGCAAATATGCCTACAACAAACGATGCTCTCGAATACCTTAAAGAAAACTGCAAAGCAGTTGCTCCTTCTAAGGCAGTTAACGCAGGCGGCGTTGCAGTATCTGCACTCGAAATGAGCCAGAACTCAATGAGATACAGCTGGACTGCAGAAGAAGTTGACGCAAAGCTCAAACAGATTATGAAGGATATCCACGACAACTCTGCTGCAGCCGCAGAGAAATACGGGCTCGGCTACGACCTTGTTGCAGGCGCTAACATCGCAGGCTTCGTTAAGGTTGCAGATGCAATGATGGCTCAGGGTATATTTTAATTAATTACGAAAGACTCTACCGCAGAAATGATGTAGAGTCTTTTTTTCTTGTCTTTTTACGTCCGTAGTATTATACTGTTATTACAAGGAGTTGAGTTTATGCTTTCAGAAATCTTAAAAGAGAGAAATGTTCCCGAGCTTTTACCCCGAGAAGAAATGCTCGAAATTATACAAAGCGAATTATTCGGCTATATTCCGCCAAAGCCCGAAAAAATCACGTTTGATATCGAAGAAAAGGTTATTCCCAACTTTTGTGCAGGTAACGCATTCTGCAACAGAATAACCGCTAACTGCACTGTTAACGGCAAAGAGTTTTCATTTCCGTTCCTTGCAACAATTCCCGTGGAAAATAAAAATCTCCCCTTCTTTGTTCATATAAATTTCCGTAGTGAAAATCCCGACAGATATATGCCAACAGAAGAACTTGTTGATAACGGATTTGCGGTATTTTCGGTTTATTATAACGATGTAACAAATGACAAGGATGATTTCACGGACGGTCTTGCAGGAATTCTCTTTGAAAACGGTAAACGTAACAAGCCTACAGACTGCGGTAAAATTGCTATGTGGGCTTGGGCAGCACACCGCGTACTTGACTACGCCGAAACCCTTGGTGATAAACTTGATTTCAGGCATTCTGTTGTCTGCGGTCATTCAAGACTCGGTAAAACCGCACTTTTTGCAGGTGCAACAGATGAGCGATTTGCTTTTTCATATTCAAACGACTCAGGTTGCAGTGGTGCGGCTATTGCCCGCGGTACTGCACCGGGTGGCGAAAGAGTGGCAGATATATTGGATCGTTTCAGTTTCTGGTTCTGTGATAATTACAAAAAATATTATAACAACGAACAGAGTATGCCTTTCGACCAACACTACCTGATAGCCTCAATTGCACCGCGAAATGTTCTTATAGGAAGTGCATCAGAAGACAGATGGGCAGACCCGATCTCAGAAATGCTCGCTTGTGTAGCGGCGAGCCCTGCGTTCAATAACCCCTTTGTATATGAAGACAGACCGCCGCAGATTGATGATAAATTTTTCGACGGCGACGTGGGCTACCATATGAGAAAAGGTCTTCACTACTTCAGCCGTACAGACTGGTTAAGACTCATAGAATTTATAAAGAAACACTAAATGATTTAGCGGTGATTATATGCCCGGAAGAAAATTTGACAATAATTGCGAAACTGCAACTGTTTTTAACAAGCGTTTTTGGGGCTTTGTTATTACCCCTGTATTTACTTTTTTATTTTTCATTATACTAATGAATATCTTTGAAGAAATTTATCTGCCGATAATGATGATAATTATTCTTCTTGGCGAAGTTATTGGCATTTTCATAACACCGTTCAGTTATACTTTTTCTGAAAAGAACGTAATAATTAAATACTTCTGGGGACCAAAAGAAACTATATATTGGGAAAATATTAAGTCAGTTATAACAAGTTACGAAGAGCCGACAGAAAACACTCATTTAGATTCTTATGAAATAATTTATTATTCAAAAAGAAAAAGAATGTTTTTCATGCACGGAACTATAGCGAAAAACAAAAAAACAACACATTATTTGAAAAAGTATTATCCCAACTTAAAATAAAAAGCGCACAGTTACAAAAGTAAAGCTTTTGTAACTGTGCATTATTTTTTATTATTCAGGCTTTTTAATCTGATTAAGTGCGGCGTTAAGTCCTAAAAGCTGTTCCTTTGTGAACTTAAGATTTGCAGCACCCATAAGGCTTGTAAGACGGATAACGGTAAAACTGCCTAACATCTGCATCATAGGACCGCTTACCATCTCGGCACCCATATCACCCATCATACTGTTATCCTTCTGGGCTTTCATTGCGCCTGCCATAAGACCCATAAAGAGTTGCTTGCCTTCTTCTGAAGTCATAATATCGGAAAGCTTATCATTAAGTGAGAAGTAGCCTTCTTTCTCTGTAATATCGAACCAGTTAAGAATAGCACCCTTTTCGCGGAGTCTGTATTCATCGTTGAATTTTTCGACTTTTCGGATTTTTGATGTATCCTTATAATCACCTGCTACTGCAACAAGCTCTGTTTCGCCAACGTTGGGAACATCGAAATAGAAGAAATGCTCTGCACTCTCAACCTTACCGAGACTCTTACCGTTTGCGAAAAGCTCAACTTCGGGAAGGTTGGAATATACAGTAACCTTTGTTACATCCTCTACCCTGTCAATATAACGTTTACCGCAGATATGAACGAACTTTTCATCGGAAAGCCAAGCTTTATATGCATAGAATGAGTCTTTCTTGTACTTACGGTCGAAGGTTACAAGACCTTTATGGTTCTGACCGTTTTCGCCGCCTTCGTTACGGCTATCTGCACCAAAGTCAAACATATTCCATACGTGAGTTGCCCACATATATTTTCTTGAGAAGAACTGTTTAATAAGTTCTTCGTGATAGTACGCCTGATATTCTTCGGTGTAGTCACCCTGCTGAGGATTGGATGTGTGCCAGTTAAGTGCTTCGCAACCGTATTCGCTACAGCCGATGGGAATATTGGGGTATTTTGCGTGGAAATTATCGAACCAGGGGCCGTTCATTGTGGTGTCGCCACCATACCAACCAAAGTAATGGTTATATGATACAGTATCGGGAATCTGGATATAAGGACTATCAATATCGCACATTGAAACTGCTGCCATAGTTGTAAGTCTTGTTTTATCCATTTCGTGAGCCATATCGTTAAGAATATTATGGTTCTCAAGAAGGTCGGGATCACTGTCGCCCTGCATTGTAATTTCGTTTGAAAGTCCCCAAACAACAATTGAAGGATGGTTATAGTTCTGAATTATAAGTTCCTTCATCTGTGAAATCGTGTTTTCGCGACCTGTGGGCATATGCTTTGAAATATATGGAATTTCAGCCCAGATTACAAGACCGCGTTCGTCACAAAGGTCATAGAAATACTGGTCATGCTGATAGTGAGCAAGACGGATGGTTGTAGCACCAACCTCACAGATTAAATCCATATCTTCTTTATGATGCTCGGGAAGAAGAGCGTTACCGAAGCCCCAACGGTCCTGATGGCGTGATACACCGCGTAAGGGGTATTCCTCACCATTAAGAATAAAGCCGTTATCAGGGTCAATTTTAAAGGTACGACAACCAAAACGTGATGAAACGTTATCAAGAACCTTGCCGTCACTAAGGAGTTCAAGCTCCGCGGTGTAAAGATAAGGGTCTTTTTTACCGTGCCAGAGATGAACGTCTTTAATATCAAGCGTTACTTTTGTATCAGTTGTTACGGTTTCAGCAACAACCTTGCCGCAAGCGGATTTGATTGTATATTTAATCTCCTGATAGTCGCAGAAATTCTTAACCCATGTTTCAATCTCAACTTTAGCATCTGCGCCTTCAACAGCAGGTGTGATTTTAAGACCGGGGCCGCCGTGATGCATAAGCTCAAAGTGGCTCTCATTAACACAGATAATATTAACATCTCTGTAAAGACCGCCGTAGAAAGTAAAGTCAGCAAACTGCGGATAAACAGTTTGATTTTCAGAGTTATCAACTGCAATCACCAAAAGGTTAGTGACATCAAGAGAATCAGTAATATCAACACGCCAGGTTGAATAACCGCCATCGTGATGGGCAAGATTTTTTCCGTTCAGGTAAACGTCTGCAGATGAATTTGCACCTTTGATTTCAAGGTAATATCTGTCTGTTTCGGGAAGGTCCATTTTATCAAGTTTTTTTACATAGTAACAAGTTCCGCGGAAAAAGTCGCTATCGCCGTCCTGACCATCGATAGCATTCCATGAATGAGGCACATTCACCCAATCCCAATTGGCGGGAAGTTCGGTAGGAACTGATGTTGCCTGTTTCGAGAAAGCCCATTTTCTGTTAATGTTAACAATGTTTCTCATAAATTGTTTTCTCCTTTTTTAAATAAGTGTCCGACAATTTGCCGGACACTTAACATTTTAATATTAGTCTCTTTTTGCTTTGAGCTCTGCAGTCATTGTATCAACCTTTTTCTTGTCAAGGTTATAAACCAATGCAATACCGATGAACTGTAATACTGCACTAAAGAGATAGAGTCCCGCTACCAACCAACACATATTCTTGGATGTCTGGAAGCTCTGACCGATTGTGCCGAGTTCCTCCTGATAGCCTAAAGCACCCATTATAAGCAATACGATTGAAGGACCAACACCCTGTGCGAGTTTACGGAAGAATGAGTGAAGTGAGTAAACTGTACCCTCTTCGCGAGTACCGAATTTCCACTCGTTGTATTCGATAGCGTCACTCATCATAGCCCATGAAATACAGGAATAAACACCCATACCGATACCGAAGAGCACAAGACCTACAAGGTAAACAAGTAAAGCTATATCACGATTCTCTACTGTGGGGAATACCATCATAACACCTGCACCAACAAGAGTTACAACAGAACCAACAACAGAAACCTCTTTTTTACCAAACTTATTAACAAGGGGTTTAATAAAGGGAATGAAAATAACCATGGGAAGGAATCCGATTGCTGTAACAAGACCTGACATAGCAGCATTGTTAAAGTAGGTTGCAAACATAATTGTGTTTGCGGTTGTTGCGGACTGCATACCAAGGAACATACCCATAGCGGCAATAGTTGCACCTACTGCGGGACGGTTTTTCATAAATTTACCGAAAGAAGCGATAATATTGAATTTTCCGCCGCCTTCATTTGTTTTAACAGAATTCTCGTCAACACGGATAGTAGTTGTCTTTATCATAAACATAAATGCGATAAAGCCAAGAACACCCATAATAAGTGCTGCCCAGAAAACACGTTCACCTAAAAGTGTTTCAAACTGTTTACCGGTAAGAGGATCAAGAACAGCATCACCGATTTTGTAAGCCTCACCTGTTAAAGGATTGGTGTGATAATCGCCTGTGCCATTGTAAGTAACCTTCTGCCAGATAATCATAGGAAGAATTACCATAGGAACAATGTTACCGAACATTGAACCGATAGAACGCCATGTTGAAAGCTGTGCGCGTTCGCCGGTATCTTCTGTAATGAGAGAAAGCATTGAACCGTAAGGTACGTTTGCAATAGTGTAGCAAGCATCCCAGATAATGTAACCGAGAACGAATAAAATAGCCTTAACTACAGTGTTGGCTCCGGGGAAAGGAAGGAATACTGCTGCGCCTGCAACCAACAAGCCAATTGCACCAATCAGGATGTAAGTTTTGAACTTACCTCTTTTGTAATTTCTCTTATCATTGTCAATGATACTACCGATAATCGGGTCATTGATAGCATCCCAAGCCTGAACAAGCAAGAGAAGAATTGATAATAAACCTGTCTCCATTGTCATATAGACCAACCAGAAGGTCTGAACGGTGCCTTTAAGAGCGAAGCTCATATTACAACCAAAGTCACCGGCGGCATAAGCAAGCTTATCTCTCATACCAAACTTGCGATAGCCATTAGCATCTAATTTAGATTTCTTTGCCATAATTTTCTCCTTATTCATATATTTTTGGGATTTGTCAGGAATTTTTTGTCAAAAACTCACAAATCCTTTTTACAAATCAATTTTATTATAAAAACTCAATTTTTGTGAGTATTATTTTTGCTTTTTATAGTAATATTTTAATATAAATATTGATTTTTCATAAAAATTATACGATAATATGGATAACAAGGTAAATATTAGTTGAGAGGTACGTTATGTTTTATAAAAAAGAACTCGATTTTTTTACCCAAGTTATTGAAAGAAGCAAAATAAAAACAACAATTGTTACAAAAAAAGAGCTGCCTTTAACGGTAGATATGGGAATCCGTGAATTTCTTCATCTTAAGAAAGATTACGAGGAGCTCTTCAATATAAACACAGAACCTAACGTTGTTTATAAAATTGTTGATCCTTTCTTTTGCAACTATATTTTCATACCCTTGCCAGATGCACAAGATAATCCTGTGCTGATTGTGGGTCCATACACAAAAAACATTGTAACAAAAGAGAGTATTTCAAAAAAATCTCTGGAATACGGTTTTTCAAAAGATGTCGAAAAACAGATACAAAACTATTTTTCCATAGTCCCCTATTTATACGACGACGGTATGGTTATGACTCTCGTGAACTGTCTTTGCGAAAACCTTTACGGCGCACTTGAAAATTTCAAAATAAAAGTTCAAACCATATCACAATTATCCGATAGTTCATTTTATAACAAAAACACTACCAATGATAAAAACGACGATCCGCTTATGACTATACAAATGCTTGAAAGACGTTACAAGGCTGAAAACTCTCTTATGGATGCGGTATCGCAGGGCTTGCTCCATAAAGCAGAGATGCTTTTTACAAACATCAAGCCAAGCGCATCACTTGAAACGCGCATCCCCGACCCCTTGCGCAACGCAAAAAACTTTATGATTATTCTCAACACTCTTTTAAGAAAGGCAGCAGAACAAGGGTCGGTTCACATTTTATATATAGACAGTGTTTCATCTGACTTCGCCCATAAAATAGAAGCACTTGAGAATATGGATGAAATTGACGATTTGTTCTACTATATGATTAAAAAATACTGCCGCCTTGTTAACAAACACTCCCAGAAGAATTATTCGCTGTTAATTCAAAAGGCGATTTTACACATTGATGCTGACATCACCGCAGACCTTAGCCTGAAAAACCTTGCAAACACGCTCGGTGTAACACCGAGTTATCTGTCATCGCTGTTCAAAAAAGAAACGGGTATGCCGTTGACAGAATACGTAAACAAGCACCGCACCGAGAGAGCAAAGCAACTGTTACTCTCGTCAAATCTGCAGGTGCAACAGATTGCACAGAATTGCGGAATACTTGACGTAAACTATTTTACCAAAATATTCAAAAGATATACGGGCAAGACACCGAATGAATTCAGAAAACAAAAATGAACTCACCGAAGTGAGTTCATTTATTTTTTGTGGGTACTGCGAGATGAGCAAATGCGCAAATCAGCAAAGCAATCTTTATATAAATTCTTTAAAGAAATTTGATGGAGTTGCGTGAATTGCGAAGCGAAGCTGTACAAAAGTACTGCGAGATGAGCAAACGCGCAAATCCGCAAATTAATCTTTATATAAATTCTT
>JAFTYU010000028.1 GCA_017461235.1 Clostridia bacterium | reverse complement strand
TGAATTAAACGGTACGCATAGATGCGTACCCTACGGCGTTGTCAAATTAATATTAAAAATCATATCGTAGGGGACGGATCTATCCGTCCCGAAGAAGAACCGACCTGAATCAAACGGTACGCATAGATGCGCACCCTACTGTGGTATCAATTTAATATTAAAAATCACCCCGTACAAACGGTACGCATAGATGCGTACCCTACGGCGTTGTCATTTTAAAATAAAAAATCAACCCGTAGGGGACGGATCCATCCGTCCCGAAGAAGAACCGACTTGAATCACGCGGTACGCATAGATGCGTACCCTACGGTGGTATCATTTTAAAATTAAAAATCACCCCGTACAAACGGTACGCATAGATGCGTACCCTACGGCGTTGTTGCTTTCAACGACAAAATATAAAGAAGAACCAACTTGAATCTATTGTAATATATTAAAAAATGTATTATAATCAACTCATAAATTTTAAAGGTGATGTTTATGTCAGAAAATAAAAAGAAAAAAGGCAAAAAAGTTTTAATAGTGCTTTTGTGTTTCATACTGGTTCTCTGTATAGGTTGTGGCAGTCTTGTGGCTTATTGGCACAGCATCAAAAACGCAACTCCCGAGGTTGAAGATACTATGACCTATGACTTTGACGGCGAAGAAACCGTTGGTGTTTCACTACAGGATGCTCCTGATTTTGAACAGATTTTTGAAGGTGATTCTGCAGAGCTTAAGGCGGCTATTAAAGATTGGGCGACCAACGGCGGTGACGTTATGTACAGTGAAGATGTTATTAACGTCCTTTGCATCGGTGTTGATACCCGTAATAAAAATACAATTTCGGGTCTTACGGACTCTATGATTATTGTTTCAATCAACAAGGCTCTGGGCACAATAACTTTAACTTCTGTTATGCGTGACAGTTACGCCTACCTTGAATCTCCCGATGGTATTGGCAGTTTTAATAAGATTAACTCTGCTTTCCCGTTTTATGGTATAGAAAATCTTATAAATACACTTGAAAGTCACTTTAAAATCCGTATTGACGGTTATGCAATGATTAACTTTGCTCTCTTTAAAGCGGTTATTGATAAGCTCGGCGGTGTTAATGTGGAGCTCAGCGATTATGAAGCTCAGCATTTTAATAAAAACTACGGCTGGGATTTGCAGGCAGGTTCATCGGTTAATCTTAACGGCGACCAAGCCCTTGCTTTCTGCCGTAGCCGTAAGATTTATAATGACGGTGACGTTCAGCGTACACAGAATCAGCGCGAAGTTCTTATTGCCCTTCTTCAGAAGGCTGCCACAATACAGGCATCCGAGGTTCCCGAATATATTAAAACCTTTATGCCATACCTTGAAACAAGCTATAATGAAGCAGAGCTTATTTCATTAGGTACAAAGGCAGTTATCGGCGGTTGGGCAAGGTTCTCGGTTCAGCAAATTGTTATGCCTGACGAAAATTCCCGAAAAGCCCATTCAGGTGACGTGTGGTATTGGGAGGTTGACTATCCGCTGGCGGCACAGACCTTGCAAAATACAATTTACGGAGAAACAAACATCACCCTTTCCGAAAACAGAACAAGCTTTTATTAATAAAAAACGCTCCCGAAAGCTATTCGGGAGCGTTAAACTTTTATATTGTTCAGATTTCGGGAATTTCGATTTCGATTTCTCTGCCTGCTTCGGAAGAACGAGCAATACCGTCAATAATTGCCTGATTGTAAATAATCTGGCTTGAAGGAACGGGTGAGGGAAGGTTAAATTCGATTGCATCAATAAATGAGCGAATCTTCTTATCGAAGTTGTCGCCGTCATTGTTCATTTCGGGGATAACTGTTTCAACACATTCGCCTGCAATATTGTGATAAATAGTCATAGGTCCGCCGATTGAACCGTTCCAGCATTCTGTTGAAGGAATTCTCAAACCGCCTTCTGTACCCATAATGATAGTGTCACCGGGAGTGTCGCAATGCATTGCCCATGCAATACGAAAGTCAAGAACAATATCGCCTTCAAGACGAACGTATGCAGCCGCAAAGTCATCAACGCCGAAAACTTCAGTGTATTCGGGTTTCTGGAGATATTCGGGCTTTTTGCCGAATAAGCCTGCTTTGAAGCCTGTAACTGTAAGGGGCTTGGGATAGCCGATTGCATTAAGAACCATATCAAGTGAATAACAACCGATATCGCCCAATGCGCCAAGACCTGCTGTATCTTCCTGAATAAAGGAGGTGCCGAAGGGAGTAGGGATACCCATTCTTCTGCCGCCACCGGTCTGAATATAATAAATCCTGCCGAGAACGCCGCTTTCGCAAATCTTTTTAACCATTTTCATATTCTCGTCGAAACGGGGCTGGAATCCGATTGAAAGGATTTTGCCGCTGCGTTTTTCTGCCTTGCAGATTTCAACAGCTTCTTCAAGAGTTACGCACATAGGCTTTTCAAGAAGAACGTGAACACCGTGGTCAAGCGCGTAAATAGCGCAGGGTGCGTGCTGACGGTTGTATGTACAAATAGAAACTGCGTCAAGATCTTTTTCGTTATCGATAAGCTCCTTGTCGCTGAGATAGAAGTTAGCGTTTGCAACGTCTATACCGTTTGCTTTAGCGAAAGCTTCTGCCTTGCCGGGCACGAGGTCCGCGAAAGCAACAACCTCAACATCATCACATTTAAGGTAGCTTTGAAGATGGGCTTCTGCAATCCATCCGCAACCAATAATACCGACTTTGATTTTTTTGCCGGTGTAAACTCTTTCTTCGTTTTGTTTTTCTTTGAAAGCATCAAGAATGTTTGACATAATATACCTCCGTTTATGCAGTCGGTAAACCACTGCTGTAATAAGTATAGATTAACATAATATCCGTTGTGTTTCAAGAAAAGTTTTCAAGTTTTTTCTGTTTTTAAATAAAAAAGAAAATTGCACAAAACTCAACACAATTGGTTGTTAATGTTGACGAATGCTTGTGTTTTGTTTGCAAAATTATGTCTGAACTTTTAAAATGTTCACAATTTGTTCACATTTCTGCAACATGAACACAACAAACTCGGGTTATTATAAGGATGCCAATACGATACGCAGGAAGTAAAGAACTTTCTACATCAAGAAAAAGACCATCGCAAAATGCGGTGGCCTTTTCTTTTGTTTTAAAATTTAACATAAGTTGTGTTGCATTTTTGCATAGCGTATTGTAAAATAATATTATTATAGTATAGGTATATCAAGATGAAAAACGCCTTGATGTGCCGAAAGATTTAAATTTTAGGCGTGGCGGGGTTCGCTCCTCTCGTCTATAGGTGGTGTGAAAATGGTTATTTATCCCGAATCATTTAGTCTTAAACCGAATATCGAAGCAACCGTCGGGTTCAGAAATCTTTTTAATACCACCTCACAGACTGCCGTGCATAAAACATTGACCCTTGTTAAAGGTAATTACGTTTTTTGCAGTAAAAATGCCGATGTGCGCAAAATGTATATTTCAAATACCATTGCCGCATCGGAATACGGTGAAAATGAAGAAGCAAATATTCACAGAACTGCCGTGGTTATTGAGAATGTTAAGGATATGGAAATCGACTGTTGCGACTCCAATTTTATAATGGATGGAGTTATGACAAGTATCCTTATTAAAAACTGCGAAAAAATCAAGCTCAAAAATCTTAATCTTGAAACGGCTAACCCCAACGTTCATAAAATTACTGTTATTAAAGCGTCTCCGTTTTATATAACTTTTAAAATTGATGAATCAAGTAAATACGGCGAAGAAAACGGAGAGTTTTTCTGGTACGGAACAGATTATAAATTAGGCTTTACACAATACAAAAATCGCGGTTGGTGGATGGCGACGGCGAGACCGTCTAACTTATACCATCTCAAACGAAACGGCAGCCATCCTTTATCCGGTGCAACTGTTATAAAACAGATTGCCGACCGTGTTTTTACCGCAAGGTTCATCATCCCGAAGGATTACGAACCCGGTCAGGTTTTTTATATGTTCCCTTGTGTTCGTAAAGAAGTGGGAATACTTGTTGAAAACTCCAAAAATATTGAGCTCGAAAATGTAAAACAGCATTTTAATAATTCTCTTGCCTTTGTGGCACAGAACAGCGAGAATATTATGCTGAAAAACGTTGATTTTTCACCCAATCCCGATGCGGAAGTGGATTTTGCATCAGTTGCGGATTTTATGCAGTTCAGTATGTGTCGCGGAAGAATAAAAGTGCTTGACTCCAATTTTGATGCGGCAGGTGACGATGCTTGCAACGTTCACGGGTTCCATTTTAAAATAGTCAAAAATGATAAGGATAAAATTACCGTAAGATTCTGTCATCCCCAGAGCTATGGCTTTGAATGTATCCGCGAAGGTGATACCCTTGCTTTCGTTGACCCTAAAACCTTGTTGGAGGTGGGCAGGTCAAAGGTGCTTCACGCTACATTGCGTGATGAGTATTATTATGATTTGGTTCTGTCTACGTATGAGTCGCCTTTAGGTGTTGGCGGAGTCGTGGAAAATATTTCTGCTTGTCCTGATTTTGAGTTTTCGGGTAACACCATTAATCGTGTTGTTACAAGGGGCGTTCTCGTAACAACCAGGGGCAAGGTAAGAATTGAAAATAACAGATTTTTAAATACGGGTGCCAGCGGCATACTTATTTCAGACGATGCTTCAAGCTGGTATGAGAGCGGTTGTGTTCGCGATGTGATTATCAGCGGCAATGCTTTTATGAATTGCGAAGAAAATGCAATTCTTATTAAACCTGAAAATAAAAAGTATGCAGGGCCTGTTCATAAAAATATTCTTATTGAAAACAACCTTTTCATTATAAACAATATATACGCAGTCAATATTAATGATTCTGCTGATGTTATTATGCGTGATAATGTTTATAAAGGCAAACCTGCAAATTACAGATGGGTTAATACAAAAAATGCGGTGAACGTTATTACAGATTGTCCTAAAAAATAAACCCGTCCGATGAGCTCGGACGGGTTCGGCTTTAATATGCTTTAGCCTTAAATGACTGACAGCATGTTGAGTCAACCGATTTGGGGTCGCAGTTGCAGGCACCCACTTCAATAGCGTTTAATGTGCAATAGTTTGCATCCTTGCAGTGAAATTTACAGGTATCAACTGTACAGCCGATACTGTTGTTTTTGTTATCGTTCATTTCAGTACCTCCTTTTTCGATGGTTTGACCATCTGTATAAATAGTTTAACCTGATATTTATATTTTAATCACAAAGGAAAATTTTTATGAAAAAAGAAAATGTTATTGAATCCTGTTATTCCGTGTTACGAAAAGTTACGCCCCTTCAGATTGATTGCGGCAAAATATGTAAGGGAAAATGCTGTAAGGGTGACGGTAAAACAGGGATGTTGCTTTTTCCGGGCGAAGAAAAACTTATTGACCCCCGTATTACAATAATGAAAAATGAAAAAGGGGATAGCGTGGCGGTATGTGACGGTACTTGTGACAGAAATAAAAGACCGCTTGCCTGCAGAATATACCCATTATTTCCGTTAATAAATAAAGATGAAGGTAATGAATATATTGAAGCAGTTTTTGACAGAAGGGCAGACTGTCCGCTTGTTGACGGAGAATATGAGATAACAAGATGTTTTTCAAAAGCCGTTAAAAGAGCTGGTAAATATCTTCTTCTGAATAGCGAAACCGAAAAATATTACAGAGAATTATCTGACGAAATTCAGGAATATATTGCATTAGAAAAAATTTTGAAAAATACATAAAAAAGTGTTGACAAAGAGTTTATCATCTGTTATATTGATTACAGTAATAGTAATCATTACTACTTAATAAATCGGTGAGGTGATCAGATGAGAAGTTCAAGGCAACGTGATGCAGTTCTTGAAGTGTTACGCGCTTCCTGTGACCATCCCACGGCGGATGTGATTTTTGAAAGGGTTCGCTCACAGATTCCGAATATCAGTCTGGGCACCGTTTACAGAAATTTAGGTCAACTTAAAGACGAGGGCTTTATAACCGTTGTCGAAAGCAGCGACACCAAGGTTCATTATGAAGGAAATTTAAATGAACATATTCACTTTCTTTGTAAAATGTGTAATAATATTACAGATGTCTGGTGTCAGTCTCCCGTACCGGCAAGGCTTGCTGAAATGGGTTTGCAGGTTGAATCTCAAAAAACAGTTTATTACGGCGTTTGCAAAAATTGCCGCGATAATATAGAATGTAATTAAATAAAATTTTTTTGAAGGAGTTTTATGTTATGAAAAAATGGAAATGTTTAGTATGCGGTCAGATTGTTGAAGGCGAAAATCCCCCCGAGGCTTGCCCCCTTTGCAAAGCTCCCGCTGAAAAATTTGTAGAAGTTAAAGATGAAGAAATGACTTGGGCTGCAGAGCATGTTCTCGGCGTAGCTAAAGGCGTCAGCGAAGAAATCATCGAAGGCCTTCGTGCAAACTTCCAGGGCGAATGCACAGAAGTTGGTATGTACCTTGCTATGGCAAGAGTTGCTCACAGAGAAGGTTATCCCGAAATCGGTCTTTACTGGGAAAAAGCAGCTTACGAAGAAGCAGAGCACGCAGCAAAATTTGCAGAGCTTCTTGGTGAACTCGTAACTGATTCTACAAAGAAAAACCTTGAAATGAGAGTTGAAGCTGAAAACGGCGCAACACTCGGCAAATTTGAGCTTGCTAAAATGGCTAAAGAGCAGAACCTTGATGCTATTCACGATACCGTTCACGAAATGGCTCGTGATGAAGCAAGACACGGTAAAGCTTTCGAAGGTC
This sequence comes from Clostridia bacterium, assembly GCA_017461235.1. Lineage (GTDB taxonomy): Bacteria > Bacillota > Clostridia > Oscillospirales > Acutalibacteraceae > DTU089. Next base: position 11,486 of record JAFTYU010000028.1, on the reverse strand, counting down.
TTCTTAAGAGATATTTTGGTTAATAATTTCAAAAAAATGGATAACACTATATAATGCAATAATTATATAGGAGATGTTATTATGAGATACGAATGTCCTTGCGGATATGTTTACGACCCTGCCAGGGGTGATCCCGATAGCGGTGTTGCACCAAACACAAAGTGGGAAGATATTCCTGAAGATTGGGTTTGTCCCATTTGCGGTTTGGGCAAGGATGCTTTTACGGAAGTTTAAAAAACAGGGCCAACGAAAAAATCGTTGGTCCTGAAATATTAGGAGAATATATATGGATAAAACGGCATTATTTAATTTATCATACGGTGTTTATGTTGTTACCACTTGGGTGAATGGTAAGCCCACAGGTTGTACTGCAAACTCGGCTATGCAGATAACATCAAGTCCTGCTACTGTTGCGGTGTCTATAAACCACGATAACTATACAAATAAATGTATTAAGGATACGGGCGTTTTTGCTGTTAATATTCTCGGTGAAAATGTTGACCCCATGGTTATAGGCTCCTTTGGCTTCAGAAGCGGAAAAGATGTTGACAAATTCGAAGGAATTGAACCCCTTGTAAAAGGATATCTTCCCGTTTTACCCCAGGCCATGGCATATATAACCTGCAAGGTCATAAACACCATGGAAACAGAAACTCACACCGTATTTTTAGGTGAAGTTACCGATGCGGGCAATTTAATAAAAGATACGCCTATGACATATTCGTATTATCATAATGTTATTAAAGGCACATCACCCAAAAATGCTCCCACATACAGCGGTGAGTGAAATCAGAGGTGACCGGCTTTGAAAAATATTGTCCTTATAGGTATGCCCGGTGCAGGCAAAAGTACCGTCGGGGTTTTGCTCGCAAAATCAATGCTTATGAATTTTTGCGATACAGATTTACTTATTCAGGGTTCTACGGGCGAGAGTCTTTGCGATACCATAAAAAAACGTGGAATTGAAAGTTTTATTAAGCTTGAAGAGAATGTAATTTTTAAAAGCGATTTTAAAAACTCCGTCATTGCTACGGGCGGTAGCGCGGTTTATGGTGAAAGGGCGATGAAAAAACTTAAGGAAACAGCTAAGGTTGTTTATCTCAAGGTGACGCCCGATGAATTAAACAGGCGAGTTAACAACATACACACTCGCGGTATAGCTATGAAAGATGGTATGACTCTCGATGAACTGTACAAAGAGAGAGCACCCCTTTATGAAAAAAATGCGGATATTACTGTGGAGTGTGACGGTATTACTCCTGAAGAATGTGTTGATTTGATTATAAAAAATTCTCTGTTATGAAATCATAACAGAGATTTCTTTATTTTTCTTCTTTTTCTTGGTTCTCTAAAGCATATTTGCAGCATTGAAGAACAAGTAAATTGAAGGAAATATTATTTTCTGCGGCAGTTTTGTTAAGTTTTTCAAACAATGGTTCGGTAAATCTGACAGTACGGGAAATATTCGCCGATTTAAACTCATTTTCGATTTTAAACATAATATCATCTCCTATTACAATATTATGCCTGAAATAAGTTTTAGTTATATAACCATTAATGGTTGTATTTTCGGTTACAATGTGTTCCATTAAATAATGTACTATACATTTTCTTGTATAATTCGAGTTCCTTAAAAACATCAAAATCCACTATGTAATTCATTCTATCTCCGCACCTTCCGCCTTTATATTAACAGTTGATGCGGAAAAATTTGGCTCAAGAGATGAAGTTATTGAGTTTTTGAAACAAAAGCAACTTGAAACTGAAGAAATGTTTATATCCTTTGGCGAATAAAAAGTTCCTGACATATATTGTGTCAGGAACTTTTTTATCATTTCCAGATTAACCAGAGTAAAATATAGCCGGTTATAACGGCGGCAAGTGTGAAGGGAATGCCGTATTTCATAAACGTTGTGCTCTTGACTTCATAACCCTCTTTACGAAGGATACCTATACCGGTAATATTTGCGCTGGCACCGATGGGCGTAAGGTTGCCACCCAACGTTGCACCGCAAAGAAGACCGTAATACAGGAGCTTGGGATCCATATCGGGGAATCCTGCGGCAATAACGGGGATGATAGAAAGCATCGTTGCGGTGTAGGGAATGTTGTCGATGAATGCGGAAAGTATAACGGAAGCCCATACAATAATTGTGAAAACAAGGAAGGGTGAGCCTGCGCCGAGTTTTGCTATAACGTTGCCGATAACATCAACAACGCCTGCGGATTCAATACCACCGATAACTATAAACAGACATGTTAAAAGTGCGATAGTGTAATAGTCAATTTCTTTAAATGCGTTTTTGACGATTTCTTTATTCTTTTTGAAAAGAAGTTCACGGATAATTCCTATAAGGAAGAAGGCAATACAAATAAGACCGTTTGTGATATCGGGTTTGTAGAACTGACCATCTGCGGCACTGTCTTTGTAAGGAATGAAAGAAACTGCAATAAGTGCAACAACTGTGCCTACAAGAAGTATTGTGGGTACGTAATCCTCAACCTTGGTTTCAACCTTGTAGGAGATTTTTGCTTTGTCTTTTCGGAACATAAATAAAATTATGACCGCGGATGCAAGTGCACCCGCCTGAACTACCCAGAACATACCGGGCTTTAAAGCACCGTCGGAGGCTTTATCAACAAAGAAGGATGAGAAATCAAGACCGGCTTCTTTGGCAAGAAGTATGGATGTGGTGTCGCCAACAAGTGTTGCAGCACCCTGAAGATTTGATGAAACTGCTATACAAATAATGGACGGTACGGGGGATATGTTTAACTTTTTACAGAAGGCAAGGGCAACGGGAGCAATCATAAGAACAGTTGCCACATTGTCAACAAAAGCGGAAACGATACCGGCAAAAAGCGAAATAACAACTACCAGCCATTTTACATTGGGCATTTTTGAAACAAGCACGTCGGACAGTAGCTGAGGCATTTTTGATTCGATGAAAAGATAAACAGTACCCATTGTGCCGGCTATCATCATAATTACGTTCCAGTCAATATTTGACAACGCTTCTTTGATGCCGTATGTATAAACGCCATCTGCGGTATTAAAAAAGCCAACGCCGAATAAATCCGCTTTTAAAGAGGCGATAACACCTAAAGCGACAAAAATCAATGCTGAAACAGCCACGATATGGGGTCGTATTTTTTGGAAAATCAGCATCAGTACGTAGGTTATTGCAAAAATAATTAATGCAACAATTGTAATTGGGGCCATTAAGTAAATCTCCGATTCCGGTGGAAAAATTTGCCTGAATAAAAAAACCGCCACTCAAAGCAGCGGAATTATAAAGTAAAATGAAATAATAAAAATTATATCAAGAAACTTGCAACCTCAATAAATAATCTGCTATCGCAAATTATGCCAGACTCCACCACTTATGGGTTGCAATTTGATTATATTACCCGCATTGTAAAAAGTCAACAAAAGTTATTTTTTAGACGAAGTGTGATTGTTTTTTAACAATTTATATTGAGTTAATTATAAAAATATGATAAAACATACCTTGAAAAGATTTTATTTTGTACGGTGATGAAATGAGTTATGAAAAAGTTCCTGAATGGATTAAGGACAGTCAAACAGATATAACCGAGCAGAATGACGAAGTAGGACTTATTGTTGCAGGGTACATCGGTTCATTTGTGAAACGCGGTTTTACACAACAAGAGATGGGGTCTCTGATGGCAAGCGCATTTTTACTTCCCTTAAGCGAGGTTGAAAACAGGGTGGATGCAGTTTTGTCGTGCTCTGATGACAAGGAAGTTTCAAAAAAACTTTGTGTTTTTTGTGTTGAAAAGGGACAGCTTTTTTCCAATGAAGATACGGACCCTTGTGAAATAATAAAAATATTAAATGAAAAATACGGGAAGGAAGCAACAGTCGAAACACTTCTTCACTTTCCTGAGATTTTGTATTTATGGAAAAATAAGAGCGTGCGCAGCCTGAAGGAAAATGAAAATTTTAATAAAAAAGCTGAAAAAATTCTTTATGAATGTTCCACGGTTTTTGAAGAAATTAAATGAATTCGGAAAAATTAAAACTATTACTAAAAATTTTAAATTTGGCAAGCATTTTGCTTGACTAACAGGGCAATATTTATTATAATATACGAGATGATGTATTATTTGTGGTAATAATGCACTATCCGTATTGTATGATAATGGTTTTGTTATTTATATATTTTTAGTTATTTATAGATTTTTTTAGTGTGTTTTTAAATTAATTTTTAAAAAATAGCGTTATTTTATATAGATATGGACCGCACACGTGTGAACGTCTGCGACAAAACTTTTATTATATGCAAAAGTTTTTTATTTTGACTTTTGCCATCGGTGACGGAGAGTGTCTGACTTCCGTCATTTTTTTATTTTTTAAATTAACTTTAAACTATCAGAAAGAAAGGAGTTTTTCGGTAATGACTATACCTATCATTGCTGCTGTTATTATAGCTGTGGTTACACTTGTTGTCGGTGGTGTCGGCGGTTTTGTTGCCGGCGGTGCACATCGCAAAAAGGTTGCTGAAGCAGCTATCGGCTCTGCTACTCAGGAAGCTGCACGTATTGTTAATAATGCTATGACTGAAGCCGAGCAAAAGAAAAAGGAAGCAATCCTTGAAGCAAAAGATGAAATTCATAAACTCAGGTCTGAAACTGAGCACGACCTTCGTGAAAGACGTGCGGAAGTTCAAAGACAGGAAAGAAGAATTATCCAGAAAGAAGAAAGTCTTGACAAAAAGGTTGAAGCACAGGAAAAGAAAGAAGAAATCGTTTCACAGAAACTTAAAGATGTTGAGGCTAAGGAACAAGAGGTTGAATCCCTTAAAAGAAGTCAGTTGGAAATTCTTGAAAGAATTTCAGGTTACTCCAAAGAACAGGCAAGAGATATTATTCTCAAAACTCTTGAAGAGCAGCTCGTTCACGAAAAAGCAACTAAAATCTTTGATTATGAGCAACAACTCAAGGATGATATGGATAAATTAGCAGGGGAAGTTATCTCGGGTGCTATCCAGCGTTGCGCTGCCGACCACGCGGCAGAAGCCACAGTTTCGGTTGTTACTATCCCCAACGACGAAATGAAGGGTAGAATAATCGGCCGTGAAGGCAGAAACATACGTACTATCGAAACTATTACGGGTGTTGATCTTATTATTGATGATACACCCGAAGCAATTACGGTTTCCTGTTTTGAGCCTGTACGTCGTGAAATTGCAAGACTTACTCTTGAAAAGCTTGTTTCCGACGGCAGAATTCATCCTGCACGTATTGAGGAAATGTACGAAAAATCAAAACGTGAGGTTGAAAACACCATAAGACAGACAGGTGAAAAGGCTATTATTGATGCCGGCGTAAACGGTCTTCATGGTGAAATTGTCAAGCTTCTCGGTAAGCTTAAATACCGTACAAGTTACGGTCAGAATGTACTTAACCATTCACTTGAGGTTTCATATCTTGCAGGTCTTATGGCTGCAGAATTAGGAGCTGACGTGAAGCTCGCAAAACGTGCAGGTCTTCTTCACGATATCGGTAAAGCTCTTGACCACGAAAAAGAAGGTACACATATCGAGCTTGGTGTGGAAGTTGCCCGTAAGAATAAAGAAAATGAGCAGGTTATTCACGCAATTCAGGCTCACCACGGCGATGTTGAAGCCAAGACGGTTATTGCCTGTCTTGTTCAGGCAGCTGACGCTATCTCTGCCGCAAGACCCGGTGCAAGACGTGAAAATATTGAATCCTACATTCAACGTTTGCAAAAGCTTGAAGAAATTACAACTTCATTCCCAGGTGTTGACAATGCTTTTGCTATTCAGGCAGGTCGTGAAGTGCGTATTATGGTTAAGCCCGAAGCAGTTTCCGATGATCAGATGGTATTGCTTGCACGTGATATAGTTCAGAAAATTGAAGGCGAGCTTGAATATCCCGGTCAGATAAAGGTTAACGTTATCAGGGAAAGTCGCGCAATTGATTTTGCAAAATAATTTACATGTACGGCGAAACCCTCCCGCTACGGTGGGTTTCGCTGAATTAATTTATTGAGCGGAAGGCTCAAATAGAAATGATGGTAAATAAAAATGCGTTTACTGTTTTTAGGTGATATAGTAGGCGAAGGCGGTTGTGATTTTATTTTAAAAAAACTGCCTGATTTTAAAAGAAAGAATAACATTGACGTGTGTATTGCCAACGGTGAAAATTCTGCAAAGGGTAATGGTGTTACACCAAAATCCTGCGAAATGATATTTAACAGTGGCGTGGATATGATAACTTTAGGTAATCACACCTTCAAGCGTCCTGAAATTTCCGAATATCTTGACAGGGACGTAGACGTACTGCGACCATTTAATTATCCCGACGGTGCTCCGGGCAAAGGTGTGGGCATAATAGATAAGGGCAGATACAGAATTGCAGTAATCAATATGCAGGGTACGGCGTACTCGGAGCCATTGGGCAATCCTTTCAGCGAAATGGATAAAGCCTTAAAGCAAATTGACGGTTGCAAAACCGTTATTGTTGATTTTCATGCAGAGGCTACCGCCGAAAAACGTGCAATGGGCTTTTATCTTGACGGCAAAGTTACTGCGGTTTTAGGTACTCATACCCACGTGCAGACTTCAGATGAGCAGATTTTGCCGCAAGGTACGGCTTATATTACAGATGCAGGTATGACAGGTCCCGTGCAATCTGTTTTGGGTATTGAGCCACAACTTACAATACGCAAATTCAAAACCAATTTGCCTGTAAGATTTGAAAATGCAACAGGTGAATATTCTATGGAAGGTTGCATAATAGATATTGATGAAAAAAGCGGAAAGGCACTTGCAATGGAAAGGGTGAGAGTGAAGTGACAAAAAGGATAATCGCAATTCTGCTTGTGATTTCTACACTTGTTTTATTCGGGTCATGTCAAGGTAAGAATAACGATGAAACAACAGAGAGCGAAAGCTATGTTTTACCTACGAAGATAATTGATGCGGATATATCTCTTCCTTATACAAGCTCGGATTCCTTGGCGGCATATAGCGTTAAAGGCTCACTTAACAAGGATCTGATACCCGTTGTTTATGAAAGCCTTTTCATTCCTTCTGATGATGGTAAGGGAGTCCCGCAAATTGCAAAAAACGCAGAAATTGACGGTAAGAAAGTTACGGTCAATTTAAGAACGGACGTTAAATTCAGCAACGGAACAAAGTTGACGTCCGAACACGTTAAAGCATCTTTCTCAAAAGCGCTTAATAATGCCTTTTATAAAAGTAGTCTTAAAAATATTGCTTCGGTTTCAGTCAAGGATGATAAAACAATCGTTTTTACTCTTTCAAATCCTGACGGAATGGTATTGAATACGCTTGATTTCCCTGTTGTTCTCATCTCGGGAAAGAATACTTTAGGCAGCGGCAAATATCGTGTGGAATATCTTGATGAAACTGCGTATCTTCAGGTGAATACACATCACCGTGAGTATAAAAAAACGTGGCATAAGCAAATTGCGCTTTTTGATATGTCGGGAATTTCAGGTCCCGTGTATCCCTTTAAAGCAAATGAAATCAGTGTATATAAGCAGGATTTGAGTGACGGCGCATATACCAATTTATCTTCATTGACTGTTTCACAGAATACAAACAACCTTGTTTATATCGGTGTGAACTCTGTCTGGTCAGGCTCTATAACTTCACTTGATTGGGTGCGCCAGGCAATTAATATCGGTATCAGCCGTTCTTCGGTTACCGCCACATCGTTTTTGGGACAGGGTACTGCCACTGTGACACCATTTAAAAATAACTATTATCAGATTAATACAGAAAACCTTGCGAGTTTATCGGGGGAAACTGAAAGAGCAATCGCCATATTGGAGCGCAATGGTTATGAAAAGGTTAATTCTGACGGAATAAGAACAAACGGCGCTAATCTTCTCAAGCTCAATATACTTGTGTGCAGCGAAAATCCTTACAAGGTCAGTGTTGCTCAGGCAGTAAAAAAATCTTTGGAAGAGTTGGGCTTCGGTGTTACAATAACTGAAAAAAAGACGTCGGAAGATTTTATAAATGCATTGAAGGAAGGGCACTTCGGTTTGTATATAGGTGAAACACAACTTACATCAAACTGTGACCTTACGGAATTTTTTACTGAAAAAGGTGTCTTGAATTACGGTATTTCCGGTGAGTTTTATGAGGAATTCAAGGCATATAAAAGCGGCGTCGATTCCACTATGACCTTTGTAGAAGCTTTTTCAACGGAGGTTCCGTTTATTCCTTTGTATTACAGAAAAGCGGTAGTGTCGGTTAATCCCAATATTACCGGGGTAAAAAACGGAGTGAATATTTACGCTGATGTGTGTGAATGGAAGCTCAACGAAAACAAATAATTTGTTAATAAAATTATGCTTGTATTTAAAGGTTGTATAAGGTATAATTATTTTTATATTATTTAAGGAGTTGACATAATGGACCCTATTAAAGTGGATTTTTCCGGTAAGGGTAAACCTAAAGAGGTTGTTATCCCACCCGAGAAAAAGGTGCTTAAGATCATTATCTGTATTCTTACAACAATTATCGGTGGCGGTATAGCATACTACTTTATGCTTCCTGCAATCAATTTTAAGGCTATTGAGCTTTATTATTTCATAGCTATTTTAATTGCTATTTATATAGTTATGACATTTATTACATCAAAGGCATTTGCAAAGCCCGAGTATATCCCGTATGTAAAAAGACAGTCAATAATTCCTTTGGCAATCGGTCTTGTGTTTGCGCTTGTTTTAGGTATCGGTTATCTTGTTTCCGCACCTCTTTTCAGAGCGCAGAGATACAGTGAGATTATTGATGTTACCGAAGAAGAGTTCGGTGCAGGTGACAGTGTTACAACAATCACAAGCCTTGAAGATTTCAGCACCGTTCCTATGATAGACCAGGATGTTGCTCTCAACCTTGCAAACAAAACTCTCGGTGACCTTTCTGATTGGGTTTCACAGTTTGTTATTGATGAAAAATATTCTACACAGGTTAACTTTGAAGGTAATCCTTACAGGATTTTCCCTTTGAAATACGGTGATGTATTCAAGTGGATTAAGAACACTAAAGAAGGCTTCCCTGCATATATTGCAGTTAATATGTACACTCAGGAAACAGAAGCTTTCATTCTTGCAGACCACGGTCTTGAGAATATCCAGGTTTCCACAGGTGAATATCTTAACGAGCGTCTTGACCGTGTGCTTAGATTCAAATTCCCCACATATATGTTCGGTACACCTTCGTTGGAAATCAATGAAAAGGGTGAACCCTACTGGGTATGTGAATACTACGACAAAACCATCGGTCTTGTAGGCGGTACTGATGTTAAAGGCGTTGTGCTTGTAAACGCTTGTGATAAAAATGATATTGTTGATTTTAAGGATGTTGAAGACCTTAAATCTAACGAAGAATACAGCTGGATTGACCAGATTTACTCTGATGACCTTCTTATAGAACAGTATAATTATTACGGTAAATATAACGGCGGTTTCATTAACGGTTACATTGGTCAGACAGGCGTTATGACGACAACTGTTGGTTCAAGTTATATTGCAAGCGGTGATGACGTTTGGCTCTATACAGGTGTTACATCCGTTACAAACGACGACTCAATCGTAGGTTTTGCTATTATCAACCAACGTACAAAAGAAGCTGTATTCCAGGAAATTTCAGGTACTACTGAAAGCGGTGCACAGACATCGGCACAGGGTATCGTATCCGATAAGGGTTGGACTGCAACATTCCCGCTTCTTCTCAATATTGACGGTGAGGCAACATACTTTATGGCTCTTAAGGATAACAACGTTGTTAAGAGCTACGCAATGGTAAGTGTTGAGCGTGTTCAGGATGCGGTAAGAAGCGAAGATGATGCTAACCCCGATCTTGAGGCTTGCCTTAAAGCATACGTTTCAAAGGTAAAAGCAAGTACAAAGAAAGAACTCAACATAGAATATGATGTTATTCTTCCTGATGCAATCGGCGGCGGTGAGTCTTCCGGCGGAGACGACAGCACAGATAAGGGTGAAAATAAACTTCAAAAAATAACAGGTGTTATTACGGATATCCGTACAGCGGTGGTTAACGGTAACAGTATTTACTACATTGCAGTTGACAACAAACCTGTATATTATTCAATATCAACAGCAGAAGACGATGCGGTTGTTATACTCAACGTAGGTGACACCGTAAACATTTCTTACGTAGCTTCTGAAGAATCAATCGTAACTGCAAAAACAATAGGTAAATAAAAATTAACGGACTGTAAAAAACGAAAGTTTTTTACAGTCCGATTTTATTATGTTATGCATTTATGGGTTTAGGTCTGTGCTTTGCCGTGAATTGAATAACATCAATTTTAATTACGCTGACAGCACTGACCAATCTTTCGTTAAACTGAAAATCAATTCCTGTCTGTGATTTCATAAAAAGGCTGAGACCTTTCATTTTATCTTCGGGTTTTTCTAATATTTCGGCAATGCCCTTGCCCATTACCGAGGAATATGATGTGCCGTACTGACAGGCAACCTGACCGCTGAAGGGTTCAACATCACATTCCATAGAGAAGAAAACTTTCGGATTTTTTCTCATTAGGTCAAGCTTTTTCCCTTCTGTCGCACCGTGAAGATACAGGGTGAGTTTACCGTTATCGTATGTATAGCCGTAATTCATAGGCACAACGTAAGGTTCATCGCCATCAACAAGTGCAATATGAACAATTTTTGTTTTGTTAAGTATTTTTAAGATTTCATTGATATCCGTTACTTCTCTTTCACGGCGTGTGAGTCCGGGGGTCATAATATTTCTCCTTTCAATGCGTTTACGCAAATTATGCAGATTTATCTGCAATTCATGAGTTGAAAACTCAAATCATGCCGAAGGCAAATCATTTTATTAACAACGCAACGCTCTCGACTGTCATTTTTTCATTCGGAACTGAAAACTCATTATTACCGTCATTCCCATCATAGGAGATGGGAATGCGGAACTTAATCTTTTTCAGAATCTGCCCGTTTTCAGTCGGCTCCGGATTAATTTCAATGCGTTCAATAATGCTGCCGAGAAACTCTTTCTTTTCAGCATCGGTGAACTTTGGGTATATTATATCAAAGAATAACAGAAATTGATATACCTTTTCCTGAGAAATTTTATCTTTGTGAATATTTTCAAGCCGTTCATAGACAGCAGATAACTCTTTTTCCGCCTCGGCTATATCACGGTACAATCCGTTAAGCCTTAATTGCATATCATCGTATTTCTTATTATAGAACTCATCAAACACATCAAGGCTATCTATAGTTTTACCGAGCTTTTCTTTTGCCATATTAAGCTGACGGAGTTTTTTGTTGAGACTATCTATATCAGTTTATATTTAAGAATTATAAATACTTGTATTTATCTTTTATTTTATTTCTTCCTCAAACTTTGGATTTTTTAATATTTTTGATACAAATTCTTCAACTGATTAATTAACCATTTACTTAT
>JAFTYU010000027.1 GCA_017461235.1 Clostridia bacterium | reverse complement strand
TCTATAAATATTATATCGAGAATCATAAATAAATTCAAAACCCGTCCTTTTCGGACGGGTTTTGGTTTTTTCTGTTTACAGTTCGTAATATCTTAACTTTCTACGGCAGTAGTGCTTAAGTTTGACGGGAAGAATCCTTGCGCTGTTTCTGTTGTCGGAGGTTCTTCATAGTTTTCAGAATTCAATGGGCTTTAATCTTTTCTTGTTGCTCTTTGTAAAATTTTCGCACGGTAATAAACGCACAGATAATGCAGTAAACCGTATATACGCCATATATGAGATAAGTCGTCTGACTGTAATCATTAATAACCATCTGAACATTCAGGAAAAGCGAAACAATAGCCTGCACTATCCACAGATAAGTGTACTCAATGTATGCGAGCATCGTGAGAACGGGAACAACGAAACCCAATATGAACGTACAGCTGTCAAACAGGGCGTATTCGTATTTTAACCAATAAAACACTACCGCCAACACTGCCCACGCTACGGCAAGACCTGAAAAGAAAAGTACCCGTGCTTTGTTGGACATTCTTTTAAACACAACCGTCTTTTTATAAGCGTTTTTGCGCCATCTGAAGAAGGTCATTAATTGTATCGGAAAACTGAAAAGCACCGACGATGCCGCCGAGCCGTATATACCCATATAAATATATGCGGCTGTGTATATGAGAGAGTTTATTGCCCCTGCCAGAGCTCCGATACGGTTAGCCTCGGACTGAAAACCCATAACAAAAAGTGATATAAACAGGGGTATCATAAGAAAGAATTTCTGCTTGCACAGTATACCTGCAACGAGTATGGCAATACCCGTTATAATTATAATAACTTTTTTGCTCGTTTTCATTTATTCACACATCTCAATACTCTGTTGCCGTCCTTACAAATATCAACCTGTGTTACGGAAATATTATCCAACGCGAAAAAGAAATCCCTTGTTTTAATTCCCAAGGCCGTAGGAATCAGATATTCAAGCATTCCATGGTGACTGAAAACAGCCACACGTTGACCGAAAGTATAGTTGTCCCTTATATAATCTATAAGTTTTTGTGCCCTTCGGTTGTTGTCTTCTACGCTTTCACAGCCGAACTCATATTTTTTATTCCCGAAAAGATTTTTGCACATCTTTGTGTTTTTATAATACTTATTCAGGTATTCTTCACTGCAACCATAGTATCCGGGAGTGCAACCGCACTCGATTATCTCGGGGCAAATTTCTATAACGGGTTCATCAGCCTTCGCCTTGCAGACACCAACCGCCGTCTTGAATGCGCGCAATAATGAACTGGAAATATAACCGTCTATTTTCACGTCTTTCAGCTTTTCTCCCAAAAGATTGCACTGTTTTTCCCCGACCTCTGTCAGCTCACCGTCACTGGGGTCACGGTCACCGATATCTGTATAATCGGTCTGGGCGTGACGAATAAAAAGAATTTCTAAAGAATCATAATTTTCCATATTTTCACCTTCAGATAAATTTTCCGTTATATTACAGTCAATTGTAGCATAAGAATTTCAGTTTTACAACTTAAGACACCATATATTTGCAAATAAAAAGGGAATGTAAAACTTCGTTTTTTACATCCCCCTTTTGGCTATATATTATTTCAGAAATTGTAGTTTGGCTTAACAATTTTGCCTGTTTTTGCAGATTCAACAATTGCAAGACAGACTTCGACTGTTTTTGCACCTTCGCGTGCATCTGTTGCAACGGGTTTATCGTTTACAATTGCATCGGCAAAAACCGAAAACTCCTTAACTGCATTGTGGTTGTTGACTTCAATATCAATTATCTGCGGGTCATGCGCAAGACCATCTTCACCAACAACAAAAAGAGTCATTGTGGGTGATGTGTTATCGCAAATAATTGTACCCTTTGTTCCGTAGATTACGGTACGCATTGTATAATCGCGCTTGCATCCTGTTGAAACGAAAACCTTACCTGCAACATTCTCGCGGAATTTCATAATTGCAATTGTTGCATCATCATAATCAACCTGAGGTAAAAGCTTGTGTGTACCGTATGCAAAAACCTCTTCCGGGTCACCCACAAGCCAACGAAGAAGGTCAACTGCGTGGCATCCGCCGCCAACAACGCCGTGACGGGCAGGGTCGGCACGCCAGCCTTTAAGGAACGCCATATAGTCGTGTGCGTACTCCGACTCTGCAAAATAAACCTCGCCTATTGTACCGGACTCAATAAGCTCCTTCGCTTTTTCAAAAGCAGGTGTGAAGCGGCAAATCTGACCAACCATAAACTTGCAACCTGACTCGTCGGCAACCTTTACTATCTCTTCAATATCTTCACGAGTGAGCGCAAGTGGTTTTTCGCAAAGAACATGTTTGCCTGCACGGAGTAAATCGCAAGCCACTTTTTTGTGATCCTGATCAGGAATAGCAACGGAAACAACGTTAATATCCTTATTGTTTACTATATCCATATAATCGGTAACCCATTTTTCTTCGGGTATGCCGTATTTTTCACCTGCGGCACGCAGAGTTTCTTCATTACAATCGCAAATAGCGGCAATCTCTGCACCGTATCCCATAGCACCTTCAACGTGAGCCATACCGAACATCATACCGATATTTGCAACAACTAATTTCTTTTCCATAGTCAATCTCCTTTTGTGTTTCAATAATTCCATTTTATTACAAAAGGATACACTAGTCAATAAATACCCGGGAAAATCATAAAACAACCGCTTCCATAATTCAGTGCTCAATAAAAATTTTTAAAAACTCGTATATTGCTTTCATTTTTTGTTTATTCGTGCTATACTTCATAATTGTGAATATATAAAAGGAAGCAAATGCTATGACTAATACTTTTTCTCAATTAATTTCAAAATTTCTTACATCTGTTTTCGGTACAGGATTTATGCTTACTGATATAAAAAGCGGATTCACCGCCGAAGACACAAAAACACCCAAAGATTTTCTTCCCGTGCTCCGTTTTGTTGCCTGTTCTGATATTCATCTTAACAATGACGAAAATCCTAAAAGTACCGTTTACTTTGCAAACCTGCTGAACGATATGTACAATTATGCTGAAAGCTGCCAGTACAAAAACCTTGATGCAGTCGTTGTTGCAGGTGATTTCACAGGCGGCGGTGCCGAAAAAGAATATGAAGTTTATAATAAAATCACATCCGAGAACATAAAGGACAATACCCGACTTCTGACAGTTCTGGGCAATCACGAATTTATTGACTACCGTGATGTTGATGCTACTGTAGGCTATACAGTTTATAAGAAATTTGTTAACGAGAATGTTGATACCGATATTGTTATAAACGGTTATCGGTTCATTGGTATTTCTTACGATGATAACGGAAAAAGTTTTACGGGTAAAACCAAGTGGCTTGAAGAAAGACTCAATAACGCCACGGACGAAAACCCTGAAAAGCCCGTTTTTGTCTATCAGCATCCTGCCCCCACATTAACAGTTTACGGTAGCGGTAACTGGGGCGATCGTGACATAAGAAAGGTTTTGAACAAATATCCTCAGGTTGTTGATTTTTCGGGTCACTCCCACTATGCCGCCGTTGACCCCCGAAGCATATGGCAAGGTCAATTCACTGCCGTGGGCTGCGGTTCGTTAAGTGCCTTTATGGGTAATCTTAACTACATTGACGGCGACAAAGATGCTCCGGGTGAATCAGCCGGTGCGTGGCTTGTTGAATGTGACGCCAAGGGCAACATAAGCCTTAAATTATACGATGCAGTCAACAGAATGTTCTTCAAGGATATTGATTATTACTTAACCGATTTAGCCAATGCTTCAAAAAGAACCCACAACTGGCATCAACAAAAATCACGTGATACGGGACCTTCTTTCCCCGCAGGTGCCGAAATTTCTTCACGCATTAATGATAACGGCGAAATAAGCTTGGTTTTTCCTGAAGCTCGGGGTTATTACTGCGCAGAAAACTACAAGGTCACCTTAACTGATTCCGCCAACAAAAAAGCTTACGAGAAAACTGTTATTTCTGAATATGTGCGGGCTACTGACGAAGATGTTGAAATCAACGTCGGCTTGCTTGAAAAAGGAAATTATACCGCAAGGGTTATTTCCTACAGCCCCTACGCACGAAAAGGACAAATTCTCAAAAATAAAATAACAATTAAATAAACAGTCTTAATCTAAAATTTTTAAAAAACTGAAAGGGATTTTATGGGAAAATTAAGAATAGGTATTATGGGTGCCGGTCGCGGTATAGATTTAGCTAAAAACTTTTTGCTTCTTGATTGCGAGGTGGTTGCCCTTTGTGAAAAAGACAAAAAAAGAGCCGTTGCAGGAATTGAAAAGCTCGGCATAGAGATTCCCGTTTTTGAAGATTTTGATGAATTTCTTGAGCAAAAGCCGGATGCCGTAGTTCTTGCAAACTTTTTTCACGAGCATACACCCTTTGCTGTCAAATGCTTTGAAAAAAATATCCACGTCTTTTGTGAATGTATAAGTAACTCGACATTGGCTGAAGGCGTTGAGTTATTAAGAGCTTATGAAAAATCCGATTCAATATATATGCTTGCTGAAAATTATCCGCAGATGATTTTCAACAGAGAAATGCAAAAAATATGTCGTGAAGGTTCTTTGGGAAAATTTCTTTATGCCGAAGGCGAATATAACCATCCCCTTGAGCCGAACTGTATTGATTTTTCAAGGGCCTGCGCTTATTTTATTGAGCATTGGCGAAATGTTTTGCCGCGTTCGTACTACGTAACACACTCGCTTGCCCCGTTGATGTGTGCAACAGGTGCCACTCCCAAGCGAGTTTCTGCAACAGCCGTTTTCGCACCTTTTGATGATAAAGCAACTGCTCGTCAGGTAGCCGACAGAGCCGCAATTATCACTACGCTCAATGATGATAACAGCGTTTTCAGAATTACCGGTTGTTCTGCATTCGGTGCCCACCACAACCGATACAGAATATGCGGTATAAACGGACAAGTTGAAAATATCCCCGGTATGGGCGAAAAAGTGATGCTTCGTTATAACGAATGGTCCGTGCCCGAAGGAATGGAAGAGAATAACCTTTATGATCCCGATTGGAATGATAAAGACGAAGACTTTATTAAACAAAGCGGTCATGGCGGCGGTGACTATATTACTGCAAGAATGTTCCTTGATTGTGTAAGAGAGAAAAAGCAACCTCCATTTCCCTTTGATGTTTATTCCGCAGTTAATATGGCTGCAGTTGCAATTCTTGCGCACCGCTCGATTCTGAACGACGGAAAAGCCTTTTATATCCCTGACTACCGCGATGAAGAAACTCGCAAAAAATTAGAAGAAGATACTCTTTCCCCCTTCTATTACTCAGACGGCAGAAGACCTACTATTCCCTGTTGTTCAAACATTGATTACAAATTAACGCAAGAGCAAATTGACGGTTATCTTGAACTTATGAAGGACTGATTTTTTTCAGGTCAAAACTTAATCTGCACAAACCACGCTATCATAAAAATGAGCTGTAAAAAACTTTCGTTTTTTACAGCTCATTTTGCTATCTGTTCTTTCTGCGGGATAAACAATTATTTCCCGGGGTTTATTTTTCAAAATATATTGCACCACTCTGAGCAAAAATCAGCGGCGGTAAATCTATGCCCTTTTGCTCGGGGATTCTCGATGCAATTGCAATATCATGAAGTTTACTGTAGAAGAATCCCGGCTCAAAAACCACGTGGGCACACAAAAAGCCTTCTTTTTCAACAGGGAGCGTAACTGAATAGTCCCCTGTTTTCTTTGCGGTATGTGTAAAACATTCGCCATCCTTATCAAAAACCTGCAAGGTCATATTTTTACGAAGCTTTTTAATATTTATGGTTACACTTGTGTTTTCGGTAAGCTTTACTGTTTCACCCAAAATAGAGTCACCGCTTACTATATCAATAAATGTATAACCCACATCAAAACAAATTGTTGTGTGTCCTTTAACAATGGCATCAAGTATATCTTCCGCAGAATTTGATTTTGCATAAACGTATGTAACGGGCCAGGTCAAAAGATTTGTTATAACATAATCGCTGTGATAATCACTGCCGCCTACAACGGGAAGCTTATGACCGTTTCTTAACTGCTCGTGCCACCATTCGGTACATTCAAGGTTATCAAAATGAGTCGGCGCATTCCACACTTCGAGAACGTCAACATCCGCCGCATTCTTTTCCCAACGCCAAGGACATTGTTTGCAATGGGGATGATTCATACAAGTAACAGCACCGCGCTTTTTCGCTTTATCTTTTACACGCAAAAAATCTTCATAGGTCTCACAGGTGTCGTAATCTTCCTGATCAATAACATCTTTGACCCCCCACATATTGCAATGACCGCCGTGCTTTGAAAGCTCTGCTCCATATATGAGAGTCAGACCGTCAACTTCGGGAAACTCCTTGCAATTAACATCGTGGTCAGTGATCATAAGAAAATCAAGCTTATTCTTTTTTGCCTTTTTAATAACCTGCTCCAGAGTCAATTTGCCATCGGAAGCAACTGTGTGACAGTGTGTAACACCCACGTACCATTTGTAACCGTCGTAACTCATTTTATTTCTCCTTTTTGGCACAATATATATTTAAATTGTCATTTTACCGGAATTATTTTTTATAACAATCTCAATTTTTTGGCTATCTGCTCGCCATCAAATAATATATACATATGGCTCGTTTCATCATATTGAACTTCAATTTTATGGCCGCCAACAACAGCTGAAAGTGTGTGCGGGAATTCCATAACGGCCTCATATTCATCGTAAACCACACCGTTTACAACAAGCTCATTCACTTTTTTTACTCTGCGGTAAACGATCTCATACCCTTGAATCTCTGCCTGAAGAAGTGTTCTTGATTTAACTTCAGTATCAGCCTTTCTTAAACCCCATGAATTTGCCTGGATTTGCGGATAATTTGCCTGTTCATCTGTTTCATTAAAAGCAAGAGTATTTTCTTCTTCGGGTAATTTTTTAAGTTTAAAATAATTAACAATTCCCAAACTAAGACTGACGATAACCCAAACGTGAAAGATCATGTCCATTATCATTTCAGTACTGATGCCGGTTATGCAAAGCATAGCAATCGTATCAATAACAAACAATACCAAAGCTGCAATCAAAAAGCCGGGCTTTTTCTTTCTTCCAAAAAGCCAACACAAGAAATAAGACAAGAGAATAACAACTGCAATTGCTACAACAACTATAAGAAAAGACTTGTCAAAAAATTGCGGGTCAACTACATCGTAATAATATTCTTGGGGATACATTCCGCATAAATACATCCCTAAATCAACAAAATAATAGGGTAAAAACGCAGAGAACAAGAAATAGCTGCCGGTATTAGTAACAAGCAACACAATATTTATAACCGTGAATAATATCACAAGAAGCAAGTTATTTGCGCTACCCTTATATTTGGCTTCAAGAATCTGACGCGGGGTCCTGCCGTTACAATTTGATTTACCCAAAAACTTTGCCATACTATTCGCTCCTTTATACATCCTGAGTTAAATATATCTTAACAAAATTATTTTGTCAATTCTGTACATATAACATAAATTTAGTTTGCAGGCGTTATTACCTTCAAATCAAAGCTCTTTTTAACGTTATATTTTTGCTTCTGCAAACCCGATACATTCACGTCCGAAAATGGGATTCGCAATATTTCTTGCGTTAAAATAAAGCCGCAAGGTGTCACCGCATCTTACAAGGTGGCTGGCGTAAACAAACTGCTTCATCCAGTCTTTTCCGTGAACAACCTGAGGTTCAATTAACATTTTTTCAAACTTAAAATTAAGTCCGTCGGGCGATGTCATTAAGAATATTGCCGAGTGACTCTTTCCTTCTTTTTCAAAAATGCCGTTCTGGATTCCTATATATCCGTCGCTTAGCTTATAAACCTTAAGACAACCGCTGCAAAGGTTCAGATACGGATTATTTTTGTCGGGTGAAATAAGCGGGTGCTCTGCCGATACATAATCATCTGTAATATGCTTACTCTGTGCGTAGCTTATATGTGTAGGTTCACAGAATTTGCAATCATCTATATAAGTCATACCACAGGAATAATAGAGACGATTACAATCGTTTTCCTGTAATAGGAACGGGTTTGAAATAGCTGTTCCCCTGTCGCTTTTTTCATATTCTCGGGTATTTGCAATAACTAATTTTGGCTTTGACCAGTTAATAAGGTCCCTGCTCTGTGTAACATAAATTTCCGATTTCCATTTAACAATGTTAAGGAAATTCAGTCCGTTGGCAATAAGTGGACGGGTTCTTTCGTAAAAAAGATTGTAAACCCCATCAATTCTGTTTATATTGGGTCGCATAGCTCTGTTCAGAACCTTTTTCTTTTTCTCAAAATTTACTCCGTCATCGCTTTGAAAATGATACACACCGAAAGTTGTATGTAAAAACATATGCCATTTTTTATCGTGGGAATCGTCAGGTGTCAGAACAGATGGGTCCGCCACAACAACAGCACCGCCAAAAGGCTTTATAAGGGGGCTTTTTTCATTTACTTTAAACTCTGATTTAAGAATCTGGCTTGTGGTAAGGCTTTTCATAATACACGTATAATTAAAACCATCTCAAAGGGGGTGGTTTTTAATTATGTCTCCTTTCCAAAGAGTATATTGTATTTGCAGGAACAACTACCTGCGATATAATAAAGACAAGCACTGTGGATTTGTATCTATATTACTACAGC
>JAFTYU010000026.1 GCA_017461235.1 Clostridia bacterium | reverse complement strand
AGCAACCACAAATGTGATTACTCTGTTTTTGGCGCGCCGGAAGGGACTCGATCGGCTCCGCCCATCGTTCGCTACGCGAACACCCGAGTATGTTCGGCTTCGCCGAGTGGGGGTTCGAGTCCCAAAATTTCGAAACAACAAAAAAACAGAGCAACCACAAATGTGATTACTCTGTTTTTGGCGCGCCGGAAGGGACTCGAACCCCTGACCTTCTGGTTCGTAGCCAGACACTCTATCCAACTGAGCTACCGGCGCGTATATGGAGCGGATGACGAGGCTCGAACTCGCTACCTCCACCTTGGCAAGGTGGCGCTCTACCAGATGAGCTACATCCGCAAATGCAAGAGATATTATACATATAAATATTAAGGTTGTCAAGGGGTAATTTTGCGATTAAATAAAATAATTTTTGAAAACATTAAATTTTTTTGTAAAAAGGTATTGACAAAACACCTTTTGCATATTATAATTAACAGGCTTTCGGAAAGAGAGCGCAAATCGCCTGCGTAGGTATGTATGTTGTTCATATATATGGCGGTATAGCTCAGCTGGCTAGAGTACTCGGTTCATACCCGATTGGTCGTAGGTTCGAATCCCACTGCCGCTACCAGTTCCAACACACTTACCTACGAAAGGTGTTACATAAAAGGGCTCTTGAGCCTCTCATATACGGCCCGGTGGTCAAGCGGTTAAGACACCGCCCTTTCACGGCGGTAACACGAGTTCGATTCTCGTCCGGGTCACCACAAACCTTGAGCTTTGTGTTCAAGGTTTTTTTATTTTTTCTTTTTATTGAAAGATAAACAGAGAATCGAACTCACAATCGTCCATCTTTCGGCGGTTCGCCAAGGGCGGAGCCGAAAGGGACATAAAATAGGATATTTGCGAAGCAAATCGTCAAGGCTTGCCTTGACGATTCTCGTCCGGGTCACCACAAACCTTGAGCTTTGTGTTCAAGGTTTTTTTATTTTTTCTTTTTAGTTTTTGAATAACAAAACTTTGTTTTTTGTTCAGGTTTAATTTTTTAATATTTCAAAAATTAATATTGATTTTTTGTAAACAATATAATATAATAAGTCAGTAATATTTGCCGGTGTGATGGAATTGGCAGACGTGCTGGACTCAAAATCCAGTGGTAGCGATACCGTACCGGTTCGACCCCGGTCACCGGCACCAAAATAGAACTTGCACTTATTGTGTAAGTTCTTTTTTTTTATGTCTAATAACAACGAAGGGGTCGAACCGCCTCGGCGAAGCCGAACATAATCGGGTGTTCGCGTAGCGAATGACGGGCAGAGCCCGTCGACCCCGGTCACCGGCACCAAAACAGAACTTGCACTTATTGTGTGGGTTCTGTTTTTATTATTCATCATTCTTTTGAGTCCTGGCGACTTTTTAATTAAGAATGAATATTGAAATCGCTACGCCGATAAATAATTGCAGGCAGACAACTGTGCCGATTTTCTTGTTGACAGTGTTAGACGAATGTGATATATTCAATAAAAAGGAGTGGTGTGTATGAAGTGTAAGCAATCCTTGCCTGAAGGGTATTGTGAAATTTATTCCGTTAATTTGCAAAAAGATAAAAAAATAGCGGTACTTGTAAATTTTCTTGCGTTGGTTATAGCAGTACCGCTTGCTATAATAGGTCATTTTATTGTTCCGATATCAACATTATATCAGTTTGAAAGTCTTAAGGAATACATACTAAAAGTTTGTGTCATTCTTGGTGGTATAGTAGTTTATATGATTTTACATGAACTGATACATGGCATAACAATGAAAATTTTTGGTACGCGTAAGGTCAAATACGGCTTTACGGGGTTATATGCTTATGCGGGTAGCGATGATTATTATAATAAAAAAAGTTACATTATAATTGCACTTGCGCCTATTGTTGTTTGGGGTATTATTATAGGCATAATAAATTTATTGGTGCCTGATGAGTGGTTCTGGAGTGTTTATTTTATTCAAATTGCTAACCTTTCAGGTGCCGCAGGAGATTTGTTTGTGACATTTAAGTTTTTGAAAATGCCAAAAGATATCCTGGTACGTGACAGTGGTATTGGAATGACAGTTTATTCTGCACAAAGTGTAACAAAAAACTAATCTGCAAACGATATTTACCAAGTTGAAAAAGAGAAGAAAAAGCGAGATAACAAGGCGGTGATTGATATGATGTCCTTTGATGATATTACGGGTTTGTTTTCCGTTGATTTGCAGGGTAAGTATTGCATCGAAATAGAATTTTTGGTTAAAGGATATCCTGAATATCAATCTTGTTGGATGGGCAAAACACCCGATAAAACCGATAAGGAAAGAGAGCTGTACTGGTATGGGTTAGTTCCCGATGGCTCTCAGGCATACGATTACAACAACTTCAGGGATTTTTCTTCGACTCCCGTTTTTGAAGGGCAATCTTTGAAAGAAGTCTGGTATCATATTGAAGTGATGGCTATAGACGGATGTGACCCCGAAGAAAGAATTCAAGTCTATCTCAAGAGATTATAAGTTGTACTACTTAAAGTGCGATGTACTAGTGTGAAATTATATATAAGGTGATTGATATGAAAAAGTTCGGAACAATTATTTTAGTTCTTACGTTGTTATTTGGTTTGTGTGGATGCTCTCAATGGGAGTCGATGTTTGAATACAGTGATTCGGTAATCGATTCTCTGCCTGAATACAACAGTGAAGAATTTTATACGTCAGGCGGTTTTCAGGATTTTACAGATTACGCTGAATATAGTTATGATTCAGTTACAGTTCAGGATTTTGAAAAATCGGAATACTTTAGTGTAACAACCGAAGAAGACGTTAAAGAAATTATGTTACATATAGAAAATTTTGAAGAATGGGTTGATATCGTAGGCGGTGAATTAAAAGCCAATTACGATTTTGATAAAAACGTTGTTTCCGAAGGTGATTTCTTTTATATAAAAACAAAGGATGGAGAGCCTATTGGTGAAGGCACTTACGGTAAGTTTGACAGTTATACCGTTTATTATTTTGAACTTGATTCGCAGACACTGTATTATTTCCACAACAAGGTTTAATTTACAATAAAAAACATCGACGATGGTTTTAAATACCACCGTCGATATTTTTATACGTTCATTTTCCCGCCGTAGCCATATCCTGTTGTTCTTGTTTTGTACCGCAATGGGGACAAAAAACAGCGTTCGGCGGAACAATACCGTTACAGCTCTGACATCGTGTTGTGGGTTTAGCGGATGGTTTCGGTTCATCAACTATACCGTTCATATGGTTAATGACGTTCTGATACTGTTCCGATTCAAGAAACTGAATGGACTCGTATGCTCTTACGGAGAGAAGGGGATGGGTCTGGTTACTGAGAACGCAGAATTCAATGAATTTATTTAGTTTTGAACTGTTGCGCAGCTCCTGATAGTCTTCTGCCTGGGCTACGAAAAGGTCGCGGTTGATTTCATCACCTATGTGAGAAGTACCGCCTGCAAGGCGCATCATTGTCTGCACCACAGGCTCGGATTTTCCGCAACATATAACTGCCGCGCGGTCTGCGGAGAACTCACTGCAACGCATCCAATAGAAAAAGGCGAGTTTTAATGATGTGGCAACCGCCGCAGATAAAAAGGAACCGCCGCCTATAAGCTCAAGCCCACCGTTGAGTATAATCTGTCCCATAGTGTGATAGAGCACGTGTTGGCAGGCAATATGACCGCACTCGTGTGCCAATACAGCATAAACTTCTTCGTCATTGCAACATTCCAATAAACCCGAAGTAACTGTTATGGAAGGCTTTTTGTCACCGTATGTATATGCGTTAGGGTCTCTGTTCAGTTCAAGATAAATAGGTGGAATTTCTATGCCGAGTTTTTCGCAGATATCAGGTAACATATTGTAAATTTTCGGTACCTGTTCTTCTGATAGGCGTATTTTACTTGCCATATCGGTCATACCGTATATTTTTTCATCAAAAAGTTGTATGAATTTACTGCATACTTTATCGAAAACAGGGATTCGTTTAAGTTCGCGCAGAGCTTTTCTGTCCAGCTCGTGTAAATAGTCTTGCGGATTTGCGGGTATCATATTTTTCACCTCATATAGTTTTAACAAAAGCCACTTTCAAATGAAAGCGGCTTTTATTTATCTCATATTACATCCAAAGGTTAAGAACTTTTACGAGATAGCGGAGTATGATATAGAATTTGTTTGCAACATCTAAGGCGGTTGTGCTTAAGCTTGTGCTGATATTTGAAGAGGTATCTGTACGAGCGTAACCGTCAATAGCACCATAGTTATCATCAACACCGTCATCATTTGCAAAAGAGTCGAGCAAAGGTGATGCGACTGCAACGAGAAGATATTCACCTGCTGTTACGCCTTCTTCTTCTGCGGAAACCATATCAAGAATTGTTGATATGGAGTCGATGTTCTGTGCGGCGATAACGCTTGCTGCTGCCTGATAGAATACCTGATCGTCGATATAGTCAAATTCCGATTTGATAACCAGTGACATTATAAGGAAAAGAATTTTAACATCTTTTTCGTACAAGGGATAATCTTCGCTACCTGCATAGTGAGCAGAAACAAGCTCGGTTGCAACATCCCAACCGTCTTTATAGTCACTGTCGGGGATATCTATGTTGTACTCTTTTGCTAATTCCTGTGCACTGCCTTCGCCGTAAAGGGGCATGTTGAGAACGTCATTGAATGTGTCAACAACATCTCTTACGAGTGTGTAATAAATATCACCGGGCTTGATGCCTAATTGTTCATCCTGGAAACCGCGTTCAAGTCTGTATTCAACACCGTTTTTAAGATACTGTTTTGCAAAGGCATTAAGACCCTTGTTCATTTCTGCAATCTGCTCGTCAGAATATCCGTCAACGGATGCAAGAAGAGCATCTGTGTCAATGCTGTCAACAGTTTTTGCTTCGTATGTGATTGTATCGTCACTCATTTCAATGTATCTGTACTGAAGGGGATACATAGTGAGTGAGGTTGTGGCAAAGTCAGAGATAGTGTTTCCTGAAGGTGATGTGTGAGTAGTGGCGTCGCTGCAATGCTCGTGACCTGAGAAAACGAGCTTGATACCGGCATCCGCCCATTTGTTTGCGGTTGCAATATGGTCTCTGATTATGAAATCGTGGCTGAGAATTCTCTGCAAGGGCAAATGGTCAAGAAGGTTGTGGTGCAACATAAGTATGGGGTATCTGCCTTCGTCATAAGCCTTCTGTGCCTGTTCGATTACCCATTCAACTTTGTGGTCATTCATACCGTCTTCGGTTGATTTGTCAGGGTCATTACTATCGAGCGCAATAAGACGGTATTTATCGCCAAGGTTTGCAGTATATGACAAACCATCTGTAACAATAGCCTTGTCATAGCCGAAATCTGCGTAAATTTCTTTGAATTCATCTGCGCCTGTTACGCAGTATTCACCGGGTAAGCCGTAGTCGTGGTTACCGGGGATAACGTAAACCTGTTTGCCTGAGGTCTCTTCAAAGTTTTTGAATTTTTCGGCAACTGCCTGATGTTCCTCGATAAGTCTTCTGCCGTTGTCTGCAAGGTCACCTGATACAAGTAAAAACTCTATATTGTCGTTTTCGGCAACCTGTCGGAGCATTTCATCAATGATAAGACCGCTTTCGTTTTCCATAGCGGCACGTCTGTTGGCATAGCCGTAAATTGGGTCTTCTGAGAACCATTCTAACTCTTCGTCGGGAATGTTATAGTGAAGGTCTGAAGCTACCGCGTACGCTAAGTCAACATCACTTGAAGCGGCACTGACGCCAACAATGCAAGCTGACAAAAGCACGGTAACGGAAAGAATAATTGCGATTATTTTTTTCACAAAATCACCTACTAAATAAATGTTAAGATAAATTTAACATTTTTTAGGGGTTATGTCAACAAAAATAACCACATCCGCAGCATCGTGGATGTGGTTAATGTGTTTTTATTGGTTTTTATCTCTGTACTCTACCGGAGCCGTCGCCGCCTGCGAGCTTTTCAACTTCGCCAACGCCGATTCTGTTGAAGTCACCTTCGATTGAGTGTTTAAGGGCAGATGCCGCAACAGCAAATTCAATAGCTGACTGAGTATCTTTACCACTTAAAAGAGCGTAGATAAGACCGCCGCCGAAACTGTCGCCGCCGCCTACACGATCAACAATGTGAAGGTGATACTCTTTTGAGAAACAGTAGTTTTCACCATCGTAGAGCATTGCCGCCCAATCATTGTCGTTAGCAGAAATGGAGCTGCGAAGAGTAATGGCAACTTTTTCGAAGCCAAATGCATCTGCAAGTTGCTTTGCAACTGATTTATAGCCGTCTTTGTTGAGCTTGCCGCCATAGATGTCGGTGTTTTCAGCTTCAATACCGAAAACGTCTTTAGCATCTTCTTCATTAGAAATGCATACGTCAACGTATTTGCAAAGCTCTGTCATAGCTTCTCTTGCTTCTGCTCTTGTCCAGAGTTTGCCGCGGTAGTTAAGGTCGCAGGAGATTTTGACGCCCTTTGCTTTTGCGGCAATGCAAGCTTCCTTGCAGATTTCAACAAGATTTGCACCTAATGCAGGAGTAATACCCGTAAAGTGGAACCAATCAGCGCCTTCAAAGATTTCATCCCAATTAAAGTCGGATGCGGATGCTTCCTGAATTGCGGAATGAGCGCGGTCATAAATACAAACACTGCCACGCTGTGAAGCACCCTTTTCAAGGAAGTAAATACCTACTCTGTCACCGCCGCGAGCAATTTTAGATGTGTCAACACCGAAATAACGCAGTGAGTTAACTGCCGCCTGACCGATAGCGTGAGTGGGGAGTTTTGTGACGTAAACAGACTCCATACCATAGTTCGCGAGAGAAACTGCAACGTTTGCTTCACCGCCGCCGAAAGTAGCCTGGAGCTGGTCATCCTGGAAAAAACGGTAGTATCCGTTGGGTGCAAGGCGAAGCATAATTTCGCCGAAAGTAACAACTTTAGCCATTTGAACGTGCCTCCTTAACAATTTCAACAGATTTTTTACAAAGGTCGATAATTTCGTCCCATTTCTGATTATCAATAAGGTCTGCAGTAACCATATAAGAACCACCGCAAGCTGCGATTACGGGACATGAGAGGTAGTCCTTAAGATTGTTAAGACCAATACCGCCTGTGGGCATAACCTTGAACATAGGGAAGGGAGCGCTCATAGCCTTAATTTTTGCAAGGCCGCCTGACTGCTCTGCAGGGAAAAATTTGAGAACGTCAAGACCGAGTCTGTAAGCGGTGTGATAATCTGTGGGAGTGGTACATCCTGCATAAATGGGGATGTTCTTTTCCTGACAGTATTTAACGATATATTCGTCAAGACCGGGTGTAACAATGAATTTTGCACCTGCTTCGATAGCTTCATCAACCTGTTCTGTTGTGAGAACAGTGCCTGCGCCTACGAGCATTTCAGGAACGTTTTCACTCATAAGCTTAATCGCTTTTGCTGCGCCTGCCGCACGGAAAGTAACTTCAGCAACAGGCACACCGCCTTTTACGAGAGCTTCTGCAAGAGCAACTGAGTCTCTTTCGGGATTGTTGAGTTTTATAACCGGAACTACGCCGATTGACATAATTTTTTCAGAAATTGCGTTCATAATATAATCTCCAATCAATTTTTGTTTGCTTTTTCGCAGGCTTCAAAAAGACCATTGATATATGTTGCACCAAGAGCACGGTCATAAAGACCGTAGCCGGGTTTGCCTGTTTCACCCCAGATCATTCTGCCGTGGTCAGGTCTCACGTATCCGTCAAAGCCTGTTTCAACAAGAGCTTTGACAATCTCGTACATATCAAGGCTACCGCATTTTGAAAGGTGACCCTGCTCTTCAAAGCTGCCGTCGGGAAGAACAAGTACCTGGCGGATGTGCATAAATGCGATTCTGTCCATTGCGCTGTATTTGCGAACCATTTTAACGATATCGTTTGAAGCGGCACAACCCAAAGAGCCTGTGCAGAGACAAAGTGAGTTGGCAGGACTGTCAACTATAGCAAGCATTCTGTCGAGATTTTCCTCGCAGGTAATAATTCTGGGAATGCCGAAAATGGGGTAGGGCGGATCATCGGGATGAATCGCCATTTTTACGCCACATTCTTCAGCAACGGGAATGACTTTTTTGAGAAATTTTTCAAGATTAGCCCAAAGACCTTCTTCACCAAGCTCTCCGTAAGCGGAAATAAGCTCACGAACTTCTTCCTGAGTGTAGCTTGAATCCCATCCGGGAAGGTGAATATCATCCTTAAGGGGATCAAGACCTTTCATCTGTTCCCAGTACATAACAAGACTTGTAGAGCCGTCGGGTGCTTTCTTGTCGAGCTGGGTGCGTGTCCAGTCAAAGACGGGCATAAAGTTATAAGTAACGCATTTAATGCCGTATTTTGCACAACGACGGATATTTTCGCAATATACGTCAATAAGTGCATCGGCATCATCTCTGCCTAATTTGATGTTTTCGTGAACAGGAATGGATTCAACAATGTCGAAAAGAAGATTGTTGTCTTCACACTGCTTTTTCATTTTTGCGATGCTTTCCTCGGGCCATACTTCACCGGGTTTAACATCGTAAACTGCGCTGACGATACTGCGCATATTGGGAATCTGGCTGATATACTGAAGTGAAATGGGGTCGGTATCGCCATACCAACGGAATGACATTTTCATAAGAGGAAACCTCCCTGTAAAATTTGTATTTGCATTCTATTACATTATAAGTATAACACGGCGTTTTTACAATATAAATTGTATATATTGTTTGACATATTGTAATAGTTGCGGTAATATATAAATAATCGGATATTAAATTTTTGGCATTGTAGGTGAAATTATGCAGTCTCAGACCCAAAGTTTTCAGACTCGTCAGAATATGGAAAAAAGCACCTTTGAGGTTTTTCGTTACCGTGACCCGAAGCCCGAGGGTGTTGCGGTGCATCACCACGATTTTTATGAAATATATTTTTTCTTAAGCGGTGAGGTTGAGTATAGGGTAGAGGGTAAAACCTATTTATTAAAACCCGGTGATTTGCTCCTTATAAACCCTCGTGAATTGCACCAGCCCATAGTAAAACCCGGTTGCGTTTATGAGAGAATTGTTCTGTGGATTGATAAATCATATATTGAAAGCTTCGGAAATGGCGAAAACACCCTTACAAAATGCTTTGATATACAGTCCCCGACACATACTAATATATTAAGACCCACGGGTATTCAACGTACAAACATAACCGAGCTTCTTGAGAATATGATAAATGAGTGCTACGGTGACGATTACGGTAATGAACTGAGTGCAACGGGTGTGTTTTTACAGTTTATGGTGGAAATAAACCGTCTTGCATTGCAAAAAGAGGGGAATGCCGAGCCTGTAAAAGATACCTTACTTGTTACAAAGGTGCTTAGCTTTATAAATGAAAATTATAATGAGGATTTGTCATTGGAAAGTATTGCCCGTAAATTTTTCGTAAGTAAGTATCACCTTTCCCACGAATTTACCCGCTCCGTAGGTACAAGCGTATACAGATATATAATGCTTAAAAGGCTACTGAATGCCAAAGAACTTTTATCCCAGGGTGTAGCACCGGGCGTAGTTTACCACAAATGCGGATTTCAGGACTACGCCAACTTTTACAGAGCGTTTAAAGCGGAGTATGGTGTGAGCCCAAAGGAATTAGGAGTGAGAAGTTAGGAGCGAGAAATTTCTGACTCGACGTCGGCATTATAAAATAGGCTTCGCACCACGTAAAATATAACTATAACCGACCTTTTGAGAGGGTCGGTTAATTTTTTTGAAAAATTTATGTCAAAAACTGCCTTTTTTACACTATATAACAGATGGCAAAATAAAGATTACCCAAATAGTAGGTGGGAGGTCAGTTTATGAAAAAATTTGTATGCTTTATTTTATGTGGTGTTTTGGTAATAGGGGGCTTACCCGTTTTTGCTCAGGCAATCGAAAGCACGGGTAACACAGTCTCACTTGAAGAATTTACCAATCAATTAAGTGATATGATTGAGAAATATGATACCAATACATCTGAGCCTGAGGAATATGCCGTAAATTCAGTGGAGTCTTTTTCTGTCTGTGCGGATGAAGAAGACGAAACTGAGGAACCTGCAAGTTATTCAACAGACCGACTTATAGTCAAAGCCGAGGGTGATATTGATACTCTTGACGCCGTGGCTTGTATAGAGGGCTATAACGATTTACATATTCTGCAGTTTGATGACAATAAATCTGCTACGGAAGCCCTTGAATATTATGAAAACTGCAAGGGTGTTGAATACGTTCAGGAGGATGAGATAAACAGATTTACAGATTTTACAATCATCGAAAATCTCCCGAATTCCGAAATTATGGAAGTAATGGCGGATGATGGTGATACTCTTGGTTTTACTCAGCTTCGTCAGAAAATTAAGGAATCAGGTGTAAATTACACTCGTAAGCTTACAGTTGCAGTTGTTGATACGGGAATTGCATACGATCACGATCTGTTAAAGGATAGGGTTGACCCCAATGGTTTTAATGCAATTGACAGTACAGCCTCTTGTTATGACGACAACGGACACGGAACTCACGTTTCGGGCATTATTGCTGTTAATACACTTGAAAACGTTACAATTAAGCCGTATAAGGTTCTTAATTCGAAGGGCGAGGGAACAGTTTCACAGGTGGTTATGGGCATCGAAGCTGCAGTAGCAGATGGTGTTGATGTTATAAATATGAGCTTGGGTATGGATGGTAAGAGTCCGGCAATAAGTGATGCTTTAGCCAAGGCACATAATTTTGGCATAATACTTGTTGCCGCAGCAGGAAACGATTGTTCATATTTGGATTATCAATTTTATACTCCTGCCTGTTGCGATAATGTTATTACTGTTATGGCATATGATCATTGGATGCAACGAAAAACAGGCTTTTCTAATTATGGCTCAGCATGCGAAACTGCCGCCATTGGTGAAGCGGTTACGAGCACTTTTCTTAATAATAGCTTCGCATATGCAAACGGTACCTCGATGGCGGCACCATTTGTAAGTGCTGCGGTGACGTATCTTATTCTTGATAAGCCATCAATAACCTATGATGAAATTGTCAAAAAAATCGATGAATCTGAATACCGTGAGGGTATGTATCTTGAATTTATCCTTGATGACCATATACCACAAGTTCCGACTCCCGTATTAAGCGTAGATTCCTGTGAATTTGATGAAGAATTCTATCTGGAAATGACTTGTTCCGATCCTGATGCTTATATATTATATACATTTTCAACCACAACTCTCAATACATCTGTATATGACTATGAAGAACCAATACAAATTAAGTATGACACAGTTATTACTGCCTATGCCCAAAGAAAGGGTAAAAAGCGAAGCGAGGAAATTACCGTAAATTATAAAAGACTTTTTCTGAATGAAGAAGACAAATATGCTATAGATTCCGAAGGAACCATAACGAAATATTACGGAGAAAACGCAGACAATAATACATACATTATTGTCCCCGACACCATAAACGGCATCACGCCTACTGCCATAGGAGCATCCGTTTTCAGTGGTTTCACTCATATTAAAAACATTATACTTCCTGATACAGTAACAAAGATTAAAGAAAGAGCATTTTGCAACTGCACATCACTTGAATATATAACAGCACAGGGTGTAACCCAACTTGGGCAGGAATCTTTTTACAAGTGTAGTAATATTAAAGAGTTTATCGGCAATAATGTTACGGAAATCGGCAATTATGCTTTTAGATCTTCTTCCATACCATACATCAACTTCCAAAATGTTACAGATATTGGTAAAAGCTCTTTCCAAGGTTGTACAGGAATACAAAGTATTGTTTCGGATACGTTAACCTCCATAGGAGAAACCGCATTTCAAGGAAGCTCCATAAGATATGTGGAATTGCCCTTGATAACCTTAGTCGGAGAAAATGCATTTGAAAAGTGTGGAAATCTTGAAACGGTAATTGTTCCTAATGCAACACATATTCGTCAATATGCTTTCAGCGAATGCACCTCATTAAAAGAAATAAATGCGGAAAAGGTAACGTCTGTAGCTATGAATGCTTTTTATAACTGTATAAACCTTAATACCGCAAAGCTTCCTGTTCTTAAATATGTTAATTCTCACAGCTTTTATAACTGTACTGCATTAAAGAATTTTTCCTCGCCGCTCGTAAACAAAATATATGAAAGCGGCTTTGAAAACTGCACAAGTCTTGAAAATGTGAATTATCAATACCTTACACATCTTTCAGACTATGCTTTCAAAGGTTGTACAGCTTTAAAAAATGTTAATCTTCCTACTCTTGAAAGTTTAGGCAAAGATGCTTTTGCAGGTTGCTCGTCACTAAACGAAGTCTGGATTAAAGGTGACGTCACAGTCGAAGCAGGTGCTTTCGAAACAGATTTTAGTGCAAATAAGGTGATTCTTGACAATGCTATATCTATAAAAGATTTACCCGAAAACATTCCGACGGCATTGCCATTATCCGTTACAAGCATTGAAGATGCGGATTTTGAAAACGTTATAATCTACGGCTCAAAGGGTAGCTTTGGCGAAACCTGGGCTAATGAAAATAATCAGACTTTTATTGAAATAACTACCGATAACGCAATATTCGGAGATGTTCCCTTATACTGCGAAAGCACAAAACAGACTTTGAGCTTTGATGTTATGGGACTTAACAGAATATATCAATGGTACGGAAATACCAAAAACAGTAATACGGGCGGTAAATTTATAAAGGATGCTACTACAAGCGAATTTACCCCTTCAGGTTATACCAAAATTTACGACTACTATTATTGTGTTGTTGTTTGTCAGGATGGCAGTAACCCCCTTATGACAATAACAAGTGGTGTATGTACATTTATCCCGGTTATTACATCGTTACTTTCTGCAACCACCGTGGATTTAGCAAAGCTTTCAATTAAAACCACCGTAACCGGAACTAATAGCATAACTGATTTAATAAAGGTAAGTGACAACGCTACCCATTATGCGTTGCCCTCATACTCCAACGGCAAAGAGGATTTCTTTGGCACAGGCTCATCGGTTGTGGTTTACCTTAATGGTGAACCTGATTCTGTTTTCAATCTAGTGGTATATGGAGATTTAAACGGCGACAGTGTGTGCGACGTTCTTGACTGTGCCGAGATTGAAAAAGCGGCAAATAAACAAATTACTTTAAACGGAAATTACTTTTCGGCAGCAGATATGAATAATAACAATAAAATAGACTCAAGAGATTACCAGAATGCAGTAAATAAAGCACTTTCCGAGTAACAACAAAAACCGCCTGACCTTTCGGTCAAGCGGTTTTATTTTATTATTCTTATTCAGCCTTGGGAGCGTAGAGAGCCTGAAGTCTGAGAAGGTGCTCATATCTTTCAAGAGCTGTCTGCTCGGACTGTGCGAAGAGTGCTTCTGCTCTTTCGGGGAATGAACGTGTAAGAGAAGAATAACGAGCTTCGTTAAGAAGGAATGCCTTATAATCGCCTGTTGCAGGTTTAGAGTCGATTGTGAAGGGATTCTTGCCTTCTGCCTTGAGTGCGGGGTTGTAACGGAACATATTCCAGTAACCGCATTCAACAGCTTTCTTCATTTCGTTCTGGCAGTTAACCATACCACCCTTAATTGAGTGCATTTCGCAAGGTGAGTAAGCAATGATAAGTGAAGGACCATTGTAAGCTTCAGCTTCTTTGATAGCCTTAAGTGTCTGATTCTGGTCAGCACCCATAGCGATCTGTGCAACGTAAACATAGCCGTAGCTCATTGCGATTTCAGCAAGGCTCTTCTTAGCGATTGCTTTACCTGCAGCAGCGAACTGTGCAACCTGACCGATGTTGGAAGCCTTAGAAGCCTGTCCGCCTGTATTTGAGTAAACTTCGGTATCGAATACCATAATGTTTACATCTTCACCGGAAGCAAGAACGTGGTCAACACCGCCGAAGCCGATGTCATATGCCCAACCGTCACCACCAAAGATCCAAACAGATTTCTTTGAAAGGAATTCTTTGTTGTCGATGATAGCTTTGCATGTGTCACAGCAAGAACCGTCGCCGATAGCAGCAACAAGAGCTTCTGTAGCAGCGCCGTTCTTTTCACCGTCGTTAACAGTGTCAAGGTAAGCTTTAGCAGCAGCCTTAACTTCATCGCTTGCTTTTTCAGATGCAGCGATTTCTTCAACCTTAGCGATAAGGCTGTTACGAAGAGCTGCCTGACCAAGGAGCATACCGAAGCCGTGTTCTGCGTTATCTTCAAAGAGTGAGTTACCCCAAGCAGGACCCTGACCCTTTGCGTTTGTTGTATAGGGAGATGTAGCAGCAGGACCACCCCAGATTGATGAACAGCCTGTTGCGTTGGAAATATACATTCTGTCACCGAAGAGCTGTGTTACAAGACGAGCATAAGCTGTTTCAGCACAACCTGCACAAGAGCCTGAGAACTCAAGAAGGGGTTTCTTGAACTGGCTGGAGATAAGGTTTGCAGAAGAAGCAACGCCTTCTTTTTCTGTAACGTTAGCTACGCAGTAATCAAATGCTGCCTGCTGAATATCCTGACTCTCACGAGATACCATTTTAAGTGAATTTGTGGGACATACGCCGATACATACGCCGCAACCCATACAATCCATGGGAGATACTGCAAGAGTATATTTGTAACCCTTGTTAGTAACAGCTTTAACCTTTTCGCCGAATTTTGTAACTTCAGGAGCGTTTGCAGCTTCTTCATCACTGAGAGCGAAGGGACGGATTGTAGCGTGAGGACATACATAAGCACACTTGTTACAACCGATACAGGTTTCGTTGTTCCATTCGGGAACCATAACTGCAACACCGCGTTTTTCGTATGCGGATGCACCCTGCTCGAAAGTACCGTCAGCGTGGTCTGTAAATGCAGAAACGGGAAGAGCATCACCGTTCATAGCACCAACAGGTTTCATAATGCTGTCAACCATCTTAACAAGCTTTGCGGGGCCTTCGGAAGCAACTGCTTCAGCATTATCAACTGCGTTTGCCCAGTCAGCAGGAACTTCAACCTTCTTGAATGCGCCGAAGCCTGCGTCAATAGCTTTGTGGTTCATATCAACGATATCCTGACCCTTTTTAAGGAACTTAAGGGCAGCATTCTTCATATAGCCGATTGCTTCGTCCTTGGGAAGAACGTTTGCAAGAGCAAAGAAGGAAGCCTGAAGGATTGTGTTAGTTCTCTTGCCGAGACCGATTTCTGCAGCAAGGTCAATAGCGTTAACTGTGTAAAGCTGAATGTTGTTCTTGGCAATGTACTGCTTTGTTTCAGCATTGAGCTTTTCAGCAAGTTCAGCTTCATCCCACTGGCAGTTGATAAGGAATACACCGCCGGGTTTAACGTCGTTAACAATCTTGAAGCCTTTTTCGATATATGCAGGTGTATGGCAAGCAACGAAGTCAGCCTTGTTTACGTAGTAGGGGCTCTTGATAGCCTTGTCGCCGAAACGAAGGTGAGAAATTGTTACGCCACCTGTTTTCTTTGAGTCATACTGGAAGTATGCCTGAACGTATTTGTCAGTGTGGTCACCGATGATTTTGATAGAGTCTTTGTTAGCACCAACAGTACCGTCACCGCCGAGACCCCAGAATTTACACTCGATTGTACCTTCGGCAGCTGTGTTGGGAGCTTCTTCTTCGGGAAGTGAAAGGTAGGTAACGTCGTCGTTGATACCGAGTGTGAAGTGTTTTTTGCTGTCAGCCTTTGCAAGGTCTGCATATACAGCAAAGATTGATGAAGGAGGAGTATCCTTTGAACCGAGACCGTAACGACCGCCTGATACGAAGATGCCGTCTTTGCCGCAAGCATCCAGAGCAGCAACAACATCAAGGTAAAGAGGTTCGCCGATTGAACCGGGTTCTTTTGTTCTGTCAAGAACAGCAATCTTTTTAACTGTTGCTGGAAGAGCAGCAACGAATTTTTCAGAAGCGAAGGGTCTGTAAAGACGAACTTTAAGAAGACCAACCTTTTCGCCTTTTGCAAGAAGGTAATCGATAACTTCTTCAGCAACGTCACAAATTGAACCCATAGCAACGATTACGTTTTCTGCGTCAGCAGCACCGTAGTAGTTGAAAAGCTGATAATCTGTGCCGAGCTTAGCGTTAACCTTGCCCATATATTCTTCAACAATTGCGGGAACTGCATCGTAGTATGTGTTACAAGCTTCTCTGTGCTGGAAGAAAATATCGCCGTTTTCGTGAGAACCACGCATTACGGGATGCTCGGGGTTGAGAGCTCTCTTTCTGAAAGCGTTAACAGCGTCCATATCGCACATTTCTTTAAGATCTTCATAATCCCAGATCTGGATTTTCTGAAGCTCGTGAGATGTACGGAAACCGTCGAAGAAGTTGATAAAGGGAACGCGGCTCTTAATGGTTGCAAGATGAGCAACTGCACCGAGGTCCATAACTTCCTGTGTGTTTGTTTCAGCAAGCATAGCGAAACCTGTCTGACGGCAAGCGTAAACGTCTGAATGGTCGCCGAAAATGTTAAGAGCGTGTGAAGCTACACAACGAGCTGATACATGGAAAACGCTGGGAAGAAGCTCACCTGCGATTTTGTACATGTTGGGGATCATAAGAAGAAGACCCTGTGAAGCTGTGTAGGTTGTTGTGAGTGCACCGGCTGCGAGTGAACCGTGAACAGTACCTGCGGCACCTGCCTCAGACTGCATTTCGGAAACCTTTACGGTTGTGCCGAAGATGTTCTTCTGACCCTGAGCAGACCACTGATCAACGTAGTCAGCCATGGGGCTGGAAGGTGTGATGGGGTAGATACCGGCAACTTCTGTGAACGCATAGGATACATATGCGGCAGCGTTGTTACCGTCCATGGTTTTCATTTTTCTAGCCATAGTTTTTCCTCCTGTGAATAATATAGTAAATTAATTTATAAGTATTATAAAAACACCACTGATTATATTAACACTATTTTTCTCGCTTGTAAACTGTTAAAAGATAAAAATTTCACAATTTTAAGTTTATTTTATGGTTATTTAGCCAATTAATGCGACGTTTTGTTAAAAATTTAACCCCGAAACATCTTTCATATAATTGTATTGACAAAATATATGAAAAGTATGTATAATTAAAAATGATATGGTGTAATGTGCCGTATTGTATTTTTATTTTTGAAAGGAGTAAATCCGACTATGGATGACCCCGGACCTAATTTTATTTTGGCCCAAGCAATGCAGAACTTAACCGAAACTCAATCAGGTGTAGGCAGTGTGATTTTTAAAGTGCTTTTACTGCTCGTGCTTATACTTGTGAATGCCTATTTTGCTATGGCGGAGATTGCGGTGATTTCACTTAACGATGCAAAGATAGAAAAAATGGCGGAGGACGGAAACAAAAAGCCCGTTTGGTTTTAAAGCTTACTGATAATCCTACCAGATTTTTATCCACTATTCAGATAGGCATCACTCTTGCAGGATTTTTGACATCTGCATCAGCGGCAACATCATTTGCCGAAATGCTGACAGATGCCGTTACATCAAGATTTGATGTTCCTGAAAGCATCATTTCACCTGTTGCGGTTGTGCTTATAACCCTTATTATGTCATACTTCTCACTTGTATTAGGTGAACTTGTACCTAAACGTATAGGTATGCAGGTTCCCGAAAAAGTTGCGTTTATGGTTGCAAAACCCCTGTTGTTTATTTCAAAAATAACAAGTCCTTTTGTGAGATTTTTATCCTTCTCAACAAATACGGTTGTTAGAATTCTGGGCTTCGACCCCAATGCCAACGAAGAAAGCGTTACCGAAGAAGAAATTCGTATGATGGTTGACGTAGGCGGCGAAAAAGGTGTTATAGAAGACGATCAGAAGGAAATGATCAACAACATCTTTGAGTTTGATGACATCGATGCAGGTGACGTTATGACTCACCGTACAGACGTGGTTGCGGCGGATGTTAACGATACAACTGTAGATGACTTTATTCAGCTTGCTATTGAAAACGGCAGATCAAGAATTCCCCTGTACGAGGAAGATATAGATAATATTGTGGGTATAGTTTACGTTAAAGACCTTCTCAAATATATCGGTAAACAAATGCCTGCAAAAAAGCTTTTGCGCGAGATTATGCGTGAGCCTTACTTTATACCCGAAACCAAAGCCTGTGGCGAGCTTTTTAAAGAAATGCGCGCAAGCCGTTTGCAGATGGCTGTGGTTGTTGATGAATACGGTGGAACAGCAGGTATCGTTACTCTGGAAGATATAGTCGAGGCGGTTATGGGTAATATTCAGGACGAATATGACCACGAGGATGAAGAAATTTCAAAAATCGATGATAATACATTTACCGTTGACGGTACTATTGATATCGAAGAAATAGATGAACTCATCGGCAAAGAACTTCCCGAGGGTGATTATGAAACTCTTGCAGGATATATAATGGATGAGCTCCAGTGTATTCCCAAGGATGGGGAAATGAACGAAGTCGTCTTTGAAAATGTTAAATTTACGGTTCTCAGTGTTGAAGACAGACGAATTGAAAAAATCAAGGTTGAAATCTTTCCTGAGCCCGAAAAAGAGTCGGAAGATGAAGATGACGACAAATAATTGAGGGGTGTTTTTATGAAAAAGATTACGGCGGTTGTACTTGCATTGATTATGGCTTCAAGTCTTGTAATCGGCGTTGGTGCGGCAAATATTACGGCATACGGATATTCAGATGATAGTTATGATTACGATGAATATTACGATGATTATGACTACGATGACTATGATTACGATGATTATGACTACGATGACTATGACTACGATTCAGATTATTATGACTATGATGATTATGATAGTTATGGTGAAGATTATTACTATGAAGATTCTGCTTTCAATGAAGAAGGAATGGTCATTGCGGTTATATTAGGCTTTTTTTGTTGCGGCGGCTTTGGTCTCATAATGACAGCGGCTATTGTGGTAATCATTGTCGTATGTGTTAAAAAATCCAACAAGAAAAAAGCCGAGGCTGCAGAAAAGGCTGCACAGGAAGCAGCGGAGAGAACGAACGCAGGAAACGGTTTTGCACAGCCTGTTGATGTTACAAATTATCAACCGGTGAATCCCCAAGCTGTGAATTCTCAGCCGTTGAATAACGAGCCTGTAAACCCTCAACCTGTGGATTTTCAACCCGTAAACCCTGTTGAAGCCCCTTACTATCCTGAAGACGTTAATCCTGATGTCTTTGATGAAAACAAATAACAAAAGGTTAAAAGCTGCACCTTAAGTTTTACTTTTGGTGCAGTTTTTTGAAGTGATGCTATGAAAAAGTTTTTAGTTTTGTTTTTTAGTCTGGTATTGGTTTTACAAGTTACTGTTTTTGTGAGTGCGGGTCTTTATGATGCGGATTCACGCTATACAATTGATTTGCCCGAGAACTTCAATCAAGTGGGAGAAAATCAATTCAGAGCAGACGATAATTCTGCATTTTCCGTAACATTTGAAGATAATACAGAAGAACAGTTTTGTGTTGCGGATATGAGCGACAAGGATATAGAAGAATATATAAAAACAATGGAAAGCGAAACCAAGGCGGTGCTTGAAGATGTTGGTGTTGATGGTTCAATAAAAATCATTTCCGTAGAAAAAATCAAGCACGTCAACGGACATTATGCCCTTGTTATAACACTTGAAACCAAATACACCGTAGAAGGTGAAGCAACGGTAAGCTACCGTAAAATTTACGGTTTTTCCGGTGTGGAGAATAAAATAAGCTTCACATATACAGTTGATGATATAGAAGAAATAAATGATTTTGATAAGACGTTTGATACTATTGTTGTTAATGAAAAAAAGGTTGAAAGTAAACTTGATAAATTAACAACCGCAGCGTTTTATGCAGGAATAGTATTATTGATTCTGGTATTTGTTATTATATTTGTAAAAAGAAGAAGTAAATAACAAATTGAAAATCCGTAAGGTAATTTACATTGCCTTACGGATTTTTTTTATGAATTCATACCACAGCACTTTTTGTATTTTTTACCGCTGCCGCAGGGACAAGGGTCATTTCTGCCGGGTTTTTTATCTGCCTTTTTAGGCTCTTTTTTTACTGTACCGTCATCGGAACCTGATGTTGAAGTGATTTTTACCGTTTGTTTTCTTTCAACGGGTTCTTCTTTTCTGATACGTGCTTTAAGCACAAAGTCAACAGTACCTTCACGGATACCGTCAGTCATTTCTTCAAACATATCAAGGCTCTGATCACGGAAAACAATAACGGGATCCTTCTGACCGTAGCCCATAAGACCCATACTGCGTTTGAGCTGATCCATGGCATCAATGTGGTCCATCCAACGCATATCAACATTGCGAAGAAGACCTACGCGCTCAATTTCTTTGATAGCTTCTTCACCGTATTCTTCTTTTCTTTCATCATAAATAGCCTGTGCTTTATTGAGCAGAAGCTCTGCAATATCTTCTGTCTTGTCAAGCTTCTGAATGTCGTTTTCATCAGCGAGCCAGGCGTATTTTGTAACAAGTCCTGCCATATTCCATTCGTCTTTTTTTACGTGGGCAGGGCAGTAGAAGTCAACAGATTCGGATATTGTATCAACGATCATCTTCTGTATAAGGGAGCTGATATCTTCACCGTCAAGAACCTGATTACGCTGACCGTAAATAACTTCACGCTGTTTGTTCATAACGTCGTCATACTTAAGAACATTACGGCGTATAGCAAAGTTATTGCCTTCAACCTTTTTCTGTGCATTTTCAATTGTTGAAGTGAAGAGCTTGGCTTCAACGGGCATATCACCGATGCTCTTGAATGCGTTCAGTGTGTTGTAGAAACGGTCACCTGCGAAAAGTCTTAAAAGGTCATCTTCTGCGGAAAGGTAGAAGCGGCTTTCACCGGGGTCACCCTGACGACCTGAACGTCCGCGGAGCTGGTTATCAATTCGTCTTGATTCGTGACGCTCTGTGCCGATGATGTATAAACCGCCTGCGGCACGTACTTTTTCAGCCTCGGCACTTGTTTGTTTTTTGTATTCGGCTTCAAGCTCACGGAAGGTTTTACGTGCATTAAGAATGTCCTCATTGTCAGTTTCCGCAAAGCCTGTTGCTTCTGCTATGAGCTCGTCGTCGAAGTCCATTTTTTTCATCTGGTTTTTAGCCATAAATTCGGGGTTACCGCCGAGAATAATATCAGTACCACGACCTGCCATATTCGTAGCAATTGTAACTGCACCGTATTTACCTGCCTGTGCAACGATTTCTGCTTCTTTTTCGTGGAATTTTGCGTTGAGAACTTCGTGCTTAATACCGCGTTTTTTAAGGAATTTTGAGAGCTTTTCACTCTTCTCAATGTTTACTGTACCTACAAGAACCGGTTGACCTTTTTCGTGACATTCAACGATTGTTTCAACAATGGCGTTAAACTTTGCTTCTTCCGTTTTGTAAAGAACGTCGTCATTGTCACGGCGTGCAAGGGGCTTGTTTGTAGGAATCTCGACAACGTCGAGAGAGTAAATCTCCTGAAATTCCGAACTCTCTGTCATAGCCGTACCTGTCATACCTGAAAGTTTCTTGTAAAGACGGAAGTAGTTCTGGAAAGTGATTGTTGCAAGGGTTTTGCTTTCGTGCTCGACCTTAACGCCTTCTTTAGCTTCAATAGCCTGATGAAGTCCTTCGCTGTAACGTCTGCCCATCATAATACGGCCGGTGAATTCGTCAACAATAAGCACCTGACCGTCTTTTACAACGTAGTCAACATCGCGGTGCATAGTGCCGTAAGCCTTAAGAGCCTGGTTTATATGATGTTGCAGGGTAAGGTTCTCTGCATCCATAAGGTTTTCGATATTGAATGCCGCTTCGGCTTTAGCAATACCTGTTTTTGTAAGGGTTGCAGTTTTTGCCTTTTCGTCAACAAGATAGTCTCCGCCTTCCTGTGCAACGATTTCTTCAGCATCAACTTTAGAATCAAGTTCTTTAACCTTAACCATTTTGAGACGTCTGACAAAGTCGTTTGTCATTCTGTATAAGTCGGTTGAGGCATCACCGATACCGGAAATTATAAGGGGCGTTCTGGCTTCGTCAATAAGGATAGAGTCAACCTCGTCAACAATAGCGAAAGCGTGACCGCGTTGAACGCGCTGTGCGGCATACATAACCATATTGTCACGAAGATAGTCAAAGCCCATTTCGTTATTGGTACCGAAGGTGATGTCGGCGGAGTAGGCATCTTTTCTTTCTGCGTTAGTCTTTTCGTGTATAATAAGACCTACGGAAAGACCCATAAAGCGATAAATTTTACCCATCCATTCGGAGTCACGCTTTGCAAGGTAATCGTTGACTGTAACAATGTGAACGCCTTTACCTGAAAGTGCGTTAAGGTAGGCGGGGAGAGTGGCAACAAGTGTTTTACCTTCACCTGTTTTCATTTCCGCAATTCTTCCCTGATGAAGTATAATACCGCCCAAAATCTGTACCGGATAGTGCTTCATACCGAGAACACGCCACGCTGCCTCACGGCAAGCGGCAAAAGCTTCGGGCAAAATATCGTCAAGGGTTTCACCTTTTTCAAGACGGGCTTTGAATTCAGGTGTTTTTGCCTGTAACTGTTCGTCGGAAAGCTTGGAGAACTCTTCTTCAAGAGCAAGAACTTTGTCCTTTGTTCCGTTAATACGTTTAATCTCTTTGGTAGAATAATCTCCGAAAAGTCTTTTGAGTAAAGACATTTATATCGTCCTTTCATAGTGGTATACATATACAAATTACATTATATCATACCTGATTTATCAATGCAAACAAATTATATATTTTAGATTATAATTAATTTTTTGTTTACATTTCACCATAAAGTTGTTACCATAAAAATGAAAAAATTAATTTTTTTGCAACAAAATGAAGATTCTGACACTCTTATAAGCGGAGAGTAAATCCAAAGGATGTGATGAAATGGAAATTGATAATGCCTTTCTCGTTGAACGTTCAAAACAAGGTGACACCAAGGCTTTTTCACAATTGTATTCACTTTACGCTACGGATATGTTCCGATTTGCCGTGTATATGATGGGTAACTGTCAGGATGCGGAAGATGCGGTACAGGAGACGGTTTTTTCCGCCTGGCGTAATATACATAGTTTAAAGGATGCCTCTCTTTTTAAATCATGGATTTTTAAAATACTCTCCAACAGATGTAAAACCGACCTTATGAAGAAAAATAAAGCCCCCGACATATTACCCGTTGAGGAATATCAGTTTATGCTTGAGGGTGACGATT
The DNA here is from genome assembly GCA_017461235.1 of Clostridia bacterium. Taxonomy (GTDB): domain Bacteria; phylum Bacillota; class Clostridia; order Oscillospirales; family Acutalibacteraceae; genus DTU089. Next base: position 8,917 of record JAFTYU010000026.1, on the reverse strand, counting down.
TTTCATTCGACAGTGCGGAACTTAAAGAAGCTCTGAGTTCTCTGACACCGCCCGACGGACAGATAATTTTATTGTCTGTAATAGGCGGATTCAAAAGTGATGAAATAGGGGATATTTACGGAATGCCCCCTGCAACGGTACGTTCACGTCAAAAACGTGCCTTAGAAAAACTCAGAGAAATTCTTTCCTGAAAGGAGTGTCAATATGAATAAAGATAATTTTAACGATGACCTTTTACAAGAAGAATGTAAAAAAATAAACGAAAAACTAAAAGAAAACGAAAATTTTGGTTTACCTGAAGGCTTAAAATCTCAGAACATAGCTGACAAACTTGAATTTATCAGGCAGGATAACCCCCGGGAGCAAAAACCTGCTTCAAATAAGGGCAAAAAACGCAGAATAAGAAGATATATAATCAGTTCTGTTGCAACTGCAGCGGCATTTGTAATAGCCTTAACGTCCGTGATGATTATAAAACCATGGCAGAAGGAGCCGCTTAAACCTGTTGTACCAGCAACTCCTGAAGCATCAACAGAAGATTACACCGAGATAGAAAATATGTTTTCGGATTATTCCGACAAGTATCAGAAGTATGCGGTAAAGCTTGGGGCAGACGGTGTTTTTAATTTTTTTACAGACGGAATATTCGGATACAAAGCAGAGTCGCAAATAATTGTGGAGGACGCTTTAGTAGGTGGTGCGGCAACGGATTCATCAGCACCTATGGCAGGCACTAATTCGGTGGTGCTTCAGAGCACTTATACAAATAAAGAGTTCGGCAAAACCAACGAGCAGGTTGAGGGCGTAAGCGAAGCGGATATTATAAAAAACGACGGAAAATATCTGTATGTTGTTGAACCCGCAAATGCGGATTGGCAGGCTTTCTGGGAAAATATGAACGACGAAACAGACGATGATTTGGAAAAAACTACCGCAAGTGATGACGTTCAGAGCACACCCGGCTACAACCCACAGGAAGAAGTTGTTACAGAGCATACCGAAAAGGTTGTTTTAGAAAAAAACAGCAAGGGTAAACCCATTCTTCCTTATGATTGTGCGATTGCAGTTGTTGAACCCGATATCAACGGAAAAATGAAAAAAGTCGCTTCAATTAATGTGTCAAAGCCTGAGAATGAAGATATTTATTATATGGAAATTGCCGAAATGTATGTAAAAGACAAAGACCTTATAATAATTGCGAATTGTAATAAATTTGACGAAGAATCTGAAAACCATTACAGGTATTATGACTCATATTACTTTGGCGAATACGATACAGACCTGACAATGGCGGTATGCTTTGACATTTCAAAGAAGAATGCCCCTGTTGAAAAATGGCGTTTTTATCAGGACGGCGACTATATTTCATCCCGCCTTATAGGTAATCAGTTTGTTGTTCTTTCAAGTTATTACGTTGATATTACGGGTGACAAGGAAGATGTAGTAAGTGATTGTATTCCTACTTTCGCTTGCGGTAACGCTGAAATGAAAAGAATTTCAGTTGGTGATGTGTGCGTAATGGATGAAATAACCGACACGAGCTACCTTTTTGCAACTACTATTGACATTAATGATGAAGATAGTGTTCAGAATCAGGCGGTTTTAGGTGCAGGTAAAGATGTTTACTGCACAACGGAAAATCTTTATGCAGTAAGTACAAGGTACAAAAATGAAGGTATTGTCGGTGAGGTCTTCGGTGTAACAACATACACAACAAAGATTTATAAATTCGATATCAGGAATTATAATATCAGTTATCTTGGTTGCGGTGAGGTTGAAGGTTACACTCTTAACCAGTTCAGCATTGATGAGCACAAGGGTTATCTTCGTATTGCTACCTCTACCGGTAGTTGGGGTGAAAATATTTCAAATAAGGTGTATGTCCTTGACTCGGATTTAAATGTAGCAGGTAAAATTGAAGGTATAGCACCCGGTGAAACTATCAAATCCGTACGCTTTACGGGTGATACGGGTTACGTGGTAACCTTTGAGCAGACGGACCCGCTTTTCGTAATCGACCTATCAAATCCCGAAAAGCCCGAGATTAAGGGCGAACTTAAGATTCCCGGCTTCTCAACATACCTTCATCCGGTAGGTGAAAATCTTGTTTTGGGTGTTGGTGTTGACGGTGACGAAAACGGGCAGAATAACGGTATGAAGGTTTCGCTTTTCGATGTTTCTGACCCTACAAACCCCATAGAGAGTTATAAGGTTATCGTTCCGGGGGTGAATAAGGGTAAAGCATATACTTATGTTACATCACAGGCATATATCACACACAAGGCACTTTGCTGGGATGATGTTACAAATACTATGTATATCCCGTATTTTAAAAGAACTGAAATCTGGTATCAGACGAATGATTCCTATTCTTATAAAAATGTGGCAGGCATACTTGCGGTTACAGTGAACGAAAAGGAAAAATCTTTGTATGAATCAGAAAATTATACAGTGACCACTACAGAACAAAAATTAGAAGGCGGATTTGATCGTGCAACTTATATCGGTGATGTGATTTTCGGTTATTCATCTCCCGATGGCACAATAGCTTCGTTTGCCCAGAGCACTCAGGAACAGCTTGATATATTTGATATCGACTAAATGTAAAAAGCGTTGCAGGTAATTTATCTGCAACGCTTTATTTTTTTATGTGTGTGTGATATAATTTTTGTACTATATGAAATTATGGGGTGTTTTTATGGCAGATAATAAATTGAGCAAAAAGGATAATATTTTACAGGTAGTCAAATTTGCATTGTTTTCTGTATCGGCAGGTTTAATACAGGTTGTGAGTTTTACTCTTCTGAATGAGCTTATGCCGGATATTCAGGGTAATAACGCTTTTACCAAATGGTTTTTTGAAAGTGAGTATGGTGCATATTATCTTGTTGCTTTGATTTTGTCCATTCTCTGGAACTTTACCGTAAATCGTAAATTTACATTTAAATCTGCAACCAATATACCCATAGCAATGCTTAAAGTTTTCGGTTTTTATTGTGTGTTTACACCCGTTTCAACAATTTTGGGCGAGATTATAACACCAAAAATCCCGTGGGATTTCGGTGAATATATTGTTCTTGGTGTGACTATGGCGATTAATATGATATCGGAATATTTATACTGCCGTTTTGTGGTTTACAGAAACAGTATGAACACAAATGATACCGAAAAAAATAAAAAAGGAAACTAAAATGGTACAAAAAGATAAAAATAATACTCGGATTTGTCCTGTTTCAAGAAAATGCGGCGGTTGTCAACTTATGAATATGACCTATGAAGAACAACTGCGCTTCAAACAAGCTAAAGCTTCTAAGCTTTTGTCAGGATTTCACAAGGTTTCGCCCATAATAGGTATGAAAGAGCCTTTTCATTACCGCAATAAGGTTCAGGCGGCTTTCGGAAGAACAAGAGGCGGCGAGATAATCTCGGGTGTCTATCAATCCAGTACCCATAATATTGTTAAGACGGATTCCTGCCTTATTGAGGATAAAAAAGCAGACGAAATTATTTTAACCATAAGAAAACTAGTGAAAAGTTTTAAACTTACTGTTTACGATGAGAAAAATTCAAGGGGATTTCTGCGTCACGTGCTTGTAAAACGGGGTTTTACAACTAACGAAATTATGGTTGTGCTTGTTACGGGTACATCGGTTTTTCCATCAAAAAATGCGTTTGTTAAGGAGCTTCTTAAGCTTCATCCCGATATAACTACCATAGTACAGAATATAAATAATAAATTTACAAGCATGGTACTCGGAGATAAGGAAATGGTTCTTTTCGGTAAAGGGTATATCGAAGATATACTCTGCGGTTGCCGTTTCAGAATTTCTCCTAAATCATTTTATCAGATAAATCCTGTGCAGACCGAAGTGCTATACGGAAAAGCGGTGGAGTTCGCAGGTCTTACGGGTAAGGAAAGGGTTATTGATGCCTATTGCGGAATCGGTACAATAGGTATTGTTGCGTCAGAAGCTGCCGGTGAAGTGATCGGCGTTGAAGTGAATGCCGATGCAGTAAGGGACGCAAAGGTCAATGCTAAAATAAATGATATTGACAATATTAAATTTTATTGTGCCGATGCAGGTGAATTTATGGTTTCAATGAAAGAACAGGGCGAAAAATGCGACGTTCTTTTTATGGACCCACCCAGAGCAGGTAGTGATAAAAAGTTTTTATCCTGTGCCATCTCACTTGCTCCCGAAAAAATAGTGTATATCTCCTGCAACCCCGAAACACAACAGAGAGATTTATATTTCTTGACTAAAAACGGCTATAAGGTAAAGAAAATACAGCCTGTTGATATGTTCCCTTATACTAACCATGTTGAGACGGTAGTGTTGCTTCAAAAATGATTTGCCTTTGGCATGATTTGAGTTTTGAACTCATGAATTGCAGATAAATCTGCATGATTTGCGTATAACGCATTAAAAAAATCCTGAAATTTAATAAAAAAATCTTGACTGCAAAAAATCATAGTAATAAAATATTTATCGTATTTTTCCCAATGGAGTGATGTATATGATTAAAATTGGACTTTACGGCTACGGTAATATTGCCAAAGGTGTTGAATGTGCCGTGAAACAAAATGATGATATGGTAGTGTCCTGTGTGTTTACAAGGCGTGACCCCGCCACTGTTAAAACAATTTCAGGTGCACCTGTTTACAAAACAGATGATATTTTAAATCACAAAGATGATGTGGATGTGCTTATTATGTGCGGTGGCAGTGCTACGGATTTACCCGAGCAGACCCCTGCAATGGCAAAGCATTTCAATGTTGTTGACAGCTTTGATACACATAAGAAAATTCCCGAGCATTTTGCAAATGTTGATGCGGCGGCGAAGGAAAGCGGAAAAATTGGTATTATTTCTGTAGGTTGGGATCCGGGTATGTTCTCCCTTAACAGACTTTACGGAAGCTGTATTCTTAAGGACGGCGCAGACTACACCTTCTGGGGTAAGGGCGTAAGCCAGGGGCATTCCGATGCTATCAGACGTGTTGAAGGTGTAATCGATGCAAGACAATATACTATCCCCGTCGATGCGGCTCTTGATGCAGTACGTAGCGGTTCACAACCCGAGCTCACCACAAGGCAGAAGCATACACGTGAATGTTTTGTTGTTGCCGAAGACGGGGCAGACCTTAAACGAATCGAAAATGATATAGTTACAATGAAAAACTATTTCGATGAATACGATACAACTGTTCATTTTATTTCTCAGGAAGAGCTTGACCGTGACCATAAGGGTATTCCACACGGCGGTTTCGTTATAAGAACAGGAAAAACAGGAAGGAATCTTGAACACAACAATGTTATAGAATACAGTCTTAAACTTGATTCCAACCCCGAATTTACCGCCAGTGTAATCGTTGCATACGCAAGAGCGGCATATCGCCTTAATAAAGAAGGTTTGAGCGGTTGTAAAACTGTTTTTGATATTGCTCCCGCTTACCTTTCTGATAAAAGCGGAGAAGAACTACGTAGGGTGATGCTGTAAGCATCACCGCGATATAAATCCTGGTAGGATTTGCGATATGCTTAATGGCGCGATATACCTTCGGTGCGATATGCGCTGCGCGCGCATGGGATTTATATCATATCGCAGTGAAACCGAGTTTCACTATATCGCATCTTAACGCAAGATAAGATATATCGCATTCGGCACAAGACGAATATATCGCAGAAAGGAATATTATGCAAAATGCAACAATTAAAGAACTGGCGGTTGAACTTGTTGTAGAACTGACTGGAATATGTGATGCTATCAAAGGGCGTTCTGTTTTCACTAATCAATTATTGCGGTCGTGTTCATCAATAGGTGCCAATGCTCACGAAGCAAAATATGCTCAGAGTAAAGCTGATTTTATAAATAAAATGGAAATTGCACTTAAAGAATGTTACGAAACAGAATATTGGTTGGAAGTTTTAAATAAAATAACAGCAATTGACGATATGACCTATAGGGTTTATAGGGATAAATGTGGGACTATACGAAGAAAATTAATAGCATCAATAACAACAGCAAAAAAGAGTTAAACATTAAGCATCACCGCGATATAAATCCTGGTAGGATTTGCGATATTCTTAATGGCGCGATATACCTTCGGTGCGTAAACAAAATATATAGGTGATTTAATATGTCAGAGCTTTATAATTCAATTTGTATATCATCCGTAAAAAACACAGCGTTGGAGTTAATGGGTTTGCAAAAATCAAAAAATTCAGAAAACGCAAATCCCTTTTTAACTGCCCTTGCGGAGAAAAAACTCGGTGCAGAAAAATGCGACAGAGCTATACTCTATAATCCCGATGCAGTTGCTTTGTGGCTTTATCAGAAATATACGGATAAATTCATTGACGCCGCATTACGTTCCGATTTAGCACTTCCTATGCTTTCAGTTATGCCAAGCGTTACACCCGTGTGCTTTGCTTCAATGTACACAGGTGTTATGCCCGATGTTCACGGCATAAAAAGATACGAAAAGCCTGTACTTACTACGGAAACAATTTTTGACTGCTTTATTAAGGAAGGCAAAAAATGTGCTATAGTTTCGACTTCCCGTGACAGTATTTCTATGATTTTCCTTGAAAGAGAAATGGATTATTATATATATGATACCCATGAAGAAGTAAACGAAAAGGCTATGGAGCTTATCGACAAAGATGAATATGACCTTATGGTTATATATAACGGTAATTATGACGGCACTATGCATAAGAACGGGCCTGAGGCAGATGTGTCCTTGCAGGCTCTCTACGATAACCTTGAGTTTTATTGCCGTATGGTTGATACCATAAATAATAAGTGGAAAAAGCACAATGTTCTGTACGGATTTATGCCGGACCACGGATGTCACGAAATTGACGGGGACTGCGGCGGTCACGGACTTGATATGGAAGAGGATATGAATGTTATCCACTTCTACGGAATAAAAAAGGCAGAATAAAAACAACAATCCCTCATCGGTATCCGATGGGGGATTGAACTTTTATTCTTTGATTTCTCCTGCTTTTTTCAGGCAGGTTTTGGAAACAACGGGACCGATGAGTTCATAAATCAATGTACCGCAAAGGATAACCGTGCGTATCTGTGTGCCGAATTGGGGGAAAGCGGATGATGCCGCAAGCGAAAGACCAATGGCAACACCTGCCTGCGGGATAAGGGCAGGTCCTAAATATTTGCGGATATTTTTTTCTGCCTTGCAAACAATTGCACCGAACGATGCACCGAACATTTTACCGATAACTCTGACGATTATGTAAATTATACCTGCAACGCCTACTGCAGGTAAAACGGATAGCTTCAGTTCCGCGCCCGATGCCACAAAGAATAGCATAAATATGGGCGGTGTGATTCTGTCGGAAAGCTTCATGATGTGGTTAACATCGTGGGAGAAGTTTGCAACTATTGCACCCATTGCCATACACAAAAGAAGGGATGAAAAACCGCAAAGCTCAGAAAGACCGAGACCTACAAAGATAAAACCAATTACTATGCAGAGTCTGTTACCGTCTTTTTTAAAGAATTTCAACGGCAGCAGGAAAATGAAACCGAGAATTGCACCTGCAAGAAGGGCGCCGCCGATTTCTATAACAGGTTTTAAGATGAGCTCAGATGTTTTTGCGCCTGCTCCTGAAATTGCCGTTGCAATGGCAATTGATATTGAGTACATAATAAGGGCGGTAGCATCATCGATAGCAACCACGGATAAAAGAGTTTCCGTAACAGGACCGCGGGCTTTATACTGTTTTATAACCATTATAGTTGCCGCCGGTGCAGTAGCCGCCGCGATGGAACCCAGAACAAGCGAAAAGGTTTTGTCGCATCCTGCAAGCATAAGTGCAACAGTTACAAAAACAACTGCAAAAAATGACTCGAAAATCGCGATGATTATTGGAGTCGCACCTACACGCTTGAAGTATGAAATTTTAAACTCATTGCCGATTGAAAATGCAATGAAACCAAGTGCCGCGTCTGATATAACCGAGGCGGAAGATAAAAAATCTTCACTTACAAGGCCTAAAACGCTTGGACCCAATAAAAGACCTGCTAATAAATAGCCTGTAACGTTTGGCAGTTTAATTAATTTAACAAGTCTGCCTAAAGCCATACCTGCAAAAATCATAACGCCAAGGCTTATAAATGTGTTAAGGGATATATTGTCAAACATCAGTGCTTTATACCCTCCACATAATCAACCGGAATGGTGAAAAGTATGCCTGTATCAGGTTTGTCGAGACCGCCTGTTGATTTGTTCACAATGGCGGAGATGACTTTTACATCTTCGTCCTTTGCAACCATAATTATTGTTTTGTTTTCTTTGTGTGTGGGTGTCAGCAAGCTTCTTAAAGACATAAGGAAAAACATATCTTCGTGGTCGTGATCATAAAGCTCCTGAACCATTCCCTTACTGTCTATGATGGTAGCACCGGGAATATTGTTGTTTCCGAATTCTTCGAGAATTTCGTCAAGACATTCTGTTTTGTTAAGGATAATTGTAACAAGTTTCATATTGCTTCTCCTTGAATCAAAATCTATCAAACATTGCGAGTGTATTTTAGCACTTTAAAAACCCCTTTTCAAGGATATTTATTAACAATTAGATGTGAGTGATAAACAATAATTTAATGCAAAATGTCGGATAAGTTGTTTTCTGATTGTGTTCGCCTTCGGCGAGAGAGTTCAAGTCTCTCACCAAAAGAAAAAAACAAAGCAGACAGCCTATAGGCTATCTGCTTTATTTGGTCCGAGTGGCGAGACTTGTAGGGCTGCGCCCTACAGTTTGCTACGCAAACACCCGATTGTGTTCGCCTTCGGCGAGAGAGTTCAAGTCTCTCACCAAAAGAAAAAAACAACGCAGACAGCCTATAGGCTATCTGCTTTATTTGGTCCGAGTGGCGAGACTTGCAGTTGT
>JAFTYU010000005.1 GCA_017461235.1 Clostridia bacterium | reverse complement strand
GGGAGGAATTCCCGCAATAGTTGATAAGGAGTTGTTTGAATTGGTACAGGAAAAAATGAAGCAGAATAAGAAAGCCCCTGCAAAGCACAAAGCGGAAGATGAATATCTTTTAACTACAAAGCTCTATTGCGGCAAGTGTCAATGCCTTATGGTAGGTGAAAGCGGTACAAGCAGAACAAAGTTTGTACACCGTTATTACAAGTGCGTAAGTGTAAAGAATCACAAAGGCTGTGACAAGAAAACAGTCAAAAAGGCTTGGATTGAGGACATTGTTGTTGACAGTATCCGCAGATTAATCATGAACGATGAAACCATAGAATTTTTAACTGACCAAGCTCTTGAAACCTTTAACAAGGAAAGCACAGTTCTACCCATACTTCAAAAGCAATATGCACAGACTCTGACAGCTATCAACAATCTCATTACTGCCATGGAGAAAGGTATCATTACACCTACAACCAAAGAACGAATGGAAGAGCTTGAGGCTGAAAAGAGTGAGCTTTCAATCAGGATTATGAAAGAAGAAAAGTCAAGACCAAAACTTACCCGTGAGGAGATTTTATATTGGTTCTATAAGTTCCGTAAACTTAATCCAAAGAAGTTTGACCACAGAAGAACATTAATCAACAACTTTGTAAATTCAGTATTCTTATTTGAAGACAGAATGGTTATTACCTTTAACTTCAAAGACGGTACTGAAACCATAACCTTTGCCGACCTCGAAAAGTCGGCATTGGGTTCGGATTTCAAGGTGTCAGGTGCACCAAATAGAGAATTTACACATTAGTGTAGATTCTCTATTTTTGTTTTAGTGAAAGAAAAAGGACTTGAACCGGTTCTCGCCGAAGGCGAACATAATCGGGTGTTCGCAAGTGTAACGCAGCGAATGATGGGCAGAGCCCATCAAGTCCGGTCACCGGCACCATATTGAGTATTCATAAGGGATTTGACCTGTGAATACTCAATTTTTTATATTCATATCAAAGTATATAACCCACTATGACACTTTCAACTTTACTGCAAAGATGTCAAAGTGGGTTTTGTTTTAAAATTACAAATTTATTTGTTTGCTAAAATCTTCAAGAGCCATCAACCACAACTCATCGTTTTCTCTTTTGGCTCGCCGTTTACAATGATTTAATTCATTTTCCAATAATGAAAAAGGCATTTTTAATAATCTCTCAAAAATCACATAAGCGCCAGGCCAATTCAAATCTTGTAACCACTCAAATAATAAATACAAATATGGCTTGAGTTCTTCATCTGATTTTAATGCAACAATCCTTGCACACGGTTCCCATATGCATTTTGATTTTTCGGGAATTACTGGTTGAATAAAAGGATAAAGGTATTTATAATTTTGGGCCTCATTTATACCAACAGCAATCTTAGATTCATATTCTTCATCAGTGTATGATGTATCCCAAATAAATGATTCATAAATTTCGTCTAATGTCATATAAAACACCTCGCTTTATATTAAGTATAACATAACCGAAAACAAAAGTAAATATAAAGCATAATCCCTTATGAACACTCGCACCAAATAGAGAATTTACACATTAGTGTAGATTCTCTGTTTTTGTTTTAGTGAAAGAAAAAGGACTTGAAAAAGTTTAAGGATTTGCATATAATATATAAATCCGTATAAAATCCGTCCATGGCGCAGTTGGATAACGCAGCAGATTCCGATTCTGAAGAACGGGGGTTCGAATCCCTTTGGGCGGGCCAAAAAAATAAGGACTTCTTCGGAAGTCCTTATTTTTTTATCCAATCCGAAGGATTGGTGTGTAATCGCCGCAAGGCGTATGTAATCATGCGCAGCGTGTATGTTATCACCACAGGTGCCATTTCTCTTTCGGATTGATAACATACCTTTCTGCGAAAGGATTACATCCACAACGTTGTTGTGATTACATTCCGTCTGCGACGGATTACATACAAGGCTCCGCCTTGATTATTCATGTTAAGAGTGATATAATTAGATATACAAGTAAGAATTTGTAGGGATAATGAGATGATTATTTTAATTACCGGAGCATCGCATACAGGCAAAACTGCACTTGCACAAAAGCTGCTGGAAAAATTTAAATATCCGTATCTGTCCATTGACCATTTGAAAATGGGATTAATCCGTAGCGGAAATACGGAACTCACTCCAATGAGCGACGATAAGGACTTGACCGCATACTTATGGCCCGTTGTTCGTGAGATGATTAAAACTGCAATTGAGAACAAGCAGAACTTAATTGTCGAAGGTTGTTATATTCCATTCGATTGGCAGAAGGACTTTGACTCTAATTATCTTGAAAACATAAAATATTACTGTCTTGTAATGAGTGAGAAATATATCAGAAACAGCTTTGCTGACATAAAGAAATATGCAAATGCCATTGAAAATCGTTTGAATGATGAATGGTGTACAATAGAGAGTGTATTGGCAGACAATGCAGAAATGTTAGCTCTCGCACAAAACCATAATGTGAACTATATACTTATTGAAGATAAGTGCGAAATCAATATTGATTTATAAAGAAAAATTCAATTTATCAAATTGTTTCAACTTGGGCTGTAAATACAGGATATTTTACTTTTATACCAGGCGGTGATTCTATGCGTATTGTTGTTGCCGTTGATTCTTTCAAGGGCAGTCTTTCTTCTCTTGAGGCAGGTTCTGCGGTTAAGGCGGCGGCTCTCAAAATTTTTAAAGATGTTGAAGTTGTTGTTCTGCCTTTAGCCGATGGCGGCGAAGGCACGGTGCAGGCGCTTTATAGCGGTTTGGGCGGTAAACTTATTGATGTTACCGTTACAGGACCTTTGCGAAAGCAGGTCAACGCAACCTATTGTATATTGAATGATGGCAAAACCGCAGTTGTCGAAATGGCTTCGGCAGCGGGGCTGACCCTTGTATCGGAAAACGAACGTAATCCTTTAAATACAACCACTTACGGTGTTGGTGAAATAATAAAAGATGCCGTTAACAAAGGATGCAGGCGCTTTATAGTCGGCATTGGCGGTAGTGCAACCAATGATGGCGGTGTAGGTATGCTCGCGGCGTTAGGATACAAGTTTTACGATAAAAACGGTGTGGAAATTGTCCTTGGCGCTAAAGGTCTTGAAAATTTAAAAAGCATATCATCGTCCGACGTTTTGCCTGAACTTAAAGAATGTTCGTTCCGTGTGGCTTGTGATGTTACAAATCCTTTATGCGGAGTTAAAGGGTGCAGTGCGGTCTTTGCGCCGCAGAAGGGCGCAACCGACGAAGATATAAGAAAAATGGATGAGTGGCTCCGTAATTACGCTGAACTCTCCCGTGATATTTCATCCGATGCCGATCCGGATTTTCCCGGTGCAGGTGCGGCAGGGGGTATGGGCTTTGCATTTTCATCCTTTTTAAACGGTAAATTGGAGTCGGGTATAAATATAGTTCTTCAGGAAACAGGCTTTGAAAATTATGCAAAAAGCGCAGATTTAATCATAACGGGTGAAGGTCGCCTTGATGCCCAAACGGCTATGGGGAAGGCTCCTGTGGGGGTAGCAAAAATTGCAAAAAAACATAATAAAAAGGTTATTGCTTTCGCAGGCTCGGTTTCCGACGATGCAGTTATTTTGCGCGATTACGGAATAGATGAAATTTATCGGATAACCCCAAAGGATACGGAACTTCACGAAGCAATGAAAAAAGAAGTTGCATATGATAATCTGTGTAAAACGGCACAGAGTGTTTTCAGTTCAATCAAATAATAAAAATGCATCGGACTTAAATTGAAATTTAAAGTCCGATGCATTTTTTATTTACATAAATTTTGTCATTTCAGGGAATAATGTTTTTATGAATTTGAAAGGATGATATTTATGGTACAACAGGATACAATCAAGCTTCTTCGCGAATGCGATGCAGGCGTAAAAATGGGCGTTTCATCAATTGATGATGTTTTAGGTTACGTAAAAAGCGAGAATTTAAAGAAATTCCTTATTGAAAACAAGGATGAGCACCACAAGCTTGATACGGAAATTCAGTTGCTTCTTGCAGATTATAAGGATGCAGGCAAAGAGCCTAACCCCATTGCCAAGGGTATGTCATGGATGAAGACAAATTTCAAGCTGGGTATGGAGCAGTCAGACAAAGTTATTGCTGACCTTATGACCGACGGTTGCAATATGGGTGTAAAATCCCTTAACAAATATCTTAATCAGTACAAAGCCGCTGATGAAAAGTCAAAGGATGTGGCAAAACGCCTTATAAATCTTGAAGAAAAGCTCGCCGTTGATATCCGAAAGTTTTTATAAAAAATGAACGTGTCGGGGTGAAAAAATGACTGCAAAAGATTTTTTGAACTGTGCCGAATCTGTTGAAAATGAAATTGTTGAAAACCGCCGATGGCTTCACGCACACGCGGAAACGGAGTTTAATCTTTGTGAGACTGTGTCTTTTGTAAAAGAAAAGCTGCAGGAAATGGGGTATGAGTACCACGATTGCGGCAAATGCGGAGTGACCGCCACTGTCGGTAACGGTGCAAGCGGAAAAACGTTTTTGTTGCGTGCGGATATGGATGCTTTGCCCGTAAAGGAAGAGACCAAATTACCGTTTTCCTGCGAGAAGGGTAATATGCACGCCTGCGGTCACGATATGCATACAGCAATGCTTTTGGGTGCGGCAAAAATACTGAAAAAATTTGAAAACGAAATAAACGGCACCATAAAACTTATGTTTCAGCCTGCGGAAGAAACTTTATCGGGAGCCAAGAATATGATTGATAACGGTGTTTTAAAGAATCCCGATGTTAGTGCCGCAATGATGCTGCACGTTATGGCAGGTTTTCCATTAAAATCAGGTACGGTTATTGTCCCCGTGTCGGGTGTAGGTGCACCTGCAGCAGATTATTTTACAATTAATGTTCAGGGGAAAGGGTGCCATGGCTCTACACCACAGTTAGGCATAGATCCCGTTACTGCGGCGGCGCATATTCTGCTCGGCCTGCAGGAGATTTCCGCAAGGGAAATGGGCGTAACCGATGAAGCACTTGTCACAGTTGGCTCATTCCACGGTGGCACGGCAGGCAATGTTATTGCCGATAGTGCGGTTTTACAAGGCACTTTACGCGCCTTTGATGATGTTATTCGCGATAAAATAAAAAAACGTATAAGCGAGATTGCCGAAGGTATAGGTTGTGCCTTAAGAACAAAGGTGACAATTACCTTCGGTAGCGGTTGTCCTACACTTACCAATGATAAGGAGTTGGTCAGTTTTACCGAAAAAGCTCTGGTTGAACTTTTGGGAGAAGACGGTGTTATTAACGCATCAGCTTTCGGTGCAGAAAATACCCACAAGGGTGGTTCGGAAGATTTTGCATATATCAGTAAAGAAATTCCGTCTGTAATGCTGGCGCTTGCGGCAGGGGAGCCCGAAAAAGGCTTTCAGTACCACCAACATCACCCGAAGGTTGTTTTTGATGAGTCGGTTTTAAAAATCGGTAGTGCGGTGCTTGCTTTCAACGCCTTTAAATGGCTTGAAAACACCTGAAATTCACAAAAAGTTCTTTAAAAATTCATAACTGTGTGATATTATTTCATTGGTGAGTATTATGGTAGGCAAAGATGTCCGCTTAATTGAATATTCCAAAGGCGTCGATACTCTTAATTATCTGACCCACGGAGTCGGTGCGCTCTTAAGTGTTGTCGGCGCCGTTCTTCTGTTATTAAAAGCCGAAGGTCTTCGTGAAACCTTTGCTATGGTGGTTTACGGTTTGTCCCTTTCGGCGGTTTATATAGTTTCAACCGTTTATCATAAATTAAAAAACGGTGAAGCTAAACGCATAGCACGAATAGTTGACCATTCAACTATTCCCGTACTTATTGCGGGCACGGCAACGCCCTGTGCTCTTATAACCTTATTCAGGGTCAGTATGCCGCACGGGATAATAGTTTTTGCCCTTGCGTGGATTTGCACGATTTTTGGTTTTATTTCAAAGATTTTTTTCTTTGAAAAGCTGAAAGCCGTAACTCTGGGCGTTTATATTGCCTGCTGCTCGTTGATGCTTCTTGTTGCAGTACCACTTTTGGATAAACTCAATATTACCGAATTCCTTCTTATTCTGGTGGGGTGCATATTTTATCTTTTAAGCATAGTTTTGTTGGGATTGGGTAAGAAAAACGAAAAATTTCACCCTGTTTTTCACGTGGTTGTGCTTATAGGCAGTGCTTTTCATTATTACGTCATATATAATATGGTAAATTAAAATTTAAGGAGAATGCTTTATGCCGTACATTAATCTTAAAACAACAAAAATGCTCACACCCGAAAATTGCGAGAATTTAAAATCCGCTTTTGGTAAGGCTATTGAGTGTTTCCCGGGTAAAACGGAGAACTGGCTTATGGTGGGTCTCGAAGACGGTGCAAGGCTCTGGTTTAAGGGTGATGCATCACAGGATAGCGCAATCGTTGACGTTGAGCTTCTCGGCAATGTTTCAAAAGAGAGTAGCGAGACAATGACTGTTAAAGTATGCAATATTCTTCAGAAAGAGCTTGGCATTTCCCCCGACAGAGTCTATGTTAAATACAAAGGTTACGCTGACTGGGGTTGGAATAATATGAATTTTTAGAGTGAGTAAAAATAATTGCATCCGAAAGTTTTTAACTTTCGGATGCAATATTTGTTAATTCTTATTTGTCTTCTTTCTTCTTGTGGAAAAGAATTTTATCAACGGGGAAGTAAAGGAAGAACTGAAGTGCAGAGCATATCATAGTTGCAATGTTCTTTGCGAGAGCTTCACTACACCAATCGAAACCAACAAATACTTCTTTAAGAGTGGGGTTAAGCCAAGCTGAGAAGAATATGAGACCGATAGTGAAAATAATGTAAATGGGAAGAGCAACTGCAATATTTGCACCTGAGTTGAAGGTTTTTTCTTTGTTTACAAAGAAAGCAACAATCTGTGCAACGATGTTTGCTACGTTGCTGACGATGAAATAACCGAGACCACCAACAGCTACGGGGTAAACGAAGAACCACCAATCAAAAGGTTGTGTGTAAAGCTCTTTAACTGCGGGGATAAGCTGAAGTGTGTTGAGAAGCACGAACTGAACTATCATCGCAAGAAGACTTACAAAGATAAATTTAACGAACTGCCAGATAGTAACGAGAACAGAGCCTTTATTTTCTGCGGCTTTGTCCACATCTTTTAATTTTGCCATAACAAAAAATCTCCTTTGTTAACATAATATAGAGAAATATTAACATATTTGGCTTTATAAGTCAATAACAGCAGTTGACTATTTTCTTCGGTGTTTGGCAACATAGCGTCTTAAATGTGAGTTTCCCGATTGTGTACAGTTGAGATGTGGACTTATTTCGGGACGGATATCTGTCCCTTGCAAGAGTATGATATGTTTCGTAACCTGCCGCATATTTATTCTTCTCGGCAACAAAAAAGCCCCCGGGTTGAGGCACACTCCGTAAGGAAGTGTACCTCAGCTATATTCGTGCTTTGCACGAGCGATATAACAAAAGTTGAGATATGCGGTATAACCGCGCGATATACGGCTTTGCCGTGTGAAAAGCACGAATATAATATCGCAAAAGCCAAAGGCTTTTATATCGCTTTTGCCGTAGGTCAAAAATATCGCTGCAAACGACAGTTTGCAATATCGCTTTACGCACCGAAAAAACGATTGTTTATTTTCGGAAGCATTTACATTTCTCAAAGTATGTAACACACTATGACACTTTCAAACCAAAAGTGTCAATTTTTATATAAAAAGAACAAAGGGAGAACACTTCTTTATGAAGTGTCTCCCTTGGGGGCTTAGTTTATTTATGAACAACAAACGATATATTTTTGTGAGGCAAGAGTGGATTCTTCATAATCACAGCGTGTGCAGCTTTCGTAGTTGTATGTTTTTTTCAAACATCTGGGAGAAGTAGTACGAACCTTGTGTGTGATTTTGTAAACAACTGAACTTTCGAGCTTGTGACCGAGAAGTGTGCAGGTGAGACCGTAGGTTGCAATGCCTTCCTGTTCTTCACCACCGTTGGAATAGAATGCCATAATCTTTTCTTTTGTTTCTGCTGAAATATCTTCGTTTTCGATTATTATTTCAACATGTTCGTGTGTTTCTGTGTCTGCTTCCGCAGCGTTTGTGGGGATTATCGCCATACAGAGTAAGGTTGTTAAAGCTAATATAAGTGAAAGTATTCTTTTAGTTTTCATAATCAATCTCCTTCAGATTTTCAATAATTTCAATTAAAGCATCTTTTTCGGTATGGCTGAATGTATATGTATTGCCTTCATATTCAAAGGTTATCTGTGTGTTGGAAATATCCGGCATATCACAGATGTAGCAGGTAATGGAGTTGATTTCACGGATTTCAGTTGATACTTGCTTTTCTTCTTCGGGTATACTTGTGTTGAAATATACTTCTAATGACAATGCAGTATCATTAAATATATATGTCATCGTTTTTGTGCTATCGTTTTGATGGAATAATAGTTCTTTGATTTCAATACTCTCCGGTAAAACAGATGGGTAAAGAACGTCAATTTTTTCGGCTTCAAGAGCTTCTTCAACAGATGAATATGTTGTGGAACTACCCGCCAATATTATGGTTTCGCCGTTAAAATCAATTCTTTCTCCAATAGGTGTGGAGTGAACAGAGCCGAACTTTTCCGTAAGGAAATCAAAGAAGCTCCATTCCGTTGCACTTGAAACAATACTGAATAATGCCACCAACAGAGCGATACAAGCGGCAATAAGCCATACCATTTTTTTGTTATAACGTTTTTTGGTTGTTTTTACCGTTTCGGGTGCGGCTGTTTTATTTTCTTCCGTACGGAAGACTTTTCTGACCTGTTCATTAATAAAATCAGAGCTGAGTTGATGGTGCTTGTCCTGCAGGTCCAGAAGAATTTTAACATAAGCATCAATTGTATCAACATCCATTTCGCCTATGGGTTTTGATACTTCTCTGTCACGTTGAAATTCGAAAAATTCTATTAATTTAAGCTTTTCCTGTATTGTCAATTCCATAAAAACAACTCCGTTCCCGAAAAAAATTTTTTTCTCCCTTCATTTATATATGACGGGAGAAATAAAAAAGTCACAAAAAATTTTGAAAATTTTTAAAATAATTTTTTAAAATAAATTTATGATGATAATCTGACCCACAAAAGTAAGGCACAAAAATCCAAGTTTTTCGATTTTGCTCCTTAATCTTGCAGTTCTGGTGCTCACGGAGGAGACTGATATGTTCAATTCGTTTGCTATTTCCGCTTGGGATTTGTTTTCAACAAATTTTTTGATATAAAGCTCATATTCGTTTTTTGTTAACAATTTTGTGATTGCTTCAAGTGTCATTTTTATATCAGCATCACTTACGCTGTAATACCTGCTGATGGTGGAGAGAATTTCATCAGGCGATGTGAAAGAATCTTCGAGAGAAGTAACAATTTCATCATTCCTGACACGGCGGTAATATTCAAGTGTTTTCTTCTTCGCAACAGAATATAACCAATGCTCAATTTCAATATCTTCCAGAACGTTCAGCTTTTTAGAAAAAACCAGAAACACTTCCTGCGTAATATCTACAGCGTCATTATAATTGTTATTTGCGTGAGAAAAACAAAAATCAAAAATTTTTCTGTAATATGTTTTTGAGATTTCTTCTGCTCTTTCTTTTGTTATCATTTCTTTTAACACCCTGTTACCTGAAAAATCAATTATTAACCTACATATTACCACAAATTTCCTGTTTTTTCTACAAAAACAAGGAAAAATGCAAGATTTTTAAGTTTTTTGTGACTTTTTCGGTTTTGCGGTCATAAATAAACAGGAACGGTAGAGATAGCTTTATAAACCCTGCATTTCTTTGGTTGTTTTATGATGCGCGGTTTTAAGTTTATATAAACTTTTTCTCTCCTTCGCTTCTTTACCGTTCCGTTTAATTTAAAAAGCCTTTGACAAAAATAAAAAAGTGACTTATAGTATATTTGTAACCCAAAAGGGAATAATTGCTAACAGAAAAAATGAAAGGATGTTATTTTATGGAACTTAAAGGCTCAAAAACAGAACAGAATCTTCGCGAAGCATTTTCAGGCGAAAGTGAAGCAAGAAATAAATACACCTACTTTGCATCTGTTGCTAAAAAGGAAGGTTATCAACAGATAGCTGCCATTTTCGAGCAGACTGCAAATAACGAAAAAGAACATGCTAAAATGTGGTTCAAAGAACTCCAGGGTATCGGCACTACTGCGGATAATCTTCTTTCTGCCGCCGAAGGCGAAAACTACGAGTGGACAGATATGTATGCTCATTTTGCGGAAGAAGCTGAAGAAGAAGGCTTCACCGAGATTGCACAGCGTTTCCGTATGGTAGCCGAGATTGAAAAATCTCACGAGGAGCGGTACAGAGCTCTTCTCAATAACGTTGAAATGCAGGCAGTTTTTGCAAAGGCTGAAGAAACAATGTGGGAATGCCGCAACTGCGGTCATCTTGTTATGGGTAAAAAAGCTCCCGAGATTTGCCCCGTTTGCAAACATCCACAGGCATATTTTGAAGTAAGAAAAGAAAATTATTGATTTTCAGGGACGGTGAGTAAAAGCACCGTCCCTTTTATGTTTTTTTAACAATTTCTTAACCGTGTATTTGGTCAGTTGTTTAATTGACATTATATTGTATTATTGGTAAAATATTATATTATGAAATATTATTATCGTTTTAAGGAGAATTTGCTATATGGGCGTTAATGAATTTGCCGCAAAGGCCGTCAGAAAAATCGGCAGAATGGGTTCTAAAAAACTTATAAGAAAAGGCGTTAAGGCGGAGCCGTTACCCAGACCTGAGCCTACCGTTATTAAGGGCGAAAGCTATGTGTGCGGTTATGCCGTAAGGGAGGTTATGCCCGAAGATATCAATGCTAAAAAATACTGGATTGCAGGTCACGGTATGGGTCACGTTATCGAGCGCGTACACGACCCTATAACTGTCAGCGCCATGTGGGTCGGTGCAGATGATAACGGCGGCTATATACATATCAGCGCGGATATTATCGGTCTCACAAATTACGAACTTAACCTTGTTCGTGCGCAGCTTAAAGGTCTGATTGAAAAGAGTAATTGCGCAGGTGTTTTCGTTTCCTGTACACACACTCACGCAGGCTTTGATACTGTCGGCTATTGGGGTCAGCTTATGAAGCTGCAGAGCGGTAAAGATCCTGAGTATATGGCTCTCCTTCTTAAATCACTTGAAGAGGTTGCCGTTGAAGCCTATGAAAACCGCAAACCCGGCAAGCTTTACATTGGTACTGTTCACGTTCCCGAGGCACAGTACTGCAAGCGTGAGCCCAATGCAATGCACGATGTTCTTACAAGAACACGCTTTGTTCCGGATGACGGTTCAACAGAAATCTGGTTCCTTAACTATGAGGCTCATCCCAATACACTTGGCGGCGATAACCGTGATTGTAGCGCGGACTATCCCTACTGGGTAAGAAAAACAATCAATGACGCAAAGAAAATCAACGTTCTTTTCGGTGTGGGCGCAATCGGTGCGGTTGACCCCGGCGATTTCTGCGAAGATAAACCCGAAAGAACACGTATCCAGGGTGAAACTTTGGGTAAAGCCGCATTGGCAATTGATAACGATAAAGAAATGCCCGTTGAGATTACAGTTCTTCAACAAAAATATTATTCACCCGTAGATAACGGACTTCTTGCACTTATGGCAACTATCAATGCTTGTTCATCACAGCGTTATCCTTGTGATAAAGGTGATTTGGGTCTTGCACTTCTTACCGAAATGGTTTACATAAAGCTCGGTACACAGCAGATTTTACTTCTTCCGGGCGAGCCCTTCCCCGAAGTTATTTACGGCGGCTCTGCTCCTGCGGAAGAATCTGCAACAGGAAAGGGTATTGAAATTAACCCCACTCCCATTATTGATATTGTGGGTGACAAGGATTTGCTTGTTTACTGCGTAACGAACGATATGACAGGCTATTGTGTAGCGCCTAACGATTTTATTCTTCACGAAACTCAGCCTTACATCGAACAGGGTAAGGATGTTTTCGACAGAAGACATTATCACGAAACAAACTCTTTAGGTTATCTTACTAATGAAACCATCGCAGAAAACGTAGCAGACATTATGAAGCGTGTAAAATAAAAAAAGCTTTCTGAAATTGACGGGAGGTACTTATGGTTTACTATCTGGGTATTGACGGCGGCGGTACGCGCACAACAGCGGCGGTCTCCGACGGGAATGGTACACTTATTTTAAAGGCCGTAGGTAACACCGTCAATTTCTATTCTGTCGGAATGGAAAAAGCACGTGAAAACCTTGCTGAAATAATGACTCAGATTCACGAAAAAATCGGCGACGTCACGTTCAAAGGCACTTTTATCGGTTGCTCTGCCCTTGATAATTGTGCCGGCGATGAGCTGACACATACCCTTTGTGACGGTGTAATCAACAGCGAAAAAATCACAATGAACAGCGACACGTACGTTGCGCTTTTTTCGGGTGATTGCTCCGTTTCCCGTGCAGTTGTTATATGCGGAACGGGGTCAATGGTTACGGGCGTTGACGAGAACAACAGAATTTATACAAAAGGCGGCTGGGGCCATATTATAGGTGACGGTGGCTCAGGGTATTCTATTGCCGTAAACGGATTGAGTGAAGCGGTGAATCTGTTTGATGAAAATAGATTATGCGCCCCGCTTGTTAAAAGTGCTTGTGAATTTTTCGGAACTGACGATTTAAGAGAGATTATTGAAACAGTTTATTCGCAAAATACAACTAAAGATATTGTTGCGGATTTTGCAAAATTTGTATCGCGCGACGCCCTTGCCGGTGACACTGACGCTATGGCGATTTTAAAAAAAGAGTGTAAGAAACTTGCACGAACAGTTTTTTCGTTGCTCGATGATATGAATAATTGCGAGATTGTGTATCTTTATGGCGGTGTCTTTCAGAATAACGAGACGTTTAAAGAGTGTTTTGTCGTCTTGTTAAATGAAAAATACCCCCATTTGAAAGCAGAATTACTTAAAATGCCGCCCGATGAAGGTGCGCTGAAGCTGGCGATGAATTTATGAGTAAATATAAAGAGTACATAGAAAATGTACAGAGCATTATTGAAAAAATAAAAAACGATGGTGCAGACAGCATTGCAAAAGCTGCCGAATGTTTTAAAAATGCATTAAAAAACGGCAATAATATCTACCTTTTCGGCACGGGTCACTCCCATATGCTTGCGGAAGAGCTTTTTTACAGAGCAGGGGGCTTGGTGAAAATTCACCCCATTCTTAATGAACCGCTTATGTTGCACCAATCCGCGTTTGAGAGCACCGAGAAAGAACGTTGTGAAGGTCTTGCTGAAAATCTTTTTGATGATTATAAAATAAAAAAAGATGATGTTATTGTTATAATCTCAAATTCGGGAAGAAACGGCGTTATAGTTGATATGGCGCTTTTATGTAAAGAAAAGATGGTTACGGTTATTGCCCTTACTAATCTTAACCACACATATTCGGGTGAGTCGCGACATAAAAGCGGCAAAAGGCTCTGTGAGCTTGCTGACATAACTCTTGATAACTTCGGTTGTGTGGGTGATGCCTGTCTCGATATTGACGGCGTTGACGGTAAAGTGTGCCCCACGTCCACCGTGTCAGGGGCGTTGATACTTAATGCCGTTGTGGCGCAGACTGTTGAATTGTGTGTTGACGAAGGTTTTGTACCCGAGCATTTTGCGAGTGCAAACATTGATGGCGGCGATGAAATAAACAGCAGGCTTGTTGAAAAATATAAAAAGGAAATTAAGCATTTATGATATATCCGCAGATACAGAAAAACAACCTGAACGGTGATAACGTTTTTGTGAAAGCCGTTAATTTATCGGGTGATTGCCGTGCTCTTGCCGAAAGAATATTTTCTTCCTGCAATATTAACACAGACGGTGTTTTTGACGTTGGAATTAATATCGTTAATTCAAAAAGAACAACCTATATAGATGAAATTTCAAAAATAACAGATGAAAAATATATTATCGGGATTTCTGATAATAAGGCTGTTATTGAAGCATCCTGCGAAAAGGGTGCTTTCAGAGCTCTTAACACCTTGTGTAAATTAATAAAACAAGGTGAGCTTAAAACGGGTTACTGTGAAGATTACCCACTGTTTGCAACGCGTGGTTATATTGAAGGCTTTTACGGTAAAACCTGGGCGAATGATAAAAGACTTTCCGTTATGCGTCTTATGGCAAAAAACGGAATGAATACATATTTTTACGCACCGAAAGACGATGCTTACCATCGTGAGAAGTGGCGTGAAATATATCCCGAAAGTGATTATGAAAATCTCAGAGTCCTTTTTAACGAGGCGAAAGAAAATTATCTTGATTTCAATTGGTGTATTGGCCCCGGACTTACCTATAAATATACTTCTGACGAAGATTTTAACCTTCTTATTGAGAAAATAAAGAGTATTTATAATATGGGTGTTAAGGGCTTCGGTCTTCTTCTTGACGATATTCCGTGGGAATTTCAGTACGAAGACGATGCAAAGGAATACGACAGTATAGTCGATGCCCACGTAGCGCTAATAAACAGAACCTACAACGCCCTGAAAAATATCGACAATGATATTAAGCTTACAGTTTGTCCCACACAGTACAGCGGTGATGAGAACGGATATTATATATCAAAGTTCGGTAAAGGAATTCCTTCCGATGTAAGAATGTTCTGGACGGGTGAAGAAATCTGTTCAAGAGTTCTCACATCCCGTGAGTCACGTGAACTCCTGCGTTCTACGGACCACAGACCGCTTTTCTGGGATAATTACCCTGTGAACGATTGTGAAATGTTTCAGGAGATGCATCTTGGTGCACTAATCGGCAGGGATAAGGACCTGTATAAGCATTGTGAAGGACTTATTTCTAATGTTATGGAGTATGCCGAGTGCAGTAAAATTCCGCTTATGACCGTTGCAGATTATCTTTGGAATCCCGTTTCCTATAATCCCGATGATTCACTCAGAAACGCGCATAAAGAGCTTTTGGGTGAAAAAGCGGAGTTGTTCGGATATTTCGCAGACCATCTGGGCGTTTCCTGTCTTTCAAAATACAGTTCGGCACTTATGAGTGATACTCTGGCGCATATAAACTTCCTTTTATCACGCGGTGAGAGCGAAAAGGCTGTTGAAGAATTTACACAGTATAATTCCAATATGCGCGCCTGCCTTGAAATGCTTCAGGACGAAAGTGTACCGATGTTTAAAGAACTCAAAAAATGGGTAAATAAATTTTCGATGTGTTGCGATTTGCTCGATGCAATATTAGTTGCGCGCACAAAGCCGACGCAGGAGAATATGAATAGTCTTGCCGTTCTTACCGAAAAATACAATTCTGACGGTACAATTTTAACAGGCTTCTGCCTGCGTGAAGCGGCGGAAAAGACACTTAATCTTTACTAACAACAGGAGAAGATTTTATGAAACGTACAGTAAGCCTTATGCTTTCATTAATAATGGTAATCGGTATATGCACAAGTATGCCCTTGTCCGTTATTTCAAACGCGGCAAGCCAAAAATGCGGTGATAACCTTACCTGGACTTATGAGAATAACACCCTTACTATCAGTGGTACAGGTGATATGTGGGATTTTGTTACTATTGATATGACCGGTGACGAAGGTGTTGCTCCTTGGTATTCTATAGGATATGACTTATATGATATCGTTATCGAAGAAGGGGTAACAAGTATAGGTTCAAACGCCATTTTCGGCAACTACAGAGATATCAAACTTCCTGTCAGTGTTGTGGAAATGAGCGAAAATTCGGTTAGTTACACATACGATATGTATGGGCAAGATCCTTGTGGTTTTTATGCAGGCACCGAGGAACAGTTTAACGCAATCAGTAACGCGCCTAAAATAAAGTGTAAATATTAACGGAGAAAAACTTATGTACATAAACGAAAAAACATTTACAACACACCCTGAAACAACCGCCACAGAGAAGGAGATGCAAAGTTATCTTTTTCTTGAAGATAACGGGGTGGGGTATGTCCGTGCCGAACACGATGAGGCGGCAACTATTGAACTCTGCGAAGGTGTTGAGAAGATAATTGATGCTAAAATCTGCAAAAATCTTCTTCTTTGCAACCGTCAGCAAACGAAGTTCTATATGCTTCTTATTCCGGGTGATATGCCCTTTAAAACCAAGTATCTTTCGGCGCAGATTAATTCTTCGCGTTTGTCTTTCGCAAGCGGAGAACAGATGGAAAAGCTTCTCAACGTTTCACCCGGTTCTCTGACGGTGCTTTCACTTATGTTTGATAAAGAGCAAAATGTTGAGTTGCTTATTGAAAAGAATGTGTTCAAGGATGAGTATTTTGCCTGCCATCCTTGTGTAAATACAGCAACTGTTAAATTCAGTACAGCCGATTTAAAGGAAAAGGTACTTCCCGCACTGGGCAGAGAATACACAGTTGTTGACTTGGAGATACCCGAAGATGAAGTTTGATACCGCGATTTTTGACCTTGACGGAACTATCCTCAATACTCTTGCGGATTTGCGCGACAGTGTTAACTTTGCTCTTGTGAAAAATGGTTTACCCGAACGCAGTACGGAAGAAATACGCTCTTTTGTGGGTAACGGAATCAGACTTCTTATTGAGCGAGCTGTGCCCGAAAGTACAGAGTGTGATGTTGTTGATAAATGCTTTCTCGATTTTAAGGAGCATTATAAATTCAATTCCGACAACAAAACCAAACCGTATAACGGTGTTACGGAATTATTGAAAGAACTGAAAAAATCAGGAATTAAGCTCGCTTTGGTTTCCAATAAAGCAGATTTTGCCGTTCAGGGTCTTGTTAATAAATATTTTCCCGATATTTTCGGTTTTGTAACGGGGGAGAAGGATAATATAAGGCGCAAGCCCTGTCCTGACTCTGTTTTTGCGGCTATGGAATATTTGGGTTCTGACAGAAATAATACTGTATATATAGGTGATTCTGAAGTGGATATTGAAACTTCAAAAAACAGCAGGATTGCGTGTGTTGCAGTCACCTGGGGGTTCAGAGATAAGGATATTTTGATAGGCTTGAACCCTGAATATATAGTTGATACACCTGAACAAATTACAGAAATTATGAAATGAGGTTTTAGTATGAAGGTTTTACTTGTAAACGGCGGCCCACATGAAAGGGGTTGTACCTACACAGCTCTTTGCGAAGTGGAAAAAGAGTTAAACAATGCGGGCATTGATACCGAAATTTTCTGGCTTGGCAATAAACCTGTCAGGGGTTGCATAGGTTGTGGTGCTTGTGCAAAGAATGATGGCCATTGTGTTTTTAATGATGATGTGGCAAATATATTTATAGATAAAGCGGAAAGTGCAGATGGCTTTGTTTTCGGTTCACCTGTTCACTATGCCGCACCGTCAGGTACTGTTTGCGCCGTTCTTGACAGAGCATTTTACGCAGGCGGCAAAAACTTCAAGTACAAACCCGGTGCAGCGGTGCTAAGCTGTCGTCGTGCAGGTTCAACCGCCGCTTTTGATGTTCTCAATAAATACTTTACTATCAGCAATATGCCCATAGTTTCATCAGGCTACTGGAATATGGTTCACGGCTCTAAGGCAGAAGATGTTCTTAAGGATGAAGAGGGTCTGCAGGTTATGCGCGTTCTCGGAAAAAATATGGCTTGGCTTCTTAAATGTATTGAAATGGGTAAAAATAAAGGTGTCGAAAGACCGGCTGATGAACATAAAATACGCACTAATTTTATAAGATAATTGATTTTGCAAAAGGTTAGTGATATAATTTTTTAGTAAGTTACCCTTACGATGAAATGAAAGGATGATAGTAATGAACGATATTCATTCACTTTATAAGCTCTGGAGAGAAAAAGCAGTTCTTGATAAGGATTTGCAGGATGAGTTAATCTCCGTTGAAGGTAATGAGGATGAGATTCTCGACCGTTTTTATAAAAATCTTGAATTTGGTACAGGTGGTTTGCGAGGCGTTATCGGCGCAGGTACTAACCGTATGAACGTTTATACAGTTGCTCAGGCAACACAGGGTATTGCGGATTATCTTAACGAAGCCTTCGATGAGCCTACCGTTGCCATTGCATACGATTCACGTATTAAATCAGACGTTTTTGCCGAATGTGCCGCAAGTGTTCTTGCCGCTAACGGCGTTAAGGTGTATATTTACCCTGAGCTTATGCCGACACCTATGCTTTCTTTTGCAGTCAGAAGATTGCATTGTTCATCGGGTATTGTGCTCACCGCGAGCCACAACCCTTCTAAATACAACGGCTTTAAGTGCTATGATCCCACAGGTTACCAGATAACTGATGAGGCGGCAGCTAAAATATACGGTTATATGAAGAATGTTGATATGTTTGACGGCATCAAACGTATGACCTTTGAAGATGCTCTTGCCGCAGATATGGTTGATTATATCGAAGATTGGCTTAAGGAAGAGTTCCTTGATTGTGTTCTTGCTTGCTCTATCAACAAGGATGTTGTTAAAAAATCCGGTATCAAAATTCTTTATACACCCCTTAACGGTACAGGTAACAAGCCTGTTCGCCGCGTTCTTAAAAAGTTGGGCGTTAAAGAGCTGCAGGTTGTAAAGTCACAGGAAAAGCCCGACGGCAATTTCCCCACTTGTCCTTACCCGAACCCTGAAATTCGTCAGGTATTTGAAGAAGGTCTCAAAATGACCGATGAATTCCCTGCGGACCTTATGATTGCAACCGACCCCGACTGCGACCGCGTTGGTATTGCAGTACGTGATAACGGTGAATATAAGCTTATGACGGGTAATGAAGTGGGCGCAATGCTCTGTGAATATATTCTTTCGGAGCTTAAGGCGAAGGGTACACTTCCTGAAAATCCCGTTATTGTTAAGACTATTGTTACAACGCCTCTTATCAGCGAGATTTGTAAAGAATATAATGCAGATATGCGTGACCTTCTCACAGGCTTCAAATATATCGGCGAATGTATCACCGAGCTTGAAGCCGCAGGTGAAGAAAACCGTTATATTCTCGGTCTTGAAGAAAGCTACGGTTATCTTACAGGTATCCACGCACGTGATAAGGATGCTGTTAACGGTGCTATGATTATATGTGAAATGGCAGCATTCTATAAGTCAAAGGGTATAACCTTGTGGCAGTTTATGAACAGTATTTATGAAAAATACGGTTATTTCTTCAATCAGCTTGATAACTACGCTTTTGAAGGTGCCGCAGGTATGCAGAAAATGGCGGATATGATGGAGTCATTGCGAAATGAACCACCTAAGGAAATTTGTGGCAGCAAAGTAGTATGGGTAGGGGACTACAAAACAGGTAAAACAACTGACGGTGAAACAGGTCTTCCTAAATCAAATGTACTTTCATACAGAATGGAAAGCGGCGATACCGTTATTGTAAGACCTTCAGGTACAGAACCGAAAATTAAAATTTATATTACAGCCAAAGCCGCTTCCAGAGAAGAAGCAGAGGCTAAACTCGCAAAGGTTTCTTCAAGCGTTAAAGAGCTTTTAGGTATTGAATAAAAAATAACAAAGACACCCGTGTGGGTGTCTTTGTTATTTTAATGAAGCTTAGCAGCAGCCACAGTCACAGTCGTTGCTACGACCGCAGTCGTTTGTGAGGCAACCGTTACCGCAACCATTGCCGTTGCCGCAAATCAAGAAGATGATGATAAGGATAATAATCCATGAGCAATTATTACCGTTATTGAAGAAGCAACCCATTCTTAATCCCCCTTTCAATGCATAATATGTAATTGAACTGTTTTTGTTACAATGAATATATATAAAATTTACGAACAGAATAAGTGTGAACAAATTAAGAGGGAGTGATATTATGGGTTTTGTGTTTGATTTTGATAAGTTCAGAAAGAACGAGTCCCGTTACAACGTAGATTACGAGGACGAAGAATTTGATTACGAGTATTCTGAAGAATTCTTTTACGACGATGAGTATGACATTGATGATTTGCTTTAATGAAAAGCCATCTGCAATTGCAGATGGCTTTTATAATTAGGAGTGCGGAGTTAGGGGTGAGGAGTTTCGTGGCAAGCCGATTATAATTAAGTAGATGAAACGCGATAGCTTATGATCCCTGTCCGCCTTGGCGGATAGGGATGGGGACCGCCTTGAAACAACTTATTGTAAAAAAAGTTAAAAACGTGTGAATTTTTTTGTGTGCGAAAAACTTTAATCGGAGCGGTGGTGGGTAGTTCTCTTGCGGTTTTCCGTGGGTTCGCGGTAGTAGTGGTACCATAGGTGTTTGGTTAGATAGAACAACAAAAAATCACGTATTGTCATGTATGTAATCCGTTTTAATTCGGGAACAATAAAACTGATTTCTTTACATCTTGAATTAATTTCCTTTTTATCGTATAATACAATATATATCTGTGCATTATCTGATTGAGGTGAGTGTTTTGATTTGTCAGAATTGTAATAAAAACGAAGCAAATATGCACATGAAACGTATCATAAACGGCAGAGCCGCTGAGGTTCACCTGTGTTCGGATTGCGCCCGTTCCTTGGGTTACGGCGAGGCTTTTTCAGGTTTCGGTTTAGGTCTTGGTGAGTTGTTTGGCGAATTATTGGGAAAAAGTGACGGAAGTGCCGTTACGGGTGCTCAGTGTCCCGGTTGCGGTAAGCTTTTTGACGAAATTGTTTCGGACGGCAAAATGGGTTGTGCAGAGTGCTACGGGGTTTTTTATGATAAACTTCTGCCGTCTTTGCGCCGTATTCACGGTAAAGCAACTTATATCGGCAGCAAGCCTGTTAAAAACGGTGAGATTTCCGACGGTGAACGTGTTGAACAGTTGAAAAAACAACTGTCAGCCGCCATTGAAGAACAGAATTTTGAGCTTGCCGCACAAATCCGTGATGAAATAATTGCAATAAGCACGATGGGAGGGGATGCGTAATGTGTGCAAAGTGGTATCTCGGTACCGGTGCGCAGAACGATGTTGTTATAAACACAAGCATACATCTTGCGCGTAATATAAGAACATATCCGTTCCCCGCAAGGCTTTCTTTACCTGAAAAATTAAAGGTCAATGCTGTTATAAAAAATGCCGCAGACACAATGGACGAGTATTCTTTTAATCATTATGAGATGAAGACCCTTTCTCAATCCGAAGTTGTTTCACTTGCGGAACGTCACCTTGTAAGCCCCGAGTTTGCATCATCCCGGGACGGCAGGGCATTGCTCCTGACCGAGGATGAAGCGGTCAGCATTATGCTGAATGAAGAAGACCATATCAGACTCCAGGTTATGTACGCAGGCTTTGCTCTTGATGATGCCTACAGGACAGCGAGAAGCATTGACAGAGAGCTTTCAGGTAAGCTGGATTTTGCGTTTGATGATAAATTAGGCTATCTTACTCAGGACCCTACGGCGCTCGGCACCGGTATGAAGGCATCGGTAGTATTGCATCTTCCTGCTCTTGTCTCAACATCACAGATTACAAAACTTATTACTACCGTGTCAAAGCTCGGACTGTCTCTTCGCGGGTCATACGGTGAAGGTGCGGCGGCAAAAGGGGATATGTTCAGGTTGAGTAACACCATAACCCTTGGTATTTCCGAAAAAGCGGCTATTGAGAACCTTAAGTCAATTGCGTTGCAGATTGCCGCTCAGGAACGAACCGCTCGTGAAGAGCTTTTTAAAGCCCCTGTTACGGAAGACCGTATTTACAGAGCGTACGGCGTTCTGAAATATGCACGACTTATTGATACAAACGAGTTTATGGAATTGATGTCACTTGTGCGACTTGGTGCGGTTAAGGGCATAATAAATATGGATTGTGCGCAGATTGAGGCTCTTATGATTCATATGCAGCCTGCCACAATATCCTTGTCTGTTGACAGACCGCTTGACAGAATCGAGCGCGACAAATTACGTGCAATGATGGTGAGAAGGGCTCTTAAGGATTAAAAATGTCAGTAAATAATAAAAGATCAAAATCATTAGTTGCATCAATGTTGTTGATGTTGGCGGCGTTTATATGGGGTACGGCGTTCGTTGCACAGAGCAAGGGACTCGAACAAATCGGCAATTTCACTTTCCTTGCGTTTAGGTCGTACCTTGCGGTGGTTGTGTTGACCCCTGTCTCATTGTTTATTTATAAGAATAATAAAAAGAAAATAGGTGATGGCGCCCATGGAGAGAACAAAACCTTCTTTTCAAAAAGATTGTTTATTGGTGGTCTGCTCTGCGGTGCATCCGTGTGTCTTGCTTCTCTTGTGCAACAGTACGGAATAATACTTTCAGGTGTCGGTAAATCGGGTTTTTTAACCACGCTTTACATTTTGATGGTGCCGCTTATCGGTCTTATTTTCAGAAAAAAAGTCAAGCCGATACTATGGGTATGCATAGTTATTGCAACTGTTGGTATGTATTTTCTCTGTGTAACACAGGCAGGCGGCATTAATATAGGCGACGTGCTTCTTATACTTTGTGCATTTCTTTTTGCAGTTCAGATAATGTTTGTTGACCACTTTGTGGCTACCCTTGACGGAGTGCGTCTTTCTCTTGTTCAGTTTGCCGTATCTGCTGTAATATCAACCGTCGGTATGTTTGCCTTCGAGGAAGTTGACCCTGTGGCAATAGGGGACGCATGGTTTTCAATATTCTATGCAGGTGTGCTTTCTTCGGGAGTGGCATTTACCTTGCAGGTTGTGGCTCAAAAGAATCTTAACCCTACGGTTGCAAGTCTTCTTATGAGTCTTGAATCTGTTTTTGCTGCATTGGCAGGAGCATTCTTCGGCGAAAGACTCAGTCGTAATGAAATTTTCGGTTGTGTGCTTGTGTTTATTGCAATAATTCTTGCGCAGTTGCCGGTAGAAGATTTTTTTAAAGCGATGTTCAGAAAAAAGAGATAAATATACAGTCAAATTATTTTGTATAATGTAAAAAAAGACCTTGGCGGATATATTCCGTCAAGGTCTTTTAGTGTTATTAATTTTAAACAGCCAACGCCATATTAACCACGTATTGATATGAACTTACATCAATCGTGTCAGAGATTTCACCGTTGGCGGCGTATGCTTCAAGAATTTTGGCTGTTGCGTGGCCGTTTGCAATTTTCTCTGTATTTGCAACGTCCAGAGCATCGCACACGCTGTCACCATTAAGGTCACCAACAACTACAACTGTGTAGTCACCGATGTGAACACCGTTTTCAAAAAGGGTAAGGGTTGTGCCCGTGCCGTAATATTCAACATTACCTTTAATATAACTGGCGTTTGCTACAATCTCAGTATTTTCGGAAAATTTTATAAGATTATCTGATTCTGAACAGGTTGTAAGCTTTGTAATTATGATTTTGTTGTTGAAATCAAGTGTTGTGTCTTCTGAATCTGTAACATCAATAAGGAAGAATTTTATATTGTTGTCAATAGCGTACTGATGTGCTGTACTGCCGCTCTGACAATATATAATAAGATTTTCGTTACAACCGTAAAATGCCTGTGAACCGATTGTTGTAACGCTTGAAGGGATAAATATACCTTTAAGTGATGTGCAGTTCATAAAGGATGTTGCGCCTATTTCAGTTACACCGTCTTTGATTTCAACAGTTTTAATGTTCTCTGCATCGCGGAAGCTGCTTGTGCCAATGGACTGAACGGTCTTTCCGTCAATCTGCGAAGGAACGGTAACGCTGTCCCATTGACCGATATATTCGCTGATAGTATAAGTGTTATTGTCAGTGTCGGTCAGTGTAAAGTTGCAGTATGGGCAAGAACTGTCGAATCCGTTTTGTGAGATTTCATCACCGCAAATTGTACAAGCATTCACAGTTGTGTGCGGATGATCGGTATCCGATGAAATCAAACTGTACGTGTGTTCGTGCTCGGTAGTGAAAGCCTGTATGCAGTAATTGCCGTAATCATATTGGGTGTTGTCATACCAAGCATATTTGCTGCCGAAGAAGCTTTCGCCTTCACTTGCAGGATAGTTAATGTGTTCCATAGGCGCCTGATTCTTTTCAACATCTGTACAGCTTGTCTGAATTACAACGGAATAAATCATACCCGGTTCAAGTAATACATCTTCAGGTACCGCGAAAGTGTGATAACCTTCCCTGTCAACATGAGTACTCCAGCTTGTTGCAAGCGTTCCCTGAGCAGGGTTAGTGTAGCTTGACGGAAGTCCCGTGTAAATGCTTATTGTAAGGTCGGTGTTGGGGTTACAGGCATATGTGGATACGTGAGAAATTACTTCATAATCCTTTGCCGTAAAAACGTTAGAGTATTTGAAAAGACCTGATAAGCTTACTGTATATACCCAACCTTCAGCGGTATATGTATAGTTGTTTTTCAGACCTTCTGCGCTCTGACTGGTGAAGCCTGCTAATTGTGTCAGGGTTGCGTTTTCGTAGGATAACCAGAAGTAACCGTCAAGACCCCAATCGGAGCCCCAGCTGTTTTTTACAAGCCAAGCACCGTCGGAAGATGGTTTGTAGCTTGATAAGAAATTATCCGCCGAATAATTATCGTCCCAACCAACGATGGTAATCATATGGTTTGATGTGAATTTTGTTGTGCAGTTGTAGGCGTAGGTTTGTGTATTAAGATATCCGCTTGCATGAAAATATCCTGCCGTAACCGAACCATGCTCCATAATCCATTGCTTCATATCGCTACTGTCAAGCATCATTTGGGTGGAATTAATTATTAAACCGCTACCGGTGTTATAACGTTCACTCTCATCATAATTACCCATTGCGGTTGCGTTATAAGGATAAAACGGATAGTCACTATCTTCCGCAAGACCTGACCAACGGGCGAGCGCATTTGTACTGATTTTCCAGTTACCGCCTGCGGAAGAACCTGTGTAAGGGTCAGTGTTAGTAGAGCCTTCGCCGTAGGTAGGATGAGATTCATCAGTTGTGGCGCTGTTTTTACCAAACCATACAAGGTGAGCTTCGGAATAGTCGGCGGTTTCGAGATCGTCGATGCCCTGGACAATACTGTCTGTTTCCAATGCGCTTATAGTACCGAAAGCCCAACAGTTGCCTGTGCTGCCTTGGTCTTTAACGGATGTAATATAGCCGTAATCCCTTGAATCGTAAGATGAAGGCAGGTTTACAGAGTACATAAGGTCGTCTCTCGCAGAGCTCGTTTCAGGGGATTCAACTTCGTTTCCGTTTTCGTCAACGAGTATGTAGTCTTCGTAACCGTATTCCCCGACACCAAGACTTTCAAAATGATAAAGCTCGGGAGAAGGACTGAATGCAGCATCGGTAGGAACGGAAAGCTGAAATAAAAGACCGAGTATTAATAAAAGTGAACTTGCTTTTTTCATTTTTACCCCTTCTTAGTATTAATCTATATAATACAGTTATAATAAAAGATTACACTTATATTTTATCACTGATAAAAAAATTATCAATATTAAAATTAAAAATTAATAAAAAGACCTTGGCGGAATATGAACTGCACATAGTGTTGATAACAATTGATTTCAGAATATAAAAAATCATCTGCAGATTTGTGTAAATCTGCAGATGGTTTTAAGTACTATTAAAGTTTTTCTACGATTTCCTTTGTATCTCTTGCAATAGCAAGCTCTTCATTTGTAGGAACGCAGAATGCTCTTACGGGGCAACCGGGTTGAGTGAGTTCGATTTCTTCACCGCGTACAGCGTTAGCTTCGGGGTTGAGCTTAATGCCAAGGTATGAAAGATTATTAAGTACATCTTCACGAAGATCTGTACAGTTTTCACCGATACCGCCTGTGAATGCTATTACGTCAACACCGTCCATAGCGGCGATGTAAGAACCGATGCATTTACGGATTTGATACCACTGCATATCACGAGCGAGTTTTGCTCTCTTGTTGCCTTCTTCAGCAGCAGCGCGAACTGCTCGGTCGTCGCTGTGAACGCCTGAAATACCAAGAACGCCACTCTGCTTGTTCATAATCTTATCCATTTCATCGGGAGAAATATTGTGTTTCTTCATAATGTATGTAACAACCGAAGGGTCAATAGCACCGCAACGTGTACCCATAACGAAGCCGTCAAGGGGTGTAAGACCCATGCTTGTATCAAGAACTTTACCGTCTTTGATAGCGGTAATTGAACAACCGTTGCCGAGATGGCAAGTGATAAGCTTAATGTCTTTAAGGTCCTTGCCTACGATTTCTGCAGTTCTGAAAGCAACAAAACGGTGAGATGTACCGTGTGCGCCATAACGGCGGATATGGTCTTCTTCATAGTATTTGTAGGGGATACCGAACATATAAGATGTTTCGGGCATTGTGCTGTGGAAAGCGTTATCGAAAACAGCTACCTGAGGAACGCTGTCACCGAAAACTTCATTACAACATTCAATACCTACAACGTGAGCAGGGTTGTGAAGGGGGGCAAGAGCACTGAGCTCGTCAATTGCCTTGAGAACACCGTCATCAATAAGAACACTTTCTGTGAAAAGATCGCCGCCCTGAACAACTCTGTGACCGATAGCTGTGATTTCAGAAAGATCGTCAATAACCTTGCAGTCACCTGAAACGAGAGCTTCTTTAACAATGTTGAATGCAACCTTGTGGTCGGGAATATCAACATACTTGTCAAAACTTCTGTTGTCGAAAGTGGAGCCTTTTGTGTGGCTCATATCTGTTGCAATTGATTCACAGATACCTTTTGCGAGAACTTTTTCACCCTCCATATCAAAAAGTTGGTACTTTAAAGAGGAGCTACCGCAGTTAATTACAAGAATTTTCATTAATAAACCTCCAATAAAAAGCGTATAATTCTTTTTTAGAAAATAAAACGCACATTAATTGTGTAAAATAATTACCAAGTAATAATTATACCACTAATATTTTGTTTTTCAAGAGAAAATATTAAATATATCAATGTAATTTAGGGGGTGTTACCGTGAATTACGGCATTGTGGCGGAGTTCAATCCTTTTCACAACGGTCACAAGTATATAGTTGATGCGTTGAAGTCCGATGAGTCGGATACCGTTACCGCGGTAATGTCCGAAAGCTTCGTTCAACGTGGTGAGTGCGCGTGTATATCACCGTACGAGAGAACTTTAGCCGCACTTTCAAGCGGTGTGGATTTGATTCTTTCTTTACCTGTTGCCTATGCCACCGCTTCGGCAGAGCGTTTTGCACAAGGGGGCGTGAGCGTTTTAGGCTCTTTGGGATGTATTGATGCACTTGGTTTCGGTTCGGAATGTGGTGATGTTGACGTGCTTACGCAATGTGCCCGTGCCATTACCGCAGAAGAATTTTCACCGCTTCTTGAAAACAGATTGAGTGAGGGGCTTTCTTTCCCGACGGCAAGGCAGAGAGCTCTTCGTGATATGTACGGTGATGCTTTTGCCGATGCGCTTTCTTCACCAAATGATTTGTTGGGCGTCGAGTATATAAAGGCTATTGAAAGAAATAAATACGCAATAAAACCTGTTGCTGTAAAAAGAATAGGCGTTTTACACGATTCTTGTGATGTTTCCGCTCAGTTTTGTTCAGCTTCCGCTATACGTGGTTTTCTACAAAAAGGAGAAAGCTACGAAGACTATATGCCGAAAGAAGCTTTCGGAGTATTGAACGGTGCGGTGTTATCAGGAAAAGCCCCTGCCGATTTTTCAAAGCTTGAAACGGCAATTCTTTATAGATTGCGCACCATGAGCGTTGAAGACTTCAAAAACATTCCCGATGTGAGTGAAGGTCTTGAATACAGATTTTCGGAAGCAATAAGAACTTCTGTGACACTTTCTGAAATACTTGAAAAAGTTAAAACAAAGCGTTATACTCATTCAAGACTCAGAAGAATAGTTCTGTGCGCGTTGTTAGGTATAACGAAACAGGATACCCGGTTTGATGTTCCGTATATACGTGTTCTGGGCTTTAATGCTAAAGGCGCGGAGATTCTGAAACAGGCGAAAAGCACGGCGATTCTTCCGATAGTAACAAAGTCATCGGATATCAAAGCGCTGGGTGAAAATGCCGAAAAGGCGTTCAGTCTTGAATGCAGGGCACGAGATATATTTTCACTTTGTCTTCCCGAAGCCCAGGCTTGCGGTAAAGAGATGACAGATAAACTCATTGTTTTATAAAGGATATATTTATGGATTTAATAGTAATCGGCGGCGGAGCCGCAGGTCTTATGGCGGCAGGTACCGCCGCAAAGAACGGTTTAAAGGTAACACTTATTGAACGTAACGATAAATTGGCACGCAAGGTTGCGATAACCGGTAAGGGAAGGTGCAACGTGACAAATTCCTGTCCGTTATTGAACGACCTTATAAGTAATGTTCCCGTAAACGGAAGATTTCTTTACGGTGCATTTTCGAGATTCACTACGGATGATACCATAGATTTCTTTGAAGAAATGGGCGTGCCACTGAAGATTGAACGTGGTAACAGGGTTTTTCCCGTGTCGGACAGGGCTCTGGATATAGTGGATGCTTTAAATAAATTTATAACCGTTAACGGTGTCAAAAGAAAACAGGGCAGAGTAAGTGAACTGATTATTGAAGAGGGTGCTGTTAAAGGATGTCGTACCGATGACGGCAAAGAGTTTTTGGCTGATAATGTACTTATTGCAACGGGCGGTATGTCGTACCCTGCAACAGGCTCTACAGGTGATGGTTATACTCTCGCAAAACAAGCAGGTCACACAATTACTGCTCTTAAACCGTCACTTGTTCCGCTTGAATGTCACGAAGGTTGGTGCACCGATGCACAGGGTCTTTCTTTGCGCAATGTGGAAATTCGGGTTGAAGATAATCAGACCTACAAGGAAGTTTATAAAGATTTTGGCGAAATGCTTTTTACACATTTCGGTGTGTCGGGACCCATGATTCTGTCCGCATCATCGCATATGAGAAATATGGAGCGCGGAAGATACACAATACATATTGATTTTAAACCGGCGCTCACTTATGAGCAGCTTGATAAAAGACTGCAGCGTGATTTACTTGAATGTTCCAACAAAAATCTTTATAACACTCTGGCACTTATGTTGCCGCGCAAAATGATTCCCGTTATAGTTAAACTGTCGGGACTTAACGGTAATATCAAGTCGAATCAGGTTACCAAAGAGATGCGCGGTACATTAGTTGAGCTGCTTAAGGATATCCGTCTTACAGTCACGGATTTCAGACCTATTGACGAAGCAATTATAACTTCGGGTGGTGTCAGTGTTTCGGAAATTGACCCGAAAACCATGCAGAGTAAAATTGTCAAGGGTTTGTATTTCGCAGGCGAAGTAATTGACGTTGATGCATATACAGGCGGTTTCAATCTGCAGATTGCTTTCTCTACAGGAAGGCTTGTCGGAAATTCTGTTTCCTGATCGAATACAAAATTCAAAAAGCATAATAATGGGGAAAAACTGATTATAGATAAAGGAGAATAAATTTATGGCAGTTAACATAGCAATCGACGGACCTGCAGGTGCAGGCAAAAGCACAATTGCAAAAAAGGTTTCAAAGGAATTAGGATTTATTTATGTTGATACGGGGGCACTCTACAGAACCGTTGGACTTAATGTTTTAAGACAGGGTAAAGACACAAGAAGTGCCGATGACGTTGTGCCCACACTTGATGGGCTCCGGGTTTCTTTGCGTTTTGTAAACGGCGAACAAAGAGTTTTTTTAGGCGAAGAGGACGTTTCCGAAGCAATAAGGCAGAATGAAGTTTCTATGGCAGCATCCAATGTTTCTGCAATACCGAAAGTGCGTGAATTTCTTTTCTCTTTGCAGAGAAATATTGCCGCAGAAAACAATTGCATTATGGATGGCAGAGATATAGGTACAGTCGTTCTTCCTGATGCACGCATTAAAATTTACCTTACCGCTTCTGCAGAAGCAAGGGCACAGAGAAGATATAAAGAACTCGTTGAGAAAGGTCAGGAAGTAGTCTTTGATGATATTCTCAAGGAGATTGAGCTCCGCGATTATCAGGATACACACCGTGAAATTGCACCGCTTAAAAAAGCAGATGATGCAGTTCTTGTTGATACAACCGAGCTTGACCTTGAGGGTTCTGTTGAATATATGCTTAAGGTTATAAAGGAGCGTCTTTGATGGCTGAAATTATTTTGGCAAAAAAAGCGGGCTTCTGTTTCGGCGTTGACCGTGCAATAAAACTTATTGAAAAGCTGGCCGGGGAAGGTCGCAAGGTTGCGACTTTGGGCCCGATTATTCACAATAGTCAGGTTATTGATGATCTGGCAAGCAGGGGAGTCAAGGTGGTAGAATCTCCTTCGGAGGTTGAGCCGGATGCAATACTTGTACTGCGTACTCACGGTGTTACACAGGAAGTTCTTAAAGAGGTTGAAGAAAGTGGTTGCGAATTTATTGATGCCGCTTGTCCTTTTGTTAAAAAAATTCATAAGATTGTTCTTGATAATTCTTCCGATGATGTTGTAACTCTTATAGCAGGCGATGAAAATCATCCTGAAGTAAAAGGTATAAAAAGTTGCGCCAAAGGCGAGTCTTACGTTATTAATAATTCGGAAGAAATCGATGAACTTCTCAAAAATCATCCTTCTTTTTCGGAAAAATCACTAATTTTTGTTTCTCAAACAACTTTTAGTATAAAAGAATGGCAAAAAAGTGTAAAAAAAATAAATTTACTATGTACAAATGCGAAAATATTTGATACAATATGCAGTGCGACCGAAGAAAGACAGAACGAGGCAGCTGAGTTGTCACGCTCAAACGATGCTATGGTTATAGTGGGTGGTAAACATTCTTCCAACACCCGCAAGCTCCTTAGTGTGTGCGAGAGCAATTGTCCTGCTTTTCTTGTTGAAACTGCTTCAGAGCTTTATGGTATCCCTCTGAAGGGTTATGACTCAATCGGTCTTACTGCGGGTGCATCTACTCCCGCCGGTATTATAAAGGAGGTACTTGAAACCATGTCCGAAATTGTAAACGAAAACAAAATGATTGAGGAGGAGAAAGTGCTGGACTCTGCAGCAGCTACTGAAGAATTCGATTTTGAAGCAGCTTTAGAGGAATCACTCAACAGTATGAACAGCGACCAGAAGGTTGTTGGTACAGTATTGAGTGTATCTCCCACAGAGATACAGGTTGATATCGGCAGGAAGCAGACAGGCTATGTTCCCTATGGCGAATACAGCAACGACCCGAACGCAGATCCCAAAGCTGAACTCAAAATCGGCGACACACTTAATCTCATCATCATGAAAACAAACGACCAGGAAGGCGTTACAATGCTTTCCAAAAAGCGTTATGACGCTATTGCCGCATGGGATGAAATCGTTAAGGCAGAAGGCACCGACACAATCCTTGAAGGTGTTGTTACCGAAATCGTTCGCGGCGGTATTATCGTAGTTTCAAAGAATGCTCGTCTTTTCGTTCCTGCATCTCTTGCTACTGCAAGTCGTAACGACAAACTCGAAGATCTTCTCAAGAAAACTGTTAAATTCAAAGTTATTGAAGTTAACAAACAGAGAAGAAGAGCAGTTGGCTCTATCCGTGCCGTTCTTAAGGAAGAAAGAAAGGCTAATGAAGAAAAATTCTGGGCAGAAGTTCAGGAAGGCGAAGTTCGCAAAGGCGTTGTTAAATCTATTATGAAATTCGGTGCTTTTGTTGACATCGGCGGCGTTGACGGTATGATTCACGTTTCAGAACTTTCCTGGAACAGAATTAAAGACCCTTCAGAGGTTGTCAGTGTTGGCGACGAAGTTGAGGTTACTATCAAATCTCTCAACCCCGAAAAGAAACAGATTGCTCTCGGCTACAAGAAGCTTGAAGACAATCCTTGGGAAATCTTCAAGAGAACTTATGCAGTTGATTCAGAAGTTGAAGTTGAGATTGCTAACTTTACCGACTTTGGTGCATTTGCACACATTATGCCCGGTATTGATGGTCTTATCCACATTTCACAGATTGCTAACAAGCACATTTCCAAACCTGCAGACGTTCTTAAAATCGGTGACAAGGTAAATGTAAAGATTACCGACATCGACGATGAAAGAAAGAGAGTAAGCCTTTCAATCCGCGCACTTCTTCCCGAAGAGGTTGTTGCAGAAGCTACTGAAGAAGCAGCTGAAGAAGTTGCAGAAGAAGCAACTGAAGAATAATTAGATTCTTTTTGAATTTATACGGTTCAACCGTGACACAAATATAACCGTAGAAGGCATTGTCTTTCTACGGTTTTTGTTTAGAAAAAGGGGTGATTGTTTTGTATTGCGATAAATGTCATAAACAGAGTCCTGAAAATTTTATAACATGTGCTTATTGCGGTGCTGAACTTTCACCACAGAAAAAGAAAGCTCCGTCAAAGTTTGTGAAAAAACAAGGCGTAAGAAGCAGATTATCATTAAAAAATCTGCTGGCTATATTAGTCTGCTTTGCGGTTGTACTTGTTGTTACGGCGTTGTTTACATCTCTCTTTACCGCCATAAAACCTGAAAGGGTAATCAAAAATTTTGTAAAAGCAACACAGAGCGCCGACGGTGATTTGTATTATTCTCTTTATGATGATAACGTTAAAAAGTATAAACTTAATAACCGTTATTTTGCTGAAGATGAAACCTATGAACAGATGATTCTTCCGATGAAAAACAGTGATGCGTTTTATACTCAGAAGTGCGGTGAAGAATATAAATTGACATATAATATTAAGTCAAGCAGTACTTTGACCGAGGAGCAAACCGCTGTTTTTAACGATGTGCTTGAAAGCAATTTTTCCTACATTGAATTTGCATCCCGCGTGGACGTGATTTGTGTTGATGTTATTGCCAAGGGCGATAAAGGTACATATACAAGTCAATATAATGACTTCTGGTGTATGAAAATTAAAGGCAAATGGTATAAAGTTGATAAAAATATTTATACCGAATATATGAATACTGAAAATTACCCTTGATTTTGTGAATCAGGGGTATTTTTTTGTCGAATTTGGAAATATTCTGTATTTTACACAAAAAAATCAGGGTATTTATAAAAATTATTTGACAAAATAACAAAACTATGGTATTATTCCTTTATAAATGTACAAGCAACAGTATGAGGTGGTAGTTTGGGTAGTAAAAGATATTCCGAGTACTCCGCCTTAACTAACGAGGAGCTCGTGCAGTTAACCCATAAGGGTGACGAGTACGCCTTTGATGTTCTTGCAAGGCGTTTTTTGAATACACGTTACAGTAATTCGAGTGCTGCGTATCTTGATAGCGATGATTTCGTTCAGGAGAGTATGTTTGGCTTTCTGAATGCCGTCAGAACGTACGATGCTGAAAAGGGCGTTCCTTTTGAAGCGTATGCCTTTGTGTGTATGCGCAACAGCATCAATACTGCCGCAGGTAGTGTAAGTGCTGATGTTACTGTTGACGATAGTGAAGAAGTTTTTCGGGGGCTGGAGAGTACGGATGACCCCTTAAAACAGATTATAACCACTGAACGCCTTAATGAAGTTCTTAACGCGTGTGAGGTCACACTTTCTGAAGTCGAAAAAACAGTTGTTTTTTTCAGGGCAGGCGGTATGTCCTACGCAGAGATTGGCGAAAAATTAGGTATGGCGCCTAAATCCGTTGATAATGCAGTTCAACGTGCACGGCGCAAATTAAAAGATGTATTTTCCGAATAATTCGGAATTACATATATGTCCTCTTAGCTTAAAAGCAGAGCGTTGTTAGGTTGCGGAATTTATCCGAAACTCACAAAAGGTGGCGGTGCAATTCCGTTAGAGGACAACATCATATACAAGCGAGGTAGCAAAAATGTACGAAGACAAGACACTCATCTGTAAAGAGTGCGGCAACGAATTTATTTTCACAGCCGGCGAACAGGAATTTTACGCTGAAAAAGGCTTAGTTAACGAGCCCAAAAGCTGCAAAGCATGCCGTGATGCACGTAAGCAGGCAATGAGAGGCGAGCGTGAAAAATTCACAGCAGTATGTGCAGAGTGCGGCGGTGTTGCTGAAGTTCCCTTTAAACCCCGTGAGGATCGCCCTGTTTACTGCAGCGATTGCTTCAAAAAGAAAAAAGAAGCAGAGGCTTGATTACATAATAAAATAGCTATGTAAAAAGTTTCACCCTGCCTTTATGGCAGGGTTTTGCTTTTTATATAGATGTTTTCGCTGATTTCTTTGAATACAGGACCACAGTCAGCACCGCCCGAAACACCGTCTTCTTTTATGATACATATTGTGTACTCAGGTTTTTCATAAGGGAAAAAACCCGTGAACCAGCAATATTTAATTTCTTCGCCCTTTTTGTTGTATTGTCCGCTTTGTGCCGTTGCTGTTTTAGTACAGGAGTCGAAAAGGGAAGTGAAAGCAATTTTTCCGGTTCCTGTTTCGGTTGTCTGTAGCATAGCATCTTTTAGCGTTTTGCAAGTGCTTTCATTTAAGATTTTTATTCCGTCATTTTTTATTTCAGGCGAAAATGCACCTTTTTCATCTGAAAAACCTTTAATAAGATACGGCTCGTTATAAACACCTCTGTTGGCAATTGTGTTACAAAAAGCGGCTATCTGTAAGGGTGTGGCTGTGAGCTTGCCTTGTCCGAAAGCAAAATTACCTACGGCGGCATCGCTGTTTAAGTCGTCCGAATCGGGCAAAACACCGCTTTGCGTAAAATTGCCGTTACCTAAATCCGTACTTTTGCCGAAACCTGCGACATCTGCGGTAAATAACAGATTTTTTGCACCTGTCATAACGCCCAGTTCTATAAAATACGGGTTGCAGGAGTTAGCCGTTGCGGTTTCTAAAGTCATTTTTCCGTGACCGTCAGTGTTGTTGCAGTTGAAAACATTACCGCTTTTTATAGTGCTTCCTGAACAGTTATATGTTGGCAGCTTTACGCCGTTTTCCAGTGCCGCTGCGGCTGTAACGAGCTTAAAAACCGAGCCTACGGGATATGCACAGAAGGCTCGGTTTAAAAACGGTGAATCTTCATCGTCTATATACTCTGCCAGATTATTTCTGTTATAACAGGGTACACAGGCACAGGCGAGTATTGCAGAAGTTGCTGTATCAAGTACAACGGCGGCACCTTTTTGTATATCTGCGTTTTTTAATGCGTTTTCTGCAATAATCTGTATGTCCTTATCGATAGTTAAAACAATGCCGTCGCTGTCATAATAACTCTCGTTACGTATTTCAACTGCTTCGCCGGATAACATTCTTCCGTTGGCATCGGCGGAGTATGCCACGCTTAACTTTCCGCCGCTGTTCAAGAGCTCATCGTTGTAATATTTCTCAATTCCGCAAACACCGTTTTCCTCAGAGTCGGTATAACCGATGATATGCAGAGCAACATTGTCTGTATATCGTTCATACACAGTCAATGCCTTTAAATCATTGCTTTGGGGTAAATAATCCTTGTTATTACTTTGTAAAAAGAGAAAATTACCTTTTTTTAGTTTGTTGATGTTATTTTCATCAACACCGCTTTTGGTTAGAATTTCAATCGATTTTAACGTCGGCTTTACGCAGAAGGTGTAGGTATATGTGCCGTTTACCAAAGGCTTCAGATTGCAGTCGTATATTATTCCGCGTGTTGAACTTATTTCTTTTATACGGGTGCTTGGCTGGCTTGAGGCCGCTCGGGGTGCGGATGAGATATAATAAAGCCTGCCGCATAAACAAAGAAAGAGAATGTTGATTGTTAAAATGAATGATAAAATCCGTTTTTTCAATGATGACGCACCTTCCGTAAAAATGTGGTAGGTTTTTTTATTTATTATTTGACATTCTTATTGATAATATTATACAATATTCATATACAGTCATATTTTGCAAGGCAAAGAATTACAGGGGTGCGTGCGTCCGGATATTCAAGGAATATTTGGTTCGGATACATTCACTCTGCAGGCGGTGAGTTTATGGATGAAAGATTTTCCCGTACCGTTCGTGTTATCGGTAACGAAAAGATGGAATTAATTAAAAATTCTTCCGTAATAATTTT
Source organism: Clostridia bacterium (assembly GCA_017461235.1). Lineage (GTDB taxonomy): Bacteria > Bacillota > Clostridia > Oscillospirales > Acutalibacteraceae > DTU089. The sequence goes on along the minus strand of JAFTYU010000005.1, from coordinate 143,387 downwards.
TGGTCTGGGCGGCGTGGGCGGTGCCGCGGCGGAAGCCCTTGCCCGCGCAGGTGTAGGAACAATGGGTATAGTCGATAAAGACGTGGTTGATATAACTAACATAAACAGGCAGATTATAGCAACGGATAATACCGTGGGTATGAAAAAGACTGACGCTGCGGCAGAACGTCTTATGACAATAAATCCGGATATGGTTATACACAAATATGATTTGTTCTATCTTCCTGAAACTGCTTGTGAGATTGATTTAAGAAAATATGATTTTATAGTTGATTGTATAGATAATGTTACTGCAAAGCTTGAGCTTGCGGTGCGCGCAAAAGACGCGGGCGTGCCTGTTATTTCATCAATGGGTACGGGTAATAAGCTTCATCCCGAGATGCTTAAAATTGCTGATATCACCAAAACAAGTGTTTGTCCGTTGGCTCGGGTTATGCGCAGAGAATTAAGAAAACGCGGTATCGATAAGCTGACTGTCGTTTATTCTGAAGAAGAGCCCGTGAAAACCGATTCGTCCGTACCGGGTTCTATGTCCTTTACTCCGCCTGTGGCAGGGTATTTAATCAGTTCTTACGTTATACGTTGTATAGCGGATATAAAATGAGGTGACATGTGCTTATGAATTTTACACAGTGTGAAAAAGCAGGTCTTTATGAAGGATTTGCTCTTGTAAAAAGTTGTGATAAAAAATCTGCGAAAAACGGAACTTTTTATCTTGATATGATTCTTGGAGATAAAGATGGTGAAATCTTCGCAAAATTATGGGATTATCGTGAAGAAATAACACCGTTACCACAAGCTAATACACTTGTTAAAGTGCGCGGTACATTGCAACAGTATAACGGTAATGACCAGTTTATTGTTCAACGTATCCGCTCTGTAACGGAGCAGGATAATGTTAATGTTTCGGATTACGTTAAATCTGCCGATTGTACCGGTGACGATATGTTAAATACAATTCTTGATATTGTTAACGACTTTAATGACAATGAACTCAAAGCGGTAGTATTGGGGATGATTGGTGACAATAAAAAGGCGTTGCTCACTTTCCCTGCGGCGGAAAAACTTCACCATGCAATGGTTGGCGGACTTCTTTATCATACGCTTTCCATTGTGCGGCTTGCGCAATGCGTGTGTGATATTTATCCCTGTATTGATCGCGAGTTGCTTGTATCCGGTGCGATTCTTCACGATATCGCAAAAATTCGCGAATACAGCGTGAATGATGCCGGTGTCATTGATGGTCACACTCTTGAGGGAATGCTTCTCGGTCATCTTGTGATGGGTGCAGAAGACGTAGGCAGAAAATGTGACGAGTTGAACGTAACAAGTGAAAAGAAATTTTTACTTCAGCATATGCTGATTTCTCATCACGGTCAGCTTGAGTTTGGTGCGGCAGTTCGTCCCGGATTCATTGAAGCGGAGGTTCTTTCTCAACTTGATATGTTTGATGCAAACATTTATGAAATGGCAGATGCGATTAAAGATGTTGAAAAAGGCGGCTTTACAAACCGTCTGTGGATGTTGGATAACAGACGTTTTTATAACCATGGCAGAATCGATGTTCAGCCTCAGGCAAACATTATTGATGAATAATAGGGAGAGAGCAAAATGAGAAATCACGAAGTAACTAATGTACAAAAACTTTTAAAAGAAGATGGCTCTTTGCGTGAACCCGGTTGGTCAAAACAACTGGTTCAGGAATACTCGCGCGATGATATAAAAGCACCTAAATTCAGAATTAAAGAATGGGATTACTATCTCGTAGTTTCCGAAGAACACGATATTGCCGTTGCATTTACCATTTCCGATGACGGATATATCGGCTTGCAGTCTGCTTCCTTCCTTGATTTGGGAGAGAAGCCCTGGGAGCACACCGAAACTATACTCAATGCATTCCCTATGGGTAAGCTCAGGCTCCCTGTATCAAGTGCTTGCGGCGTTACAAAATACAAAGATAAACGCCTTGATATGTCTTTTACCGCGGCAGAGCAAAAAAGAGTTCTCCGTTGTGATTATAAGAAATTTAACAAAGAAAAAGACCTTAAATGCAATATTACGCTTTCTCAACCGCCTATGGATACAATGGTTATCGCAACCCCTTGGAAGGAAAAGAAAACAGCGTTTTATTATAATCAGAAAATCAACTGTATGCGCGCAAGCGGTACTATTGAGTATGACGGCGTAGTCTATGAGCTCAACCCCGAAACAGATTACGGTACTCTCGATTGGGGCAGGGGTGTATGGACTTACGACAATACGTGGTATTGGGGCTCGGGCAATATGACCGTTAACGGCAAGCCATTCGGCTTCAATATCGGTTACGGCTTCGGTGACACTACCGCAGCAAGCGAAAATATGCTTTTTTATGACGGCAAGTGCCATAAACTTGATGATGTTACTTTTAATATACCTGAAAGCGGTTATACCGACCCGTGGACATTCACTTCAAGCGACGGAAGATTTGAAATGGAATTTATACCAATTCTTGACCGTGCCGCAAAGATTGATGTTAAGTTTATCATTACCGACCAGCATCAGGTTTTCGGCAGACTCAGCGGTAAAGCTGTGCTTGATGACGGCACAGTACTTGAAATCAAAGATTGCCTTTGCTTTGCGGAAGATGTACATAACAAATATTGAGGTGTGTAATGGAATATACTGAAGTTAAAATATCTATCCCCACAGAGCATACCGAAAGAGCTTCGGGTATCGCAGTTATGACCGTACCTTACGGTATTTATATCGAAGATTACAGTAATCTTGAAAATGAGGCGTGGGAAATAGCTCACATAGATCTTATTGACGAAGATTTGCTCAAGAAAAACAGGGAAGAATCTATAATTCACATCTACCTTGAAGAAGGTATGAATCCTCAGGAGGCAGTCTCTTTCATATCCGAAAGACTTGACGCGGAAAATATTACTTATAAAATCGAAACCGACGGTTGCTCCGAGGAGGATTGGGCAGATAAATGGAAAGCTTATTTCAAACCCACACCTATCGGTGAAAGACTTTTTATCCGTCCTACGTGGATAGATGATTATGATAGCGGTGACAGAGCTGTTCTGAACATTGAACCGGGTGCAGCTTTCGGAACAGGCACCCATGATACGACAAGACTTTGTCTCGAAGTGCTCGATGAAATAGTGACAGATGAAGATACCGTTCTGGATATCGGTTGTGGTAGCGGTATTTTAGCAATAGCCGCAATGCTTTTGGGAGCGCAAAAGGGATTTGGTGTGGATATTGACGAAGTGGCAGTTAAAACCGCAAACGAAAATGCAAAAATGAACTCAATAAATGAGTCGGATTTACAGTTCGTATGCGGTGATCTTGCCGATAAAGTTACAGAAAAATACAGTATCGTAGTGGCTAATATTGTTGCGGATATTATAAAACTTTTCAGTACACAAGTCCGTGACTTTATGCTCCCGGGAGCAAGGTTCATAGCATCGGGTATTATCGATACAAGAGCAGATGAAGTATGTGCTTCCCTTGAAAATGCAGGGCTTAAAATAGTACGTCGCATAGAAAACGGCGGCTGGGTGTGCCTTGTGTGTGAGTAATGATATAAAAAGCCTTCCGTTTCGGCGGAAGGCTTTTTTTATGAATAATGAATGATCATTAATGAATAATTTCGAGACCTGCGTTTGGCATTACAATCGGCTTTGCCCCGATAATTTTGCATTCTGCATATTGAATTTTGCATTTCATCCTGTCATATATATTTACGAAACAAATATTATATGAAAAGGTGAATATTATGAAAAAGTTTTTAGGCGTATTATTGTGTGTGGCAATATTTTTTCAGTTATCCGTTATAGGTTTTGCGGCAGATAGAGTAGCTAAGGAGAATGAAGATATAGAATTGCCGTCAACTTTTACGTCGAGCGTTCCTGACGGCGATGATGTCAGTAAGCTACCGGTTGATGTCAAGGCGAAGTCAGCGGTGCTTATGGATGTGGCGACAGGTAAAGTGTTGATGGAATATAATGCTGACGTGAAACTTTTCCCTGCATCAGTAACTAAAATTATGACGATTCTTCTCGTTGCCGAGGCCATAACTACCAAACGTATAACCCTTGCAGATAAAGTTCCCTGTTCGCAGAACGCCGCTTCTAAAGGTGGCTCGCAGATCTGGCTTGAAGAAGGGGAGCAGATGAGTGTTGATGAGCTTCTTCGTGCTACGGTTATAGGTAGCGCAAATGATGCGGCAACGCTTTTAGGTGAGTATATATCAGGTAGTGAAGAAGCCTTTATAAATCTGATGAATGCAAGGGCTAAGGAGTTGGGTATGAAAAATACTCATTTTGTGAATGCAACGGGTCTTGATGACGCTACAGACGAACATCTGACTACTTCACGGGATATTGCACTTATGTCCTGTGAATTACTTAAACACGAGTTTATAACTGAGTACACAACCGTGTGGATGGACTCTTTGAGAAACGGCGAAACAGAACTTGTCAACACCAATAAGCTTGTGCGATTTTATGAAGGCACAACGGGTCTTAAAACAGGAACTACTGCTAAAGCAGGGTGTTGCGTTTCTGCCAGTGCAAAGCGTGATAATCTGCATCTTGTTGCCGTTGTTATGGGTAGTGAAAACAGTACCGACCGTTTCGAAACTGCTAAAGCAATGCTCAGTTGGGGCTTTTCGAATTACACCTGTTATGCTCCCGAAATTGATATGAAACTTCTTAAAAGCGTAATTGTCAATGGAGGCAGAGTTAATAGTGTTACTGTTAAAGCACCGCAAATTTCTCCTGTTCTTATAAAAAAAGGCGATGAAGAAAAGGTAAAGGTTACCGTGGATTTGTGTGAAAGTGTAAATGCACCCGTGTATGAAAATCAGACTTTAGGCAGTGTCAAAATAACTGTGGGTGAAGATGAGATTTGTCAGTATAAAATAACGTCGCAAACAGAAGCTCTCAAACTCACATATTTTGATTGTCTGTTAAAAGTTTTTAATTTTATTTCCAATGGAAAAACAGCATATCCCTTCACAAATGCTTGACAATTTTTACACCCTTTGGTAAAATAAATTGATAATGCATAAGTGCGATTAAAATCTAAGGATGTGTTTGTTGTGTTCTATACTTCAACAAGAGATAACAGTGTAAAAGTTACGGCTTCAAAAGCCATTACAGACGGTATTTCACCCGACGGCGGTTTATATATTCCCGAGTCAATTCCCCAAATGAGTGCCGATGAAATCAAGGCTCTTTGCGGTGTTAATTATAAAGAACGCGCAAAGAAGGTTTTGGGTCTTTACCTTACCGATTTTACTGCGGATGAGCTTGATTATTGTGTCGAAGGTGCATACAAAGACGGCAAATTTGACTCCGAATTTGTTGCACCCGTGGTTAAGCTTCACGATAACGTTAATATTCTTGAGCTTTTCAAGGGTCCTACCTGCGCTTTCAAGGATATGGCTTTGCAGATTCTCCCTTATCTTCTTACGGTTTCTGCTAAAAAGAATCTTAAAGATAAAGAAATCGTAATTCTTGTTGCTACTTCAGGTGATACGGGTAAAGCTGCTCTCGAGGGCTTCAAGGATGTTGAAGGCACAAAGATTCTTGTTTTCTATCCCAACGACGGTGTCAGCCCCATGCAGAAGCTTCAGATGACTACGCAGGATGGCGACAACGTTGGTGTGTGTGCGGTTTACGGCAACTTCGATGATTGCCAGACGGGTGTTAAAAATATCTTCACCAATAAAGAAATTCTCGACAGATTTGAGAAAAACAATCTCGTCTTCTCATCAGCCAACTCTATAAACTGGGGCAGACTTGCCCCTCAGATTGTTTACTACGTTTCCGCTTATTGTGATATGGTCAATAACGGTACCGTTAGCTTCGGCGATAAAATAAATGTTGTTGTCCCCACAGGTAATTTCGGTAATATTCTGGCGGCTTATTTTGCAAAAGAAATGGGCTTGCCCATTAATAAGCTTATTTGCGCGTCCAATGCCAATAACGTTCTCACCGATTTTATTGAAACAGGAGTTTATGACAGAAACCGCAGTTTCTTCACAACAGTTTCTCCTTCAATGGATATCCTTATTTCAAGCAACCTTGAAAGACTTCTTTATATCCTTTGCGGCAGAAATGATGGAACTATAAACGACTGGTTCGGGAAGCTCAAAGCTGATGGTAAATATACGGTTTGCGACAGCGTTAAAGCACAGATTAAAGACTTGTTTTATGCAGGTTGTTGTGATGATGTTGACACCGCAAAGACCATTAATTCAACATATAGCGACTACGGTTATCTTGCCGATACTCATACTTCCGTTGCCCTTAATGTGTGCGATGCATATATTGAAAAAACAGGGGATAAAACACCCGTTGTTGTTGCTTCAACCGCATCACCCTTCAAGTTTTCAAAAGCCGTTCTTTCTGCAGTTGAAAAGAGTGATAAAGAATATGAAGACGAGTTCAGCACCGTTGCCGCTCTTGAAGAAATATCTTCTTTGAAAGCACCTGAACAGCTTTCTGCCCTTAAAGGCAAAGCAGTAAGATTTACACAGGTAACTTCAAAAGAGGATATGGCTGACGTTGTGTTCGGAATGTTAGGTATCTGACGGAAAGGGGTTTCCGATGTCCTTATTTGCAATCGGTGACACACATCTTTCTTTATCTGTAGATAAACCGATGGACGTTTTCCGCGGATGGACGGATTACACCAAACGACTTGAAAACAACTGGAACAGCGTAGTGTGTGAAACAGACAGCGTTGTTATACCGGGAGATATTTCATGGGCAATGAATTTTGAAGATGCAAAAAAAGATTTTGCTTTTCTTCATTCGTTGAACGGCACAAAGTATATTTTAAAAGGCAACCACGACTATTGGTGGAACACAATGTCTAAAATGACAAGGTTTTTAGATGAAAACGGTTTTGATTCGATAAAGATTATTCATAATAATTCATATTCTGTTGAAGGGTTCGCCCTTGCAGGTACTCGCGGATGGTTTTATGATGATTCTGAAGGGGATGTCCATAAGGTCATTCTTCGTGAGGCGGGACGTCTGCGTACATCGTTAAAAGCTGCATCCGAATCAGGGGGAGAAATAATAGCCTTCCTTCATTATCCGCCTGTTAATGAAATTCAGCGTTGTGATGAGCTTCTTGACGTGTTAAAAGAGTTTGAAGTTAAACGTTGCTATTTCGGTCATCTTCACGGATTTGTTGCACCGTCTTGTGCCAGAGTTGAATATGAAGGTATTTCTTTCAATCTCGTTTCGGCTGATTATCTGGGTTTTACACCTAAATTAATTGTTCCGTAACTTGTTTTACTCGGAAATAAGAAGATTTTTCAAAAATATTTCCATTATTTTACCAAATATTAGAAATTTATTAAAAAAACAGTAGAAATTCGCGAATTATTATGATATAATTTCGCAGTTAATATATGTTTATTAAAAGCAAATATGTTCGCAAATGAAAGGATGTAATTCAAATGAGTTTAAAGTCTTGCGAAAAAATCGAAACAAACGTATATGCAGTTGAAATTTCTCTTGAAGGTGACGCTTTCAAAGCAGCAGTTTCAAAGGCTTATGCAAAAACAAGGGGTAAATATAATGTTCCCGGTTTCCGCAAGGGTAAGGCTCCCAAGCACATTATTGAAACTTACTATGGTAAAGAAACTTTCTGGTACGATGCAATCGATGCAGAGTACGGTGCTCTTTACGAAGCAGCTGTTAAAGAAGCAGGTATTGTACCTGTTGCAGCACCTTATGACGATGAAATCGTTGATATCAGTGAAAACGGCTTCACAATCAAATTTAAAGTAACTGTTAAACCCGAAGTTGAGCTTAAAGCATACAAGGGTATCAAGGCTGAAAAGGAAAAAGTTACAGTTAAAAAAGCAGAAATCAAAGAAGAAGTTGAAAAGGCTCTTGAAAAAGATTCCAAGCTTGTTGCAGTTGAAGGCAAGGCAGCCAAAAAAGGCGACATTGCAACAATCGACTTTGAAGGTTTCCTTGACGGCGTAGCATTCGACGGCGGCAAAGGCGAAAACTACGATCTTGAGCTCGGTTCAGGTAGCTTTATTCCCGGTTTTGAAGAGCAGGTTATCGGTCACAAGGTTGACGAAGAATTTGATATCGACGTTACTTTCCCCGAGGATTACGGTTCAGAAGAGCTTGCAGGCAAAGCTGTTGTATTCAAAATCAAGCTTCATAAGATTATGAAGAAAGAGCTTCCCAAATACGATGACGAGTTTGTTAAAGACGTCAGCGAATTCGACACAATTGCCGAATACGAAAAACATCTTGAAGAAGAAATCAAAGCAAGAAAAGAAGCCGCTGCTGACCGTGCATTTGAAAGTGCAGTAATGGATACTCTTGTTGACAACGTTGTTGCAGAGATCCCTGCAGTTATGATTGAAAAAGAAATTGACGGTCAGGTTAACGAGTTTGAATACAGACTTCGTTCACAGGGTCTTCAGCTTGAAATGTATCTTCAGTATCTCGGTATGGATATGGCAGCGCTCCGCGAAAGCTACAAGGATGGCGCAGAAAAACAGGTTAAGCTCCGTCTTGCTCTTGAGAAAGTTGCTGCTCTCGAAAATATCGAAATCACAGATGAAGATGTTGAAACAGAGCTTAAAACATACGCAGATGCATACGGTATGCCTATGGATAAAATCAAAACCCTTGTTTCTGCTGACGATGTTAAGGCTGACCTTGCTTGCAGAAAAGCAATGGATATCGTAAAAGATACAGCAGTTGCAACCGCAAAGAAGAAAGCTGCTCCCAAGGCAGACACTGCCGATGCGGAAGAAAAGCCGGCGGCAAAAAAGGCTCCCGCAAAGAAAACAACTGCAAAAAAGACAACTGCAAAGAAAGCTGACGAAAAAGCAGAAGACGCTGAATAATTAAAACAATGCCGCCACAGTTATTACTGCGGCGGTATATGTATATTTTAACGGAGTGATTAAAACCTTTAATTTACTCCAATAATCATCCTGTTACAATTGTTAGGAGGTTAATTTTATGGCACTTGTTCCTTACGTTGTTGAGCAAACCAATCGCGGTGAACGCTCATACGATATTTTTTCAAGACTTCTCAATGACAGAATTATTGTTCTTTCTGATGAGGTTAACGATGCTACTGCAAGCATCGTAGTTGCACAGATGCTTTACCTTGAAGGTCAGGACCCTGAAAAGGACATTAATTTCTATATTAACAGTCCCGGCGGAAGTGTTACTGCAGGTCTTGCTATTTACGATACAATGCAGTATATCAAATGTGATGTTTCCACAATCTGTATGGGTATAGCGGCATCTATGGGCGCATTCCTTTTCTCTTCAGGTGCAAAGGGCAAACGTTACATTCTCCCCAATGCAGAGGTTATGATTCATCAGCCTCTCGGCGGTGCAAAGGGTCAGGCTACCGAAATCCTTATTGCTGCAGACCATATCAAAAGAACTAAAGAACGCTTAAACAAAATCCTTGCAGAAAACACAGGCAAAAGCATTGAAGAAATTTTTGCCGATACAGAGCGTGATAATTGGCTTACTGCCGAAGAAGCCGTTGCATACGGCCTTGCGGATAAAATTATCGAAAAAAGATAATATAATCGGAGGTGCTCTTTTTGGCACGAGATGATGATAAAGAAAAAAAGGTAAGGTGTTCCTTCTGCGGTAAAACATCGGATCAGGTTGAACGTATGATATCGGGTCCCGGTGTTTATATATGTGATTCCTGTGTTGATTTGTGCGTAGATATTATTGATGGCGTACCTACAAAGCAGAATAAGAAGGTAACACCTAAACCTGCAAAAAAGCTCCCGAAACCTATTGAAATAAAAAAGCAGCTTGACGATTATGTTATCGGTCAGGAGACTGCAAAACAGGTTTTGAGTGTTGCGGTTTATAACCATTACAAAAGAATATACGTTAATTCACCCGATGATGTTGAAATAAACAAGAGTAACGTGCTTATGCTCGGCCCTACAGGTGTGGGTAAAACCTTACTTGCTTCAACACTTGCGAAGATTCTTGACGTGCCTTTCGCCATTGCGGATGCCACAACTCTCACAGAAGCAGGTTACGTCGGTGAAGATGTTGAGAATATTCTCTTAAGGCTCATTCAGGCGGCGGATTTTGATGTTGAAAAAGCTGAACGCGGCATCATTTACGTTGATGAAATTGATAAAATCGGCAGAAAGAGCGAAAATACATCTATCACCCGTGACGTTAGCGGCGAAGGTGTTCAACAAGCACTTCTTAAAATTATCGAAGGTACCGTTGCAAATGTTCCGCCACAGGGTGGAAGGAAGCATCCGCAACAGGAATTTATACAGATAGATACTTCAAAGATATTGTTTATCTGTGGCGGTGCTTTTTCCGGTATCGAGAAGCTTGTTGAAGACAGACTCGGCAAAACCGTTCTCGGTTTTGGCGGTGAACTTCATTCAAAAAGCGAGCTCAAGTCTATGGATATGTACTCTCAAGTTATTCCCCAGGACCTTGTTAAGTTCGGTCTTATTCCCGAGCTTGTGGGCAGAATACCTGTTATCACATCTCTTGAAGAACTTGATGTTGACGGTTTGGTGAATATTATCACTCAGCCTAAAAACGCTCTTTTGAAGCAGTACAAGAGTCTTCTTAAAATGGATAAGGTTGAACTTAATTTCACGGATGATGCCATCAGGAGAGTTGCTGAGCTCACTATTGAAAGAGAAACGGGCGCTCGTGGTCTTCGTTCCGTTATGGAAAGTATCCTTATACCTATTATGTACAGTGTGCCTTCCGACCCCACGGTTGAAGCGGTAAAAATCACCGCAGAAGTGGTTGACGGCAAGAGCGAGCCTGTATATGTGAAAAAACCTAAAGAAAACAATAAAGCGGTTTAATACCGAACTGATTCAGGGTGATTTGTCATTTTCTATTTAAATGAACATCACCCTGTGTTAAATTACAGGAGTTAATATGTCAGATAAAATTTATCAGCCCGAAACCTCGCCTGTTCTTGCTCTTCGCAATCTTGTTATTTTTCCTGAACAGACAATGAGTTTTGAAGTAGGCAGATTGAAATCCGTACGCGCCATAAAATCCGCTGTGGAAACAGAAAACAGAAAGATTTTTCTCGTTTCCCAAAAGGATGCAAAAGTTGAAGATCCCAAGTTTTCAGAACTGAGTGAAGTGGGTGTTGTAGCTGAAATTAAACAGATTTCAGGCTCGTCCGACAGTAATAATTTTGAAATAGTTGTTGAAGGTCTTTACAGAGCGTGTGTTAAAGAGATTACACGTGAGCGTATTTCTTTGCGTGCGGTGATTGAGCAACTTCCTGAGACTTATCCTGATAACAACGATAATCTCACCGTTGCTACTTTAAGAACATTAAAGTCAAAATTTGATGAATATATTTCCGTCAGTCCCAGAATAGCACCCGAGATTTTTCTTGCAATTCTTGAAGAAGAAAATCTTGCGGATGTTACTGATGACATAGCCGGACATTTCCATTTTGAAGTTTCTGATAAGCAGAGCTTGTTGAATGAGCTTGACGTAATGAAGCGTGCAGAAAAGCTCTGTAGTATCTTATCAAAAGAAACAGAGCTTCTGAAGCTTGAACTTGAGATATCCGACAAGGTTCAGGAAAAAATGGATAAAAATCAAAGGGAATATTATCTTCGTGAAGAAATGAAGGTAATATCAAAAGAGCTTGGTGACGATGACTCACCAATATCTGAAGCACGTAAATATAAAGATAAAATTGCTCTTCTTCCTATTGATGATAAGTCTAAAAAGAAACTTTATGAAGAATGTGACCGTTTAATTAAAACTTCACAGGGCAGTCCCGAAGCGAATGTTACAAGAACGTATCTTGAAAGGGTTACAAATTTACCTTGGGGTGTTTATACAGAAGATGCTTTAGACGTTTGCGCAGCTCGCAAAATACTCGATAAGGACCATTATGGTCTTACTGAAGTTAAAGAGCGCATAATTGAGCTTATCGCTGTTAAAAAACTTGCGCCCGATGCCAATGCACAGATTTTGTGTCTTGTTGGCCCTCCCGGGGTCGGAAAAACATCCGTTGCAAAATCTCTTGCGAAGGCAATGGGCAGAAGGTATGTGCGTATTTCTCTTGGCGGTGTGCGCGATGAAGCTGAAATCAGAGGTCACAGAAAAACATACATAGGCTCTATGCCCGGCAGAATTATCACAGCTATAGAGCAGGCTGAAACTGCAAATCCGTTGATTTTGCTTGATGAAATTGACAAATTAGGCAGTGATTACAAAGGTGATCCTTCATCTGCTTTACTTGAAGTTCTTGACGGTGAACAGAATAATACCTTCACAGACCACTATATTGAAGTTCCGTTCGATTTGAGTAAGGCTTTATTTATAACTACTGCTAACGATGCTTCACAGATTCCGGCGCCCCTTTATGACCGTATGGAAGTAATAGAATTATACAGCTACACCGCAGAAGATAAATTTCTTATTGCCAAAAAACATCTTATACCCAAGCAGATTAAAAACTTCGGTATGAACGCAAAAATGATAAGGTTTACAGATACCGCGATAAGATGTATGATATCTGACTATACGAAGGAAGCGGGCGTACGTACTCTCGACAGAACCATAACAAAGATTATCCGTAAGGTTGCAGTTAAATTTGCAGAAGGTTTTGATGGTAAAATAACTGTTGACCCTGCATCCTTGGCAGAGTATCTCGGTGCTCCCCGTTATAAGTCAAGTAAACTTGATTTTGACGATATGGTTGGTGCGGCTAACGGGCTTGCCTGGACCGCTGTCGGTGGCGAAATGATGCAGATTGAGGTTGCTGTCCTTGACGGTAGCGGTAAAATCGAGTTGACAGGCTCTTTGGGAGATGTTATGAAGGAATCGGCAAAAGCCGCCGTTACTTATATCCGAAGCAAAGCTGATGCTTTAGGTATCGAAAGAGATTTTTATAAAACCAAGGACATACATATCCACGTACCTGAAGGTGCAGTTCCGAAAGACGGCCCTTCTGCCGGTGTTACAATGACAACTGCCCTTGCCTCCGCCTTAACGGGCAGAGCTGTTAATAAAACCGTTGCTATGACAGGGGAGATAACCCTTCGCGGTAAGGTGCTGGCTATCGGCGGACTTCGCGAAAAATCAACCGCCGCCTTTAAAAACGGTATGAAGACAGTTCTTATACCCGAAGAAAATAAAGCAGACCTTGATAAGGTTAATGACACGGTGAAAAATGCAATTGAGTTTATACCCGTAAGTAATCTTGATGAAGTTTTGAGCGTTGCGCTTGCAGAGACTGAGCACAGGAAAATTCAGAAGGCAGAAGCGCCAAAAAGAAAAGCTGTGAAAAACAGAGAACCCGAGAAAAAATCAACAGGCGTTTATTGCAGAGAGGTGTAAAATGAATTACAATAAAGTTCAGTTTGAAGCCGCTTTCGGCACATTAAAACAGATACCTGAATCTGATTTGCCCGAAATCGTTTTTGCAGGTCGTTCAAACGTAGGCAAATCTTCGATGCTAAACAGACTTTTCAACAGAAAAAATCTTGCGAGAGTTTCTTCTGTACCCGGTAAAACCATAACCATTAATTTTTTTCGAGTGGAAGACGTGCGTATCGTTGACCTGCCCGGTTATGGTTACGCAAAAGTGGCTAAAGGAGAAAAACGCCGTTGGGCAGAGATGATGGAAGGGTATTTTCAAAGTCCGCGTAATATTAAACTTGTGGTTCAACTCGTTGATATGCGGCATAAGCCCTCAGAGGATGACTATGTTATGATGCGCTTTTTAAGTGATGCAGGTCTTCCCTTTATAGTTGCCGCAACCAAGAGTGATAAACTTAATAAAACGCAGTATAATGAGCGTAAAAACGCCCTTAAAGATGAGTTAGCAGAGTTCGGGGATAATTTGGTGATTATTCCTTTCTCTTCTGAAAAAGGCGAAGGAACGGACGAACTGAAAAAGATAATTGAAAGCGTTATATAAAATTATGTACCCCGCATTTTTCAAATTGAAAAGTGTGGGGTACAAATTATTTATATTGTTTCATAAATAACGAGTTCGGATGAAAGCGAGCAAGGGACGTATGCGTTTATTCCCTTGTTTTTAAGCTCGCTGCCGGAAATAGTATAGCTATCTCTTTTGTTATCAAGTGTTATCTTGTAGGTTGCTGATGTGTCAATGCCTTTAGGAATAATATTTACTGTCTTTTCACCTGAACCGCAAAGGGTAAAGATGCCTATGACGCCTTTAGCTTTGTTCCGGGATGAAAGCTCAATAACACAAGCATCACTATCCGTTAAATCAGGAGTGTGGTGATAAATATTTGAATCCCCTAAAAACGGTCTTATGAAGTCTTTGTAAATGCCGACGGAATGTTTAATGAATTCCATTTGTTCGGTGTTCGGACGAGCACCCGCAGGGGAGATGACATTAAGTGAAATGTGACCGAGCATTGTGTTCCTTAAATGAAAATCAAGTGACCCCAGTGTGTGACAGCCCATACCTGCAAAGAGTCTGTCGACTCTTTCGGGCGGCAGAGCCATTGTCATACCATTCGTTATCATTACCGAACGGGGTGCCTTCTGCCAGTCAGAGACCCATGTATGGTTAAAGCTTTTCATCATACCAAGGTCGGTTCTTCCACCGCCACCTGCACAGTTCTCAAAAATAACTTTCGGAAACTTCTTTTTTAGGTTTTCGTACATTTTATATACCGCCATATTGTGACGGAAATTAACGCACTCAAGAGCACCGCTTTCACATTTACGCATACCGAAATATTCGGTATAGTCAACATTGTGGTCAACCCTTAAAAGGTCAAGTTCATATTCTGTTATTATCCGTGATAATTCGTTTTCGCACCACTCGGCACATTCGGGAACGGATAAATCCATAAACTTTGAACTTCTTTCGCCTAATGGGTCAACCGAAAGCCACTCGGGGTGAGTTTCATATGTGTCACAATATTTACCTAAGCATTCAATATCTACCCATAAACCGAATTTTAAACCGTTTTCGTGAGCAAAATCGGATAACACTTTTATTCCGTCGGGATAACGATCAGGGTCAGGCTTGTTTCTGCCGTTAAAATCACCCCATTGCATTTCTTTTTCGGGAGGACATTCCCAACCAGCGTCAATAGTGA
Organism: Clostridia bacterium; assembly: GCA_017461235.1. Classification (GTDB taxonomy): domain Bacteria; phylum Bacillota; class Clostridia; order Oscillospirales; family Acutalibacteraceae; genus DTU089. The sequence goes on along the minus strand of JAFTYU010000005.1, from coordinate 128,260 downwards.
ATATTTCACCGCCCATTTCTGCGAATTGGAGTATAAAATCCTTGCTGTCTTCTACGTTCATTGTGTGCTCGGCGCCCATACCACAGTTTATAAGGGCGTTTCTGCCGTCTGCTTCAGGCGTATTAAGAACGGATTTTCTGATATGGGCGTGCATTTCATTGACTGCATCATCAAGGTCACCTGCAACGAGTCCTATATGTACACAAGGTGAAGTGAATTTTTCGTGTGGCTTCAGCACAGCTAATGGCTTGTGACCGGTCAATTCCGCTTTGAAGGATAAATGAGTGTCAGGTTCATGTTTTTTCGCATCGTAATCAACGCTGAAGTTGAAACCACCGCTCCAACCAATTTGAGCAAACCATATTTTACCCAAAAGATTGTTTTTTATAAAAATCAAAGGATGTCGGAAACGGTTTCTTGTAAAACGTCCGTCAATACAGGTTTTACCGGGATAAAGGGTGTTCCATTTAAATAAACCTTCGTTACCCCAACGGTCATCGCAGAAGTAACCTGTTGAATAATAGTCTTCAATACCTTTATTGGTGTTATAGTCCGAAACATCCATACTTTCCATAGCGCTGCTTATAAGAGAAAGTCTGCTTATATTCAGGTAATTATCGGAGAGATTTTCAATTTCAAGCCAACGTGAAAACATCTGTGTACCGTCAAGAAGAGTGAAAATTTTGATTTTAACGGGTTTAATAGTACTCTTAAGACTTAAAACGGATGTGATTCTATTGTCTGTTTTTTCAGTTTCAAAATTCTCAAATTCAAGCCCGAAGTCAATACTTTGTCCGTCTATTTCAATGTTAAAGGAAAATGGCTCGGCGTATCTTTTGCGGTTTATACGTGTAGGGCAGTTGGTCAGAACGTTAAGGGGATAACCTGCCGAATTCCATCCGTAAGATATAAGTGCGCCCTTTTCAAAACCTTCTTCATAAACCATATTACCGCTTCTGTAGCAGAAAACGGAAGGCTCACCTTGTTGGCAGTATATATCAAAAAAACTGTCTTTTTTCATCTTGCTCACCTTGAAATTCAGCCGAAAGAATACTCTTTCGGCTTTATATTAATCTTCATCAAGTTTAAGAATAGCCATAAATGCCTCTTGGGGTACTTCAACAGTACCGAAGGAACGCATACGCTTTTTACCTTCTTTTTGCTTTTCAAGAAGCTTCTTTTTACGGGTGATGTCACCGCCGTAACATTTTGCCAGAACGTCTTTTCTCATAGCTTTAACGGTTTCTCTTGCAATAACTTTACCGCCGATAGCAATCTGGATAGGGATTTCAAACATCTGTCTCGGGATGTTATCCTTGAGTTTTTCTGCAATTTTTCTGGCTCTTCCGTAGGCTTTGTCGCTATGAACTATGAAAGAAAGAGCGTCAACAACATCGCCATTTAAAAGAACATCCAGCTTAACGAGATTTGAACGCTTGTATTCAGAGATTTCATAGTCAAGTGAAGCGTATCCGCGAGTTCTTGATTTAAGAGCATCAAAGAAGTCGTAAATAATTTCGTTAAGAGGTAAATCGTATTTTATTTCAACACGGTCTCCGGAAATATAATCCATATTTTTAAATGTACCGCGGCGCTCCTGACAAAGCTCCATAACCGAGCCGACATATTCCTGCGGCGCGTAAATATGCGCATCTGCAACGGGCTCCTCGCTGTAATCTATCAATGCAGGGTCAGGGTAGTGAGTGGGGTTGTCAATTTCCAGAATCTCCCCGTTAGTCATATGAATTTTATATACAACGCTGGGAACGGTTGTAACAAGGTCAAGGTCATATTCTCTTTCAAGTCTTTCCTGAATTATTTCAAGATGTAACAGACCAAGGAAACCGCATCGGAAACCGAATCCCAATGCACCTGAAGTTTCAGGCTCATATGAAAGAGAAGCATCGTTCAATTGAAGCTTTTCCAACGCCTCATGTAAGTTTTCGTAGTCTGCACCGTCTGCAGGGTAGATACCGCAGTAAACCATAGGCGTAGCTTTTCTGTAACCGGGTAAAGGCTCGGCAGCAGGCATTGAAGTAAGTGTTACAGTATCACCGACAACTGCATCACGCACGGTTTTGATAGATGCGGTAATGTAGCCAACCTCACCTGCACAGAGTTTGTCTGTGGGTTGAAGCCCCGTAGCTTTCATTGTACCCGTTTCAACAACGGTGAATTCTGCGCCCGTAGCCATCATTTTCATAGTGTCACCGGGTTTTATTGTTCCGTCAACAATACGAACGTAAACGATAACGCCCTTGTAGTTATCATAAACAGAGTCAAAAATAAGTGCTCTTAAGGGTGCATCATCGTCTCCTTCGGGCGGTGGTACAAGCTCAACAATCTGTTCAAGTACCTGCTCAACATTCTGTCCCGTTTTAGCAGAAACACGGGGTGCAGTATCGCAAGGTAAACCAATGATTTCTTCAACTTCTGCGGAAACCCTGTCCGGATCCGCGGAAGGAAGGTCAATTTTATTAATGACCGGCACAAGCTCAAGATTGTGGTCAAGTGCCAGATATGTGTTACCGAGAGTCTGGGCTTCAATGCCCTGTGATGCATCAATTATAAGTATTGCGCCTTCGCAAGCCGCTAAAGAACGCGAAACCTCATAGTTAAAGTCAACGTGACCGGGAGTGTCTATAAGGTTAAGACGATATGTGTTGCCGTCTTTTGCTTTATAGTCAAGTTTTACTGCGTGTGCTTTGATTGTTATACCGCGCTCTCTTTCCAGATCCATATCATCAAGAATCTGGGCTTCCATGTCACGTTTTGAAACTGAATCTGTAAGCTCAAGAAGTCTGTCAGCAAGGGTTGATTTGCCGTGGTCTATGTGGGCAATTATGGAAAAATTTCGTATATCTTCTTTTTTTACAAGGGACATTTCCGGTTTTCCTTTCAATAAATATCTCTTATTTGTTTTCCTGATTTTCAAGATAATTCTTGTATGTGCTCAGGTTAAAAATATCAATAAGCCTTTGTGTTTCACCGCAAAGGTATAAATATCCGTAGAGTGTTTCCAGACCTGTTGCGTAGCGGTAATCCGCATCGCTTTGGTTTTTCGGTGAATGCGCACTGTGTGCATTCCTTCCGCGTTTGAAAATATAAGTTTCATTTTCAGACAGGTGGGGGAGCAGCTCTTTTATCATCCGCGCCTGAAACGCCGCATTAACATATATAATAGATTCCTTATGTAACTTGCCAGTGGGCTTGTTGGCGGTTTTAGCCAACATATTGCGTACAAGCAAGCTGTAAACCGCATCACCTAAAAACGCAAGAGTCAAAGGACTGTACATTCTTGCTTCCGGTTCACTCAAGGGTGAGCATAAGCCATTTAATAAATCTGCTTCATCAGGGAACATAGTCGAACTCCAAGTCATAAATACTTACTGTATCACCTTCGGTAATGCCGTGGTCTATAAGAGATTGAATAATACCGCTGGTCTGCAATACATTCTGGAAATACTGCAAGGATTCGTAGTCATTAAGGTCTGTTTTCATAAGAATTTTGGCAAGCCACTCCGCTTCAATTATGAAAACGTCACCTTCTACGCGGATTTTGTAATCCTGCTTTGCGGATTTGAAAATCTCTTTCGGTGTGATTTCCTGTTTTTCATAAATTTTCACAGGGGGCAGTTTCTGCAACTGTGCGGCAACGGCGTTGATGAGTTCCTGAGTGCCTTCTGCAATCGGGGCGATGATTTCGTAATAGTCAAGCCCTTTGCTGCGTATATATTCTTTGAAGGCTTCTCTTTGCTCGTCTGTTGCAAGGTCTATTTTATTTCCTGCAACGATCTGTGGATAATTTACCAGCTCATTGTTATACTTTGCAAGCTCATTATTGATGGCTTCAAAATCATCAATGGGATCTCTGCCCTCACTACCTGCAACATCAACAACGTGAACAAGCAATCTGCAACGCTCGATGTGTCTTAAAAATTCGTGACCAAGACCTACACCGTCACTTGCACCTTCAATAATACCCGGGATATCTGCCATAACGAAACTGCTTTCAGGTCCCATTCTGACAACGCCGGGAACGGGTATGAGAGTAGTGAAATGGTAATCGGCAATAATCGGCTTTGCCTCACTGACGATTGAAATAAGTGTTGATTTACCAACGTTAGGGAAGCCGATTAAACCAACGTCTGCGAGAAGCTTGAGTTCAAGCGTAACTTCCCAGTCTTCACCGGGAGCACCGTCTTTTGCAAAACGCGGAGTCTGCCTTGTGGAGGTTTTAAAGTGGGAATTACCCCAACCGCCTTTACCGCCTTTAGCAGCTACAAAAGTTTCTTCCACACTCATATCAGCCATAACAAAGCCGGTTTCAACTTCCTTGATAACAGTACCGCGCGGAACTTTTATAATGAGGTCTTCTCCTTTTTTACCGTTGCAGTGCGAACCTCTGCCGTTTTCACCACTCTGAGCTTTGTATTTTCTTTTGTATCGGAAATCTGAAAGTGTGGAAAGATTGTCATCAACTTGGAAAACTATATTTCCGCCTCTGCCACCGTCGCCGCCGTCAGGACCGCCGGCATTGATGTATTTCTCACGGTGGAAAGCAACGGCGCCGTTGCCGCCGTTACCTGCAATTATTCGTATTTTCGCTTTATCAACAAACATAATTTTACCTCAAACAGTCATATTTGCGTATTATCTCTAATATTATACATTATTTACTGTAAAAGATAAATACCTTATTTATAAATTTTAAAAAGAAATTTTTGTTCGGTTATTGTGAAGATATGTTCGGTTTTCTATAATTTTAATTTGTTGAAAATTTAATATAAAATTCAGTTTTTTATATAAAAAAGCAAAAAAATCGACAAAAAACGCTATAAAGTACCTGAAAAGGGACTGAAAATACGAAAAAATCGGAACATTTGTGTTGACTTTGGAGAAAAAGGTGATATAATGAAATCACTAAAACAAATGTTCGTTATTTGTTCGGAGGTATATTTATGACAACACTCGGATTATTAGAAATAGTTTTTATGTTAACACTCGTTCTTATAGGTTCTTACGCTATTTTCAGAGAAAAGGACCTTATAAGATTTGAACGAAAAGTTAAAAAGTATGTAAAGGCATTTTTTAAAGCACTTTATCTGACTGTTACGGAAAAGAAAAACAAAAGTACCGTTACTTCACAAGCTTCTAATATTGAGAAAATACAGTATAATGAAGAATATGAGCAGATGTTGGCGAGTCTTAATAAAGCTTCTAAGCTTGATGATGTTCTCGTGGCTTGACACAAAAGTTTCAAGATAATATAATCATAAATTACAAGGGGTGAGTTTATGATTTGTAATTCTCTGGATTTAGGTTCTGCCAATGCTATGTTGCCGAAAAGAGATATAAACGGACATAAAGGCACTTTCGGCAAGGTGTTACTTGTTTGCGGCAGCAGAAATATGGTAGGATGTTGCGTTCTTGCAACACAGGGCGCTTTGCGCAGCGGCGCAGGTCTTGTGAAGCTTGCTTTCCCTGATATTCTTTACAATTCACTTACGAGCAGACTTACAGAGAATTTATTTTTACCATTGCCCACGGACGAAAGGGGTTTTGTGGATTATACTGCACTTCAGGCCGTACTTGATGCGGCAGATGATGCGGATGCAGTTATGGTTGGCTGCGGTCTTGGTACGGGGTTTGCACCGAGTCTTATAACCACTTCGCTTATTGAACATTGTGATAAACCGCTTATTATTGATGCCGACTCGCTTAATTGTTTATCGCTTTGCCCTGCAATTCTTAAAAAGGCAAAAGGTAATATTTTACTTACACCCCATCCCGGTGAGATGGCACGTCTGACATCAAAAACTATTGATGAAATAGAAAAAGACCGTTATAATGCTGTAACCGAATTTTGCAAAGAGTATAATGTAAGCCTTCTTCTTAAAGGTCATAACACTCTTATTTGTAACCTTGATGCTACTGAAGTTTATGTTAATACAACAGGGAATACCGGACTTTCCAAAGGGGGAGCAGGTGATTTGCTTTCGGGTATTATTGCCGGACTTACACCGATTTTTAACGGCGATTTATTCAGAAGTGCTGTTTTAGGGGCTTTTGTTCACGGTATGAGTGCCGATATTCTTAAAAACGAGTGTTCAGAATATTCCATATTACCTTCCGATTGTGCAGCTTCTCTCGGAAAGGTGTATTCAATTATTGAAAAGGGTGTTGCTGATTAAATTTGCCCTGAAATTGATTTTTATATGCGTTTTGTGCATGTCTTTTTTGTCATCGTGTACTATTTCTCTTAAAAATCAAGATTATGCGGAAGTAAATTTAAATGAAATCAAACGTCTTCAGTTGACTTATAAACAGAATATATACGATACAGAGCTTCAATTTTCCCGAAGCGTGTTGACTTTAACTTTTGGTACAAATGAGACCGCTTTTGACGGTATGAATTTTAAAGTTACACCTGATTCCTGTCAAGTGAGCATGTCGGGATTGAATTATAGCTTTAACACTTCAGAGCTTCCCGAAAACTATTTACCTGTTACGGTTTATGAGTTTTTTTATGGTTTTAATGAAACGATTGTTACCGAAAATTATGATTCAGAGCAACAATGCTGTTATGTTTCGCGCTCTGTAGGGGATAGTTTTGTGAGATTTGAAGTCTATGAACACAACGAAAACACATCATATACACTGGTAATTACCTGAAAAACACATCAAAAAAGCAATGCGCAGACCTTACGGTTTGTGCATTGCTTTTTGTTAAGCGGATAATTATTTCTTTAAAAGTGATGCGGCATCCTCATCAAGGAAGATAACAACGTCATCGTGTTCCTGTAAAACAGAAGCGGGAACCTGAGCTGTAACGGGACCTTCAATCATATTGCGTACAGCTTCTGCCTTTTTAGGGCCGGTAGCGATAAGAACGATTTTCTTTGCGGACATAATCTGTCTGATACCCATTGTCAAAGCATATTCGGGCATAGGATTTTCATCAAAGTAAATTTTATTTGCATTAATGGTGCTTTCTGTAAGCTTAACCTTGAAAGAACCGCTTGTGAACTCGTCGGCAGGCTCGTTGAAACCTATGTGAGCGTTGTTGCCGATACCGAGAAGCTGGATATCAATGCCGCCGGCATTGTTGATTTCATCATCATATCTCTTGCATTCTGCATCACAGTCTGTTGCATTACCGTCAAGGAAATGCACGTTTTCTTCAAGAATATCAAGACCGTTGAACAACTGTTCGTGCATAAAAGTGTAATAACTGTTTTTGTCATTTTTTGGCAAATTGCAATATTCATCAAGGTTGTATGTTTTAACGTCCTTAAAGGATATTCCGCCTTGTGAGAATGTTTCTTTGATTTTGTTGTAGGTTGGAACGGGTGTAGCACCTGTTGCAAGACCAAGCACGCAGGAAGGATTATTTTTTACTTCGTCGGTAAAGATTTTTGCCGCTTCGATACCGATTTCTTCCGCTGTTTTTAAAACAATAATTTTCATTTGTATCACCCCAATTATTATTTGAGATTACAGTATAACATATTTATTAAGAAATTAAAGCAAATTTTTAAAATTTTTTTAGAAATATTGAAAAAATTTTTATTAATGGTATAATGAGAGCAAAGCAAACACAAGGTGGATATATTGTGATTAAAAATATTGTTTTTGATATGGGTAAGGTTCTGATTGATTTTGACTTTGACAGAACACTTAATGAGTGTTTTTTACCCGAGCACCATGCTGTTGTTAATGAACATGTTTTCAGGAATCCCGTCTGGCGTGAAATGGACGGTGGACTAAAACGTTCTGAAGATGTAATACCGGAAGTGTTACCTAAACTTCCGCCTGAAATACGCGATACGATAGCAAGCATGATATCGGACTTTTATCCTTATATGCCTGTCATTGAGGGAATGGAGAGCCTTGTCAAAAAACTCAAAAAGGCAGGGTATAAGGTCTATCTTCTTTCAAACGCCACGCCGCGTTTCTTTGACAGATATCTTGATATACCTGCAATCACGTTAATGGATGGTTACTTTATTTCTGCCCTTTACAAGCTTCTTAAACCACAACGTGAAATATACGAAGCCTTTTGTAACAAATTTTCTCTTAAGGCGGATGAATGTTTCTTTATTGACGATATGCCTGAAAATATACAGGGTGCTGTTGATTACGGTATGAGAGGTTTTGTATTTAAAAAGGATATAAACGCTCTCGAAAATGCCCTGCGCGAAAATGGCGTAGAATTTTAAAAATCGGAGGATTTTTATGAAAAAGATAATTGCTTTTTGTTCGCTTATTCTTTGTGTGTCTTTGTTATTGACCGTGTTTGTTTCCTGCGGTAAGGATGATAACGAAGAAACTACAAACGCCGGTGAAACAAACATTGTTTCCGTCACTAACGGCGAATTCGTTTTCTCTGCTGAAATCGGTGCGGAAAGCACTGTTATTAAAAATAATGATGAAGAATACCAGACATTGAAGTATCCTGTTAATGCAGGCTATCCCTTTGATTTGGAATATGCAAAAAATCACTATGAGTTCATTGATATGAACTTCGATGGTCAACCCGACTTTTATATAGCTGTTTCTACGAGCGGCGATGTCATTTATTACTATTGCTGGCTTTTCAATGCAACAACTCAGAAGTTTGATTATGCCGTATTGCTTTCCGGATTGAACAATATCTCTGTTGATAGTGAAAATCAGGTTATCTATTCATCAATCAAACAGGGCGATACGTTTAAAATTGCAAGTTACGTGTGGGTAAACGGTCAGCTTACTTTTAAAGAAGTTTACGATACAGAAGACGATACTATCCCCGAAGATGTTACGCAGGCGGCACAGGATAATGCAATCGGTACGGTAACCAAGCCTGCTAAAACTACTGCAGCAGCTACAAAAACAACTCAGGGTAATAAAGATAATACAGTATCTGAAGATAAAGGTACAACTTCAACAACCCGTGTCAATGATAAGCCGCTTGATACAACGACAACCGAACCCCACACCAATGGTGTTCAGATTGCTACCGGTGATATTGACGATGGTTGGTTCTGATAAAGGAGAGATAAAATGAGCGAAAATAATATTGTTTCATCTGTTGAAAAACAGGAAGAAATAACAACAAACGTTGAAAACATTAAGGAAAAGTCTCAAAAAGAAGAAAAGAAGAGTAATGAGATTAAGTTTTTCAAAAACTGCTCTGCATCACTCAAGCGTTTTTCAATTCTTCTTTTTGTTATAAACATTTTCCTTGCGGTCAGTCTTGTAGGTGTGGGCGTTGTTGTTCTTGGTGTATATGTAGGATTTAGTCTTCTCTCGCTTCTTGCATTGCCAATTGTGACATTGTTGATTATATTGATTGTTCTTGCGAGATTTGTTTCTGCTCTTATTTACGGTTTTGCGGAGATTGTTGAGAAAGCCGAAAAATAATTTTTATTCATTTATTTTAAATTTTTATACAATAATTACTTGACAAACTATAATAGTGGGAGTAAAATACCAACTATCATATTTTTGAGAGGTGAAGCAGATGCTTTATAGTTTTAGCCAACGATTTTATTACTATACTATGGATTGTCTGTGTACCGCTCGTGCATGCAAGTAATTGCAACGAATTGTATATGGCCAGTCCGCATTCTGCTATGCTTGAAAAGTATAACGGTTTGCGGATTTTTCATTTGAATATATTGGGAGAATTATTATGATTTCAGAAAAAATGCTCGAATTAGGTAAAAAAAGTTCAGTTATCCGTGAGATTTTTGAATATGGCAGAGTCCGTAAGGCGGAAATCGGAGCCGAAAATGTTTTCGATTTCAGTTTAGGTAACCCCAGCGTACCTGCACCGCAGAAGGTAACTGAAGTTATGAACAGACTTATTGCCGAAACACCTGCGGAGATCCTTCATGGTTATACATCCGGTCCCGGCGATATAAAGGTCAGAACTGCTATTGCAGAATATATTAAAAGCAGGTTTAACGTTAATGCCGATGCAGGACTTATTTATATGACTTGCGGTGCAGCGGCATCACTTACCGTCACTCTTAACGCAATAACCGAAGCCGGTGATGAAGTTATCGCTTTCGCGCCGTTCTTTCCGGAATACAGAGTATTCGTTGAACAGGCAGGGGCGAAATTTGTGCCTGTAAGCTGCAAAACTGAAGATTTACAGATTGATTTTGAACTTCTTGAAAAGAGCATAACACCTTCAACTAAAGCGGTCATTATTAATTCGCCTAACAATCCTTCGGGCGTTATCGTTCCCGAAAGCGATATTATAAAGTTAGCGAAATTACTTGAAGATAAGCAGAATGAATACGGCAAAGAGATTTTTCTTATTTCCGACGAACCGTACAGAGAGCTTGTTTTCACAGGTGAAAAGGTTGCGTATATTCCTGCATACTACGACAATTCTTTCGTTTGTTATTCGTACTCTAAGGCGCTTTCTTTGCCGGGTGAAAGAATCGGATATATTTTCGTTTCACCCACTATGAAGGAGTGCAGGGATGTCTTTGCTGCCGTTTGCGGTTCGGGTAGAGCATTAGGTTATGTTTGCGCTCCGAGTCTTATGCAATATACCGTAGCAGAATGTCTTGATGATACTGCTGATGTTTCAGTTTATGAAGAAAACAGAAGGATTCTTTATGACGGTCTTACCGATATCGGTTATACCGTTATAAAACCGGATGGCGCATTTTATATGTTTGTAAAATCACTCGATGAGAGCGCCTATAAATTTTATGAAAGAGCCAAAAAATTTGAGCTTCTTCTTGTGCCTAGTGATGATTTCGGTTGTCCCGGCTTTGTGAGAATTGCATATTGCGTTGATACCGATTTAATCAAGCGTTCTCTTTCAGCATTCAAAGAACTTTACGAGGATTATAAAAATGAATGATTACGAAAAAAATTTCCGCATGGCAAGGGCTGATATAAGCGAAATTGACAAAGAAATTGCAAAACTCTTTGAGAAACGTATGAAGGCGGCAGTCCACGTTGCGCAATATAAAAAAGCAAACGGAATACCCATTGAAGATCTCGTCCGCGAAAACCAACTTATAGAAGCAAACAGCAGTTTGATTGAAAATGACGAAATCCGTTCATACTACATCAATTTCCTGAAAAATACAATGAAGCTTTCCAAGGATTATCAACATAAGATAATTGATGGAACACGCGTTGCCTTTTCGGGTGTTAAAGGTGCTTTCGCTGAAATAGCCGTTAAAAGAATTTTCCCCGATGCAGTCCCTGTACCGTACCCGAATTTTAAAGCTGCATACAAAGCCGTTGAAAATGGTGAGTGCGAAGTTGCAGTTTTACCTATTGAGAACAGTTACGAAGGTGATGTAGCACCAGTTATGGATCTGACGTACTTCGGCTCGTTGTTTATTAACGGTGTTTACGATATGGCGGTTGAGCAGCATCTTTTCGGTACTCAGGATGCCGACGGCAAAACCATAAAAAAGGTAATAAGTCATCCCCAGGCGTTGGGTCAGTGTGCCGACTTTATCGAAGAAAAAGGTTATATTAAGGAAGAAACCGTCAATACAGCAGTTGCGGCGTCACTTGTTGCTGAAAATAATGACCCCGCATTAGGCGTTATATGCAGTCTTGAAGCCGGCAACGAATACGGCTTGAAGCTTATTGACAGAAAAATAAACAAAGACAGTACAAATACAACCCGTTTTGCAGTTTATTCGCGTGTGCCTCGCGATAACACAACCGACAGATGCAATTTTATTGTTTTGTTTACCGTTCGTGATGAAGCAGGCTCGCTTGGTAAAGCAATTTCTGTTTTCGGTGAATGTGGCTATAACCTTAAAGCCTTAAAGAGCAGACCATCTAAAGACGTTATCTGGAACTATTATTTCTTCCTTGAAGGTGAAGGACATCTTACCCATGAAGCAGAAGAAAAAATGCTTTCTGAACTTTCGGAGGTTTGTACCAATGTCCGTCTTTTAGGCAGATATCCCAAAGAGCAGATAATTTAGGAGGCTGACGCTCTATGATATTAACGGTAAAAACATCAACAGGAGCATATGATATTACCTTGAGACGCGGAGCGTTAAGCAATGTTGGTGAATGTATTAATACCGAAAAACGTGCGTTAATTGTTACTGACAGCGGTGTTCCTGCACAGTACGCCGAAACTGTCGGCGCCCAGTTTGAAAACTGTATTATAAAAACAATTCCGCAGGGGGAGAAAAGCAAGAACTTTGATACATACAGAGAATTGCTTGAGGTTTTGAGTGAGAATGAATTTTCCCGTTCCGACTGTGTTGTTGCAGTGGGTGGTGGTGTTGTAGGTGATTTGTCAGGGTTCACGGCTTCCACGTATATGCGTGGTATTGATTTTTACAACATACCTACAACGTTGCTTTCGCAGGTTGATTCATCTATCGGCGGCAAGACCGCTATTGATTTCGGCGGATATAAAAATACGGTTGGTGCATTTTATCAGCCTAAAGCCGTTATAATTGACCCGGATGTATTGAAAACCCTTTCAGACAGGCAGTTTAACAACGGACTTGCAGAGAGTATTAAAATGGCGGCAACGTCTGATGCGGTTCTTTTTGATATTATTGAGAATGAAGATGCTTTTGAAAAAATTGATACCGTTATCGAGCGTTCTCTCAAAATCAAAAGAGCAGTTGTTCAGGAAGATGAAAAAGAGCTTGGCTTGAGACGTGTTCTTAACTTCGGTCATACCGCTGCCCACGCTATTGAAACCGCAACGGGTTTAGGTGATTATCTACACGGTGAGTGCGTTGCAATAGGTATGTTGGCGTTCTCGTCACCGTCAGTTCGAGAAAGATTGAAAAAGGTTTTATGTAAATATAATCTTCCCTTTGATTTGAAGTTTGAATCAGATGAATTGTTAGCGGCCTTGCGTCACGATAAAAAAGCGGACAGTAAAGGTGTTAATACCGTTTTCGTTAATGAAATCGGAAGTTTTGAGTTTAGATTTCTTGATTTCAGCGAGCTTGACATTATCGTTAAGGAGGCGTTTATCAAGTGAAAAATACGTTCGGTAATAATGTGAGTGTTACGCTTTTCGGCGAAAGTCACGGCGAAGCCATAGGTGCTGTTGTCGATGGTCTGCCTGCAGGAATCAGCGTTGATGAAGATTTTATTGCACATCAGCTTGACTTAAGACGCCCTGTGGGTAAAATATCCACACCAAGACAGGAAAAGGATGCATTTAAAATTCTCAGCGGTGTTTTTAACGGCAGAACCACAGGAACTCCCGTATGTATAGTTATCCCTAACGAAAACACTAAATCTAAAGATTATTCATCTTCTTACGGAAAAGCAAGACCCGGTCATGCCGATTATACTGCATTTATAAAGTATAAAGGTTATGAAGATTATCGTGGCGGCGGACATTTCAGCGGACGCGTTACTGCGGGGCTTGTTGCGGCAGGCGCCATAGCTGTTGATATGTTGAAGAACAAGAATATTTATATAGGCACTCATATTAAAAAATGCGCTGGCGTTAATGATGTTGATTTTTCGGACTATGTAAGCGATATTGAAAAGCTTTCCCGGAAAGCCTTCGCAGTTCTTGACGATGAAAAGGGTGCGCGGATGATTTCACAAATTGAAAAAGCTGCATCGGAAGGCAATAGTGTAGGTGGAGTCCTTGAAACTGTTGTTTCAGGCGTTCCTGCAGGCGTAGGCGAGCCGTGGTTTGATTCTTTTGAGAGTGTTTTGTCTCACGCATTGTTTTCGATTCCCGGTATCAAAGGTGTTGAATTCGGCGCAGGCTTTGACTGTGCGGATATGCTCGGCAGCGAAATGAACGATTCCTTTGTTTTTGAAAAGGAAACGGTTAAAACTCTTTCTAACAACAATGGCGGTATCAACGGCGGTATCACAAACGGTATGCCCGTTTTGTTCAAATGTGCCGTTAAGCCTACTCCTTCAATATCAAAAGAACAGGCAACCGTCGATTTTATCAAAGGTGAAAATACTGTGCTTGGCGTAAAAGACAGGCACGATCCCTGTATAGTACACAGAGCAAGAGTTGTTGTTGACAGCGTGACGGCACTTGTTCTCTGTGATTTGCTTTCGCAAAAATTCGGAGCCGATTGGTTTGGTGAGTAATAATGGAATACGGATGTATCGGTGAGCATCTTTCACACAGCTTTTCAAAAGAGATTCACAATGCTCTTGCCGATTATGATTATAAAATCCAAGAAATAGCGCGTAATGATTTAGATGCATTTTTAAAAAATGCAGATTTTAAAGCCATAAATGTAACGATTCCTTACAAACAGGATGTTATACCTTATCTTGATTGGATATCTCCTGAAGCAGAGACCATAAATGCGGTAAATACAATTGTAAACCGCGACGGCAAGCTTTACGGATATAATACGGATTTTTACGGCTTGAAAGCTCTCATTGAACGCGAAAACGTTTCTTTGAAGGATAAGAAGGTTGCAATTCTCGGTAGCGGCGGAACATCAAACACCGCCTTTGCGGTAGCAAAAGCTATGGGTGCGCAAGCCATAAGAAAAGTTTCCAGAAGCGAAAAAGACGGTTATATAACGTATGCACAGTTGTATAATGATTTTTCGGATTGCGAAATTATAATCAATACAACTCCCTGCGGAATGTTTCCGAAAATAGGTGTTTCACCTGTGGAATTAAGTGCGTTACCCGGGGTTGAAGGTGTTTTTGATGCTGTTTATAATCCATTGAAATCTAAGCTGATCTGTGATGCAAGGGCGCGCGGAATAATAGCCACGGGCGGTCTTTTTATGCTTGTTGCACAGGCGGCTTATGCAGTTGAAAAGTTTATTAATAAACCTGTTGAAACTGAAGAAATTGAAAAAATTTATAAAAATTTGTACAAACAAAAAATGAATATCGTTCTGATTGGTATGCCAGCCAGCGGAAAAACAACCGTGGGAAATCTGTTGGCGAAAGATGTTTCAAAAATATTCAAAGATACAGATGATTTGATTGTTGAAAAAGAAAATCAGAAAATCCCCGATATATTTTCACAAAAGGGCGAGCCTTATTTCAGAAATTCCGAAAAACAGACTATTGCTGATATTTCCTTGGAAAACTCACTTGTTATTTCAACAGGTGGCGGAGCGGTACTCAATAGCGAAAATATGGATTTTTTGAAAGAAAACGGCAGGATTTATTTTATCGACAGACCATTGGAATTGCTTGTTACAACATCAGACAGACCTTTGTCAAGTAACAGACAAGACCTTGAAAAAAGATATAACGAGCGCTACGAACTCTATTTGAAATCTGCCGATGTTCATATTGACGGTGCAGGCACAGTTGAGCAGGTAGCAGATAGAATAAAGGATGATTATTATGAATATTCTTGTAATTAACGGTCCCAACCTTAATATGTTAGGAATAAGGGAACCTGATATTTACGGTAGAGAAACATATAATTCCCTTGTTGAAAAAATCGAAAAATACGCAAAAGAAAAAAACGTATACGTCAAATGCTATCAGTCGAATCATGAAGGTGACCTGGTTGACAACATACAGTTTGCGTACGGTATCTTTGATGGTATTGTCATCAATCCCGGCGCTTACACTCATACAAGCGTTGCAATACTTGATGCACTTAAAGCGGTTAATATCCCTGCAGTAGAAGTTCACATTTCAGACGTGTCATCAAGAGAAGATTTCAGACAGATAAGCTACGTGCGTCTCGCGTGCTTTAAAACCATCTGCGGTGAAGGTACCGACGGATACTTGCATGCAATTGATGCCTTAATTGAGAAGGTGAGCGGATGAATGTTTTTATTTCGCCGTCTTCTGCAAACGGAACAGTAAACGCTCCCTCGTCAAAGAGCTGTGCTCACAGACTTCTTATTTGTGCGGCGTTGTCGGATGGCGTGAGTGTTGTTGAAAATATTGGTACTAATGATGATATCCTGGCAACGGCTGATTGTCTCAAGGCAATGGGTGCAGCTGTTGATATAAATGGGACTACCGCTACGGTGAAGGGTATCGGTACACAAGACAAAAAGCAGGAAATTCAGCTTTTTTGTAATGAAAGCGGCAGTACCTTAAGGTTTTTAATACCGCTCACTCTTGTTTTTTCTGAAAAATGCTGTTTTTCAGGTAGCGGCAGGCTTATGAGCCGTCCGCAGAATGTGTATAAAGAGCTTTTTTCGGAGAAAAATTGCACGCTCGAAAATATGGGTGGTACACTTACCGCAAGCGGTAAACTTAAAAGCGGTATATATAAAATACGCGGTGACGTGAGCAGTCAGTTTATAACAGGGTTGTTATTTACTTTACCTCTTTTGGACGGTGACAGTGAAATTGTTTTAACAACGCCTTTGCAGAGCGCACCTTACGTTGATATCACCATTGACGCTCTTTCGCTGTTCGGCGTTACGGTAAACAAAACACAAAACGGCTATTTTATAAAGGGTAAACAGAAATACATAAGCAGAAATCTCTCTGCGGAAGGTGACTGGTCTAATGCCGCATTTCTTGATGCATTTAACATTGCAGGTGGCAGTGTTACAGTTACGGGTTTAAATGAAGATAGCTTTCAGGGTGACAAAATTTATCGTGAATTTTACGCAAAGCTCAGTAACGGAACACCCGAATTTGATATTTCAGATTGTCCTGATTTAGGACCGATACTTATAACCTGTGCCGTTTTGAAACACGGCGCGTTGATTAAAGGTACTGAAAGACTGAAAATCAAAGAGAGTGACAGGGGAGCGGCAATGGCACAGGAACTTAAAAAGTTTGGTGTTAATATTGAAATTGGTAACGATTATATAAAGGTTCCCGATGTTATTCCCCAAAAACCCGATAGTGAAATTTGTTGTCACAATGACCATAGAATTGCAATGTCATTTGCAGTTTTGTGCAGTGTTACAGGGGGCACTTTGCAGGATGCCCAATGTGTGAATAAGAGTTATCCCGACTTTTTTACGGATATTAAAAACCTCGGAATAATATATAAAACAATCTGACAGGAGAAATATAATATGGCTATGAATTTTAAAAGAAAACTCCCTATTCCTATGGATATAAAGGAGCAGTATCCTCTTACCATTCAGATGGCAGAGCAGAAATCAAAAAATGATGCGGAAATCAAAAGAGTTTTTACGGGTGAATCCGATAAACTTTTACTCATAATCGGTCCCTGTTCCGCAGATTCCAAAGAACCTGTACTTGAGTATATTTCACGCCTTGCAGAAATCCGTGAAAAGGTGAAGGATAAGGTTGTTATCGTTCCCAGAATTTATACGAATAAACCCAGAACAACAGGTTCAGGATACAAGGGTATGCTTCATCAACCTGACCCCAACGAGAAGCCCGATATGCTCCACGGTATTGTTGCTATCCGAGAGCTTCATATGTGTGCGCTTAAAGAATATGGTTTTTCCTGTGCAGATGAAATGCTTTATCCTGCTAACTATCGTTATCTTTCGGACTTGCTTTCTTATGTTGCAATCGGTGCGCGTTCTGTTGAAAATCAGGAGCATCGTCTTGTTTCAAGCGGTATCAGTATTCCTGTCGGTATGAAGAATCCTACAGGCGGCGACCTTTCAGTTATGATGAATGCTATTACTGCCGCACAGAGCAGCCATACATTTATTTATCGCGGATGGGAAGTAGAGAGCGAAGGCAACCCTTATGCACACGCTATTATGCGCGGACTTGTTGACCGTGACGGTCACAATATTTCAAACTATCACTATGAGGATTTGCTTAATCTCAGCGACAGCTACGCAAAATCAGGTCTTAAAAATCCTGCTTGTATCGTTGATGCTAATCACGCAAACTCTGGTAAAAAATATCTTGAGCAGATTCGTATTACAAAGGATATTCTTTATAGCCGTGCTCATAACGACGATATCAAAAATCTTGTTAAGGGTATTATGATTGAAAGTTATCTTGAAGACGGCGCACAGAAAATCGGTGACGGTATTTTCGGTAAATCTATTACCGACCCTTGCCTTGGCTGGGAAAAAACAGAAAGACTTATTCTCGATATTGCAGAATCGGTATAAAACAAAAATTTGGGACACCCGTTTTTACAGGTGCCCCAATTTTATTTGCGGTAAGGTTCAGGATTGTCGGTCAACTCAAGAAGATAATCAACACTTACATTGTGTATCTGTGCGATTTTGATTAAAGTTTCAGGCGTCATTGAATTAACACCATTTTCGTAAGCAGCATAAGTACGTCTGTTGATAAACAACATATCTGCAATTTTTTGTTGTGTCCAGTCTTTGTCTTCGCGCAAATTACGAATTCGTTTATATATCATAAATCATCACCAAATTTATTATATGTGCCATAAATTCTGCCATTGACTTTTGGCAGGATTTATGGCATAATGTACTAAACTATATCTTATGCGGTGTGGTTAATAATATTTAGGAGATTTGGTTATGGAAGAAAACAAAATAATTTTGGATTCAACTAATGAAACAGAAAAAGTTGCAACAGAATTGAATGCTTCAACGGAAAACGTTCAGGAGACAGTACCCGAGAATTCTGTTGTTGAAGCTACGAGACACGAAGCAGCAACAGTGCCACAGGTTGAGAAAAAGAAACCTGTAAAAGCAATTATAATTGCTGCCGTTGCCGCGATTGGTGCATTATTTGTGATGATAGCAGGTATAATATCAGTTGCTTTGATTATTAATGCTAATTCTGTTGATTCGGTTGTTGCAGATGATTATGAGGTTACACTTTTTGTTGATGATGAATATACCATAAAATATACAGTAACTCCCGAAAAGGCTGCGAATAAAAAGGTTAAATGGGAAGTTATCCCTACAGGGGTTGTCAGCGTTGATGAAGAAGGTAACGTTACGGCTTTGGCTGAAGGCAAGGCGCAGGTAGTAATTCACGTCGGCAATAAAATGGATGTTGTTGATATCATTGTTAAAGACGGACCTGATTTCCAAAAGATTTATGATGAATATTGTGAAAGCGATTTTGCGAAAATTGCAAGTGACGGAAGTTATTTAACGATTGATACAAACCCTGATAATATTGACGATTACACTAATTATACGGCATATTATACTATAATCAGCGTTAATGAAGCTCTTGGTTTGCCGGAATCGCTTATGGAAAAAATGGGTAAAACCAGAGCATTGGACGGCACGCAAAGTCAGGAGTTTGAAGATATCCGTGTTACATGGTCATATCATCCTGATAATGGCTTGAATGTAACTTATGAAGCCATAAACTAAATTTATAAAAAAATTTCAAAAAAACACTTGCTTTTTTGTCTGTGTTATGGTAATATTCTTCTGCTATTGTGTTATCAAGAATAAAGAGGTGACTACGAATGAAAGAAGGACTTCATCCCAAATACGGCGCAACTCAGGTTAAGTGTGCATGCGGTGCTGTGCTCGAAACAGCTTCCACAAAGGAAGGTATGCGTGTTGATATCTGCTCAAAATGCCATCCGTTCTTTACAGGCAAGCAGAAGCTCGTTGATACAGGCGGACGTGTTGACAGATTCAATAAAAAATATAACCTCTCTAAGTAAGTTGTATATGCTTAGTAAGCCGGTGAGTTATCACCGGCTTTTTGCGTTATTCTGATATTGTTTGCGGAGATGTTTATTTTATGAAACCTTACAAAACACTCGGTCACTATGCCGCCGAAGAATACATAGTAAAAAAATCACGCTTCATCGGCTACGCTAAACCCGTAAAAACCGAGAAAGAAGCCCTTGATTTTATAGCGGAAATTTCAAAAAAACATTGGGATGCTACCCATAATGTTTATGCGTATTCATTGCGTGAGAGCGGCGTTAAGCGTTTTTCTGATGATGGTGAGCCTCAGGGGACTGCCGGTATGCCTGTTCTTAATGTAATTACCCAAGAGGATATTACCGATTGCGTAGTAGTTGTCACACGTTATTTCGGCGGTATTCTTTTAGGCGGGGGCGGACTTGTCAGAGCGTATTCTCACAGCGCAAAAATCGGTGTTGATGCCGCAGAGATTATAACGCTTGTTCCATGGTCTGTCTGCCGTATTAAATGTGATTATTCTTTTTACGGCAAGGTTGAAACTCTTGTACGTGAGCTTAACGGTGTGTTAAATGAAACTGAGTTTGCAGAGACTGTAACTCTTAATTTCCGTATTGAACAGGGCACGGAGCACGCATTTGATAAAAAACTTCAGGACATTTCAAACGGCAAATTGAGTTTTGAAATTGTCGATGAGATTGTTGCCGCAAAATAATTTGTCAAAAAAGAAGGGTTTTTTTCTTTTTTGCAGTATTATTATATAAAAGCATATTAAAAGGGTGATATGGTGGATAATATTATTAGGTTAAGGACGTTACAACGCGAGCGTGAAACCCTTTCTAAATACGCTATGTTGTGCGAAAACTCCAAAGGAAGAAAAAAGATTGAAGATGAGTGTCCGGTACGTACCGCGTATCAACGGGATCGCGACAGAATAGTACATTCATCAGCTTTCCGTCGCCTTAAGGATAAAACACAGGTTTTTCTTGCGCCTGATAATGTTCATTACAGAACCCGTCTTACCCATACCCTTGAAGTTTCTCAGATTGCACGCACTATTGCCCGTTCGTTATCTTTAAATGAAGATTTAACCGAAGCCATCGCTCTCGGTCATGATTTAGGTCATACTCCGTTCGGCCATGCCGGTGAGCGTGCTTTAGCCACCGTTTTCGAAGGCGGTTTTACTCATTTCGAGCAAAGTCTGCGCGTAGTTGATTTGCTTGAGCATCGTGGCGAAGGTCTTAACCTTACTTACGAAGTACGTGATGGCATTCTTTGCCACACACGTGGTAAAGAGGCTGATACCTTAGAGGGAAGAATTGTCAAATTAAGTGATAAAATTGCCTACATCAACCACGACATTGACGATGCTTGCCGCGGCGGTGTTTTAAGTGAAGATGATATTCCTTTGGATATACGCCTTTTGCTCGGCTTTTCCAAAACACAACGCATCAATTCCCTTATAATGTCCGTTATCGAAAACAGTAGTAATGAAATAAGAATGAGTCCCGAAGTGAAGGAAGCGTTCGACAGACTTCATTCCTTTATGTTCAAATATGTTTATACAAACCCCGTGTGTAAAAGTGAAGAGGGTAAAGCCGAAAGTATGATTAAAGAGCTTTTCCGCTATTTTTCCCGCAATCCCCACGAGATGCCCGAGTTCTATTTTGAGATTGCTAAACGCGAAGGGGCTGAAAGGGCTGCCTGCGATTACATATCGGGTATGTCAGACAGCTATTCTCTTAAAATATTTAACGATTTATTCGTTCCGAAAACCTGGATATATTAAAAACAAAAACTAATTTTACGGAGGTGAAATACTTGGCATTGCGTTTTACGGATGATTTTATTGACAGACTTCGTGACAGTAATGATATTGAGTCTGTTATTGCCGGGTATGTAGACCTTCGCAGAAGGGGAAAGACATTAACGGGTCTTTGTCCTTTTCATAATGAAAAAACCCCGTCCTTTACCGTTTATCCCGATACGTCTTCATACTATTGTTTCGGTTGCGGTGCAGGCGGTGACGTTATAAATTTTGTGCGTCATATAGAAAATCTTGATTATATAGAGGCGGTTAAACTTCTTGCCGACAGGGCAGGTATAAAAATGCCCGATGACAAAGTTGATGATTCTGCGTCAAATCTTCGGCGAAGGATATATTCCGCAAACAGAGAAGCAGCAAGATTTTTCCACGAAACACTTTTCACCGAAGCGGGTAAAGGTCAGCTGGATTATTTAAGACGCCGAAACATATCAATGAAAATGATTAAGCATTTCGGTCTTGGTGCGGCACCTGATGATTGGCACGCTCTTGAAAACCATCTTAAAAGTAAAGGCTTTAACCGTGATGAGCTTGTTGCGGCAAACCTTTTAAGGTTCAGTGAAAAGAACGGAAAACGCTATTATTACGATGCTTTCAGGGCGAAGGTTATGTATCCTGTTATTGACTTGAGGGGTAATGTTGTTGCCTTTGGTGGTCGAGTCCTTGATAACAGTAAACCCAAGTATATCAACACATCTGATACACTTGTTTATAAAAAAAGTAACGAGCTTTTTGCTCTTAATTTTGCTAAAAACGGCAATGAGCGCAAGATTATCCTGTGCGAAGGTTATATGGATGTTATTGCCCTTCACGGTGCAGGCTTTGAAAATGCGGTTGCAGGGCTCGGTACGGCTCTGACCCCGGAGCAGGTGAGCCTCATTTCCCGTTATGCCGATGAAGTTGCTTTGTGTTATGATTCCGATGAAGCAGGTCAGAAGGCGGTCCGCGCGGCACTTTCCCTTTTCTCAAAAACAGGAGTGCGGGTTAAAGTTATACGTCTTCAGGGTGGCAAGGACCCCGATGAGATTATAAGAGTCCACGGCAAGGAAATGTTCGCAAAGCTTCTTAATAATGCCGATAATGATACGGAATACAAGCTTTCCGTTATCCGTTCAAAATATGATGTTGAAAGCTCTGACGGCAAGGTTAATTTTCTGCGTGAGGCAGCAAATTATCTTGCAACGACTGATTCCCTTGAACGTGATGTTTATGCAATGCGCCTTGCGGATGAACTGGGTGTTTCGAAGGATGCTATGTTGCAACAAATCAAGCAGGCATCCAAAAGAGAATACTATCGCAAAACCAAATCGGAATTTCAGAATGCGCAAAAACAGGCGCAGGAAATGGAAAAAATGGTTGACCCGCAAAGGGTTAAAAATATGCGTGCCGCAAAGGCGGAAGACACGGTGCTTATTTCACTTTTTAATAACGCCGCGTTCTATAAAAAACTTAAGGACAGGCTGAATAACGATATTTTTGTTACACCTGTTAATAAACAGATTCTGAATGTTGTTATGAGCCGCCTTGAGAATGATGAAAGTGTTGATATATCGCATCTTTCTCAGTTTCTTACTTCGGAACAGACGGGTGCGGTTGCCAAGCTTCTTTCAAAACAGTCTATGGTCTCAAACACCTTAAAGGAATGCGAAGACTGTATAACGGTTCTTGAAGAAGAAAAGAAAAAGCGTGAAATCAGTGACCCTTCAAAAATGAGTGACGATAGTTTTCTTGCGTTTTTTAATTCCTTGAAAAAGGAAGATTAATAAGTTTTAAATTTTTTAAAATATAAGTGTGAAAAAGAAAGGTGAGATTAAATGGAAGGTTGGGAGAAAAAACCGCAAATTAAAGCCCTTATTGAAAAAGGTAAAGTGAGCGGTAAACTCGCTACTCATGATATCGACAATGTTATTCTTGAAATTGAAGGGTTTGATGTTGACGATATCGAAAAACTCTATGAACTTATTGAAACAAGCAACATAGAGATTATTGATGATATCGGTGATGAAATGCTTGATGCGCTTTCATTCGATATTGAAGCTACAAAAACCAACGAGGAAGATGCACCTGCCGATGCAAAAAATATTGCTATCGATGACCCTGTTAAGGTTTATCTTAAAGAGATCGGTCGAGTGCCCCTTCTCACATCAGAAGAAGAAATTGAACTTGCTATCAGAATTTCAGAAAATGATCAGGAAGCAAAAACCCGTCTTTCTGAGGCCAACCTTCGCCTTGTGGTAAGTATTGCTAAAAGATATGTCGGCAGGGGAATGCAGTTCCTTGATCTTATTCAGGAAGGTAACCTTGGTCTTATTAAAGCCGTTGATAAGTTTGATTACACTAAGGGCTTCAAATTCTCAACTTACGCCACATGGTGGATTCGTCAGGCTATTACACGTGCTATTGCCGATCAGGCACG
Source organism: Clostridia bacterium (assembly GCA_017461235.1). GTDB lineage: Bacteria > Bacillota > Clostridia > Oscillospirales > Acutalibacteraceae > DTU089. The sequence continues at coordinate 104,544 of JAFTYU010000005.1, read as the reverse complement.
TACTATCCGTATCCCTGTTCATATGGTTGAAACAATTAACAAGGTTAAAAAGACTAACAGTCAGCTTCTTCATGAAAACGGAAGAGATCCTACTGCTGAAGAAATTGCAGAAAAACTTGATATGCCTGTAGAAAAAGTCCGTGAAATTCTTCGCGTTGCACAGGAACCCGTTTCACTTGAAACTCCTATCGGCGAAGAAGAGGACAGCCATTTGGGTGACTTTATTCCCGATGATGATGCGCAGGCACCCGTTGATGCCGCATCCATGGCTCTTATGAGAGAACAGCTTGCGGAAGTGCTTAAAACCCTTACCCCCAGAGAAGCAAGAGTATTGAGTCTTCGTTATGGTCTTGAAGACGGCAACCCCAAAACTCTTGAAGAGGTTGGTAAAGAGTTTAATGTTACAAGAGAGCGTATCCGTCAGATTGAGGCGAAAGCACTCAGAAAGCTTCGTCATCCTTCACGTTCCAAAAAACTCCGCGACTTCCTTGATTGATAAAAACGTCCGACCTGAAAAAGGCCGGACGTTTTTTGGTGCAGGATGTGTTTTGTTCGTTAAACAATGGTTGATTTAACGAATTTTTGTGATAAAATAAAACCAATAATTAAAAAGCGAATGGTTTTTATGGTTAATGTTAAAATCCAAAATCAAATATTAAAATCAGAAAAAGGCAGACTGTTATCCGATTTTTTAACAGATAACGGTTTTTATTCGGCACACCCTTGTGGCGGACAGGGGACCTGCGGTAAATGTAAGGTTACAGTCAACGGAGCGAGTGTTTTATCCTGCCGTTACATAATCGATGATGATATTATTGTTGAATTGCCTGATGTCCAGCAAGCTTTTGAAAAGGATATTGAGTTTTCAGGTGAGATAAAAGGAAATTTGAGCTATGCTCTTGATCTTGGAACAACTACGTTGGCTATGGCTTTAGTTGACGTTAATAAAAAAGATGTTCTGAAAACCGTAACGCGTCCCAATCCACAGGCTGTGTTTGGTGCAGATGTGATTTCACGTATCGACTATTGCAGTAAGAATTCCGTACGGAAACCGCAGCTCGCCTTAGTTCGGGAATTGAACTTAATGGCATTGTCATTAGGCGGTGCTTTTTGTGAAAATCTTTATGTTTCGGGTAACACTACAATGCTGCACATACTTTTTGGTGAAGACCCGTCTTCGATGGGTGTGGCACCGTACACACCGCAGTTTTTAAATACTAAAACCACACAAGGTACGCATATCGGTTTAAAATTTGCAAAGCAAGTCAAAAGTCTGCCGTGCATCAGCACCTTTGTGGGTGCGGATTTAGTTGCAGGACTCAATTTTACAGACTTTCCTTACGATGATAAATATAATCTGTTGGTTGACTTGGGTACAAATGCGGAGATAGTTCTTTATTCGAAAAACAAAGCTCTTTGCACTTCTGCGGCGGCAGGACCATGTTTTGAAGGTGCGAATATCTCTTGCGGTATGAGTGCCACCGATGGTGCGGTTTACGCCTTTGATATTGATATGAGTAATAAAATTTCCGTTAAAACTATATCCGGTAAAAAGGCAGAAGGATTGTGCGGAACAGGACTTGTTGACGTAATCTGCGTTTTAGTTGAACACGGGATAATTGATGAAACGGGCTATATGGATTGCGGAAGTTTTGAAATTGCAGAAAACGTAAGGCTGCTGCAAGAAGATGTGCGCCAATATCAGCTTGCGAAATCCGCAGTGTATTCTGCTATAATGACACTTATTGAACTTAACGGAGTTGCTTTTGAGCAGATAGAAAAAATGTATATTTCAGGCGGCTTTTCTTCAGAAATCAATGTTGAAAATGCTGTTGCAACAGGACTTTTACCTCGTGAATTGAAAGATAAAGTTGTATCTCTTAATAACAGCAGCCTTTCGGGTACAATAAAATACTCTTTTGAACAAAGTCAACTTGAACAATACATTGAAAACGCTAAGTATATTGATTTGTCCTTAAACCAACGCTTTTCAGAGCTGTTTATTGAGAATATGGAATTTCAAAAATACGAATAGAGTTTCAGACGGTTACGAATCCGTAGCCGTCAATTTTTATATTAAAAAACTCTACGCAAAAAACGTAGAGTTACTCTTGGGGCTTTATATGATTTTTAAATATCAATTTCAGGTAATCAGTAATACCATTTGCTGAATGTATTGTTGCAGCCATAAGTTCGTCAGTATCTATTTCAGAAAAGTTTATATCATAACCGCAAAAACGTATGAGTTGAGCAATGAAGACTCTTTGTGTTCTTCCATTTCCTTCTCTGAAAGGGTGGAGCATATTGGTCGTACAGTAAAAATCAACAATATTTTCAATAAACTCATCAAATTCAAGGTTTTTGAAATAATTGCAAGATTTCAATCTGTTAAAACAAGCTTCAGCAATAGCTTCAATATCTTCAACAGAAGTGAAATAGGTTCCTTTTTTAGAAATATCAACAGTTCTTATTTGTCCTGCCCATACATATAAATCTTTAAAAAGATATTCGTGTATCTGCTTATAGTGTTCAAAGTCATAGGTGTTGCTTATGGGTTTTCTTTCTAACTCGGCAGTTTTAGCTAATGTTATACTTGCTTCAACTTTAGCGAGCTGTTCTTCGTTTTGTATATTAAATTTATTTAACAGACAAGCAGTACCTTCGTAACAATCATCTGACGGGTGAGAAATACTGTAACTCATTACACAGTAACACCTGCCGATTGTTTAACAAGTGAGATATATTGTTCCATTGATATTTCGTTATTTAAAAGTTTTCTGCACCATTCTTTACTTTGTTCATCAACAGAAAAGCCTTCCATTTCAACAGAAGCTATTGCATTATTTATTGCTTTATCAATAGACATATAAATCACCTCGAAAACTTTTTAATTAATATACCATAAATTAAGTTATTTATCAAGTGGAAGTATTCTTGTTATTGATATTTAATACCGAATGGTAAATATCATAATCACTTAAAATAATTAGCTTGCAGACGGTTACGAATACGTAGCCGTCAATTTTTGTTGTTTTAGTTGATATTTTGAGCATTGTGTGATAAAATAACCGTGTCACACAAATTTCATATTATCCGCCAAGAACCACAAGTGTGTGTTTTTATCTCTTGATAAAAATACATACTCCTTTCGCATACTTGTGGTATTGTGGAAATTTGTGTGACAACAATTGGAGTTATGTGTTTTTGGTGCGTGACTTCGGTTGCGCACTTTTTTATTTAGGAGTGAAGCTTATGAAAAATGATGCAGAAATGTATAAGAAAATGTATCTCAAACTTTTTAATACTATCACTGATGTTAACGAAATATGTACCGACGAGAAATGCGTTGAAATACTTAAAACAGCACAAAATGAATCTGAAGAGATTTTTATTACATATTATGAATAAAAATCTGCCTTCCGGTATGGTCGATCTCATAATTTTCCCAATAAATAAGCTCGCTGACGGTTACGAATCCGTAGCCGTCAATTTTTGTTAAAACAAAAAGGAACTGAAAGTTTTTGGCTTTCAGTTCCTTTTTAGTCGTTCAGGATTATCGGTTTGATCCAAAAGGTAATCAATACTTACATCATAAAAGTTAGACAGTTTAATTAAAACTTCAGCGGTAAGTGCAATTACTCCGGTTTCGTATTGTGAATAAGTGTTTTGTGATACATTAAGATACGCTGCCATATCTTTTTGTCGAATATCTCGATCTTCGCGGATTGCTCTTAAGTTTTTAAATACCATTTCAATCACCAATTTTATTATGCATATCTGTAAAACAGATATTGACATTTATCTGTAATACAGATAAAATGCTTTTGATGCTTATATTTTTTGTATCAGAAGGGTGATTTAATGAAGAAAAAAATAACTCTATCGATTATTTGCTTTATTATGCTTTCTATCTGTTTGAGTAGCGCTACCGGTGCGGAACAATTGTATGACCTGAATGAAGATGGAGTAGCGGATGTTCTGGACTGTTTTATTGCCGAACGAGAAATAATGTTTGGAAATTCACCTGAATTTGAACTTGATTTCATAGATATTAATAGAGATGGATCATTATCTGCACTTGATTTCAAATTATTTGTTCGTGGTGTTTTGGGTGAAGAGCCTGAACTAAAAATATCAGATGATAATAGTTTGGTTTTAACAAACTTTCCTTGCGATAATTATGTTCTTAAATATGAAAATGATAATGGTGTATTAGAAGATTATGATATTATCGGTTCGGTAAATGTTGAGGATGATGAGAACTGTTATAAGGGTTTTAATAAAGTGAATTGTGCTCCGATACAAGCGACGTCTATTGGGGTTTATAATTCAAGCAATGAAAAGGTAGGCACTTATAGTATAAGCGATTTGAAACCCGTGGATTTAGGGGAATTGAAGTATTCTTTCGGGGCGATTTCTGATACACATATAGGTTCTAAAACGGCTGAGCCTGATTTTATAAACGCATTACAATTCTTTGAAGATGACAAAGATATTGAATTTACTACTGTATGCGGCGATTTGTCGTTAGGTGGTACTGAAACAAACCTTTCGCTTTATAAGAAAATTGTAGATGAAAACACATCCAAGCCAGTCTATGCCATTTCAGGAAATCATGATGCAAACGCACCGTTTGCCCCTTTAAAAATGGATGGTTTGAAACCATATACAGGCCAAGATTTGTATTATTATTTTGAGAAGGATAATGATGTATACATTATGTTGGGCATGTATGATGTCCACGAAGGTTGTGAATTTGCCGATGGTGAGTTACAGTGGCTTTATGAAGTTTTAGAAAAAAATAGAAATAAACGTTGCTTTTTGTTTATGCATTTATTTCCGGGCGACGGTAGTGGTGATGCTGTCGATTTAGATGTCGAAGGGGATATGTTGGATAATACTCAGGGAACTGTTTTTTATAGTTTGCTTTCACATTATAGTAATGTTATATATTTTCATGGTCATAGTCATCAAAAGTTTGAATTGCAGTTGGAAAATAAAATGAATAATTATGACTACATTTTTGGTTGCCATAGCGTTCATGTGCCGTCATTGGCATATCCTAAAGGTATTTTAAATGGCGAGTTGGTTGCCGATTATAATGCAAGTCAAGGTTATGTTGTAGATGTGTATGAGAATAATGTTGTGTTAAAGGGGAGAGATTTCGTTTCGGGTAAATTTTTGCCTATCGCTTCATACAACTTAGATACAGAATTAAAAAATATAGAAGAAAATACATATTTTGATTCAACGGGTACGATTGTTAATGAGAATTCAAGCATTCTTAAAAGCGGAGTTTCATGGTATTGTGGCACCGCTGATAAGAAAACAATAACCAAGATTACTTTCGATAATAACTATACTCCAACTTTTTACGATGAGTCGTGGGATGCAAGTATATCCGACAATAACCAAATTATTGTTTATAGAGTTGGTAATGAATTGTTTGTAAAAGGTGGCGAAAACAATATTTTTGCAAACTGCAATTCATCAGAGATGTTTTTGAATTTTACAAATCTGGTTGAAATTGTAAACTTTAAAAATATCAATGTTGGTAACATAACAAATATGTCCGGAATGTTTAAAAATTGCAATAAATTAAAATCTGTTGATTTGACACATTTTAAAGATGTGAAACCAACAGATATGATGAATGTGTTTTCAGGATGTAAAGACTTGGAAACAGTGGATTTGCGGTTTATGAATTTAACTGATGTAAATAAATATACAAATATTTTTTATAATTGTAATTCTCTTGAAAAAGTGTATTTCCCGAAGGATATCTCCCAAAATAAAACCAGCATTTATTGTTTGAATATGTATTATAATTGCAACTCGATGGAAACTATAGATATGGCTGTTTTTTCAGGAAAAAGTATAAATATTGCATCTGCATTTAGTGGTTGTTCATCTTTAAATTCTGTTAAATTTGGATCGAATAAGTTATTGGCTTTTAACTCCACATTTTTGAATTGTAGTTCATTGGTTACACTTGATATTAGTGGCTTTGATGTTTCTGATATCGATAATATGAACAAGAATTTTGAAGGTTGTGGTAAACTATCTAATATTATTTTGCCTGAAAACTTTAATACATCAAAGGTTAAAAGTATGCGCTCAATGTTTAAAGATTGTGCCCAATTAACATTGGATTGTTCAGATTGGGATACAGCATCGCTTACTGATATAACGTCATTTAATGATGGTGCACCAAATGTTATTGCACCGTTTATGCCAAGTGTTTAAGGTACGGGTTAACTACTTACAGGGGAATTGCTTACCTTTATGGTCAATTTCATAATCATCCCAATAAATAAGCTCACTGACGGTTACGAATTCGTAGCCGTCTTTTTCTAGTTTAGTAAGGATTTTATCAAGTGCCACGGGTGTGTTTTTAACTCCGTTATGGAATAAAACAATCGAGCCGTTTTGAACTTTATTAACCACACGACTATACATCTCGTCAACCGAAAGCTTCTTCCAGTCAAGAGAATCAACGTCCCATTGAATCATTTTCATACCGATGTTTTCAGTAAATTCAATACTTTTGTTGTCGTAGTCACCGCTTGGCGCTCTGATGGTTTTCGGCTTTTCACCGATTATTTTTTCAATTTCAAAATTACAATTTTCAATTTCTTCGGCTATTTTTTCTTTGCCTACTTTGCTGAAAGAAGCGTGGGTGTCCGAATGATTTCCAATTTCATGCCCTGCATCATAAAAATTTTTTACCGCACCGGGATTCTTGCGTACCCAGTCACCAACGGCAAAAACAGTTGCTTTAGCATTGTGTTTTTCTAATATCCCGATTAATTCGTCGGTATCTTCGGCGCTCCAGGCGGCATCAAACGTTATTGCAATTTTTCTCTCGTCGGTTTCAACTGAATATATGGGTAGTTTTCTTGCAGTGTTGTCAGCGGTTACGCATAATTTGGTGACGGTCATAGCACCCGAAAAACCCAGCGCAATCATAACAGCCATAAAAAACACCGTGCCGTTGAATGAAAAAACTTTGAATTTCAAAAAATCACCCCAAGGAAATATATTCCTTGGAGCGATTGAATATACTGATATTTTATTTTAAAACTCACCGCTTAAAACAGCTTCGGCACAACGTATGCCGTCAACCGCCGCAGAAACAATACCGCCTGCATAGCCGGCGCCTTCGCCTGACGGATAAAGACCGCGGAGTCTTGTTGCCTGAAAAAATTCATCACGGCATATTCGTATGGGTGATGAGCTTCTTGATTCAGGTGCAGTCAGAACCGCATCATAAAGGTTAAAACCGTTAAGCTTTTTGTCGAAATCATATATTGCACCTGCAATGGTGTCAGTAACTTTTTTCGGTAACACTTGACGGATATCGGTCATTGTTACGCCTGTGGGGCAGGATGGGGTAACTGCACCGAGCTTGGCAGATGCCTGGTTTTTCATAAAATCGCCTAAAAGCTGTGCGGGTGCGGTATAATCACCGCCGCCGAGCTTGAAGGCCTTCTGTTCGATTTCTCTTTGTAAATACATACCTGCCAACGGATGGTCGGTGTCGAAAGGCGGCTCAATACCTACAAGCAGTGCACAGTTCGCATTTTCTTTGTCACGCGCATATTCGCTCATACCGTTAACAACCATACCGCCGTTTTCGGATGATGCGGCTACAACAGTACCGCCGGGACACATGCAGAATGTATAAAGCCCTCTGCCGTGGGGTGGGTGACATGCGAGTTTGTAGTCCGCCGCAGGGAGCAAGGGTGAGTTCCATAAACTGCCGTACTGTGCTTTGTTAATATGCTCCTGCGGATGTTCAATTCTTGTGCCAACAGAAAAAGGCTTCTGGGTGATTTCAAGACCTTTTTTGTGTATTAGCTCAAACGTGTCTCTCGCAGAATGCCCGATGGCAAGAATAAGTGCATCGGTTTCAATGTCACTTACACTACCGTCGGGGTTTTCATAACTGACACCTTGCACAAAACCGTTAGCTGTTATTATATCAACGAGTTTTGTGTTGAATTTTACCTCACCGCCGAGTCTTATAACTTCGTTACGAAGATTTTTGACAACTGTTTTAAGCTTATCAGTACCTATGTGGGGTGTAGCGGAATATAGGATTTCACCTGGAGCACCAAATTGGGCAAATCTTAAAAAGACTTCTCTGCAACGTGGGTCCTTTATGCCTGTTGTAAGCTTTCCGTCGGAGAAAGTGCCTGCACCACCTTCACCGAATTGAACGTTTGATTCGGTGTTGAGTTTTCGCTTTGTCCAGAAAATATTCACGTCACGTGTTCTTTCGTCAACATCTGCACCGCGCTCTAAAATAATGGGGCGAAGACCGGCTTTAGCCAAGGTGAGAGCTGCGAACATACCTGCCGGGCCGAAGCCTGCAACAACAGGTCTTAACGGAAAGCTTCTTTTCGGTTGCGGTACCTCGTAATTGTATTTTTTTGTGAGTAACGCCTTGTTGTGGGCAAAGCCCGCAATAACACTTTCTTCGTTGAGATCTGTTTCAATTTCAACAGAATAAACAAGGATGATGTTATCCTTTTTACGTGAGTCTATCGAGCGTCTTGCAAGAGTAAACTCTTTAATATCGGTTTCCTTTATTTTAAGCGCCTTTGCGGCGGCAATTTTAACTTCCTGTTCAGTTGCACCTAAAGGCATTTTCAGTTCGTTTAATCTTATCATATTTATCCCTTGTTAATTATATATTCTGCGGCAGCGTTGCCTGCTATACGACCCGTTGTCCACGCAAGATGAAGGTTGTATCCGCCGCAATCACCGTGAATATCAACAATTTCACCGCAGATAAAAAGTCCGCTGATAATATTTGACATCATAGTGTCGGGTGATATTTCCGTTGTTTTTATACCGCCACAGGTAATCTGCGCGTTGTCAAAACCTTTAGTACCCGTAACCGTGAAGGTGAAATTTTTCAGCACGTTGCAAAGCATCTCTGCAAGGGCAGGGGACAATTTGCCGATTTTTGTGTGTGGCTTAATACCCGATTTGTTCATAGCGGCAAATCCGATTTTTGTGTTTACAACACCGCTTAAAACGGTTTCAATATCTCTTTCGGGAGCAGAATTTTTGATAATTTTAAAATGTTCCCGAAGTTCATTTTGTGAAATTTCTTCGCACAAATCAATTGAAAGAGATAAATCCTTGTTGTTTTTGCAAAGATGCGAAAGATTCATAACGGGGATACCCGATATCGCTTTATCCGTAAATTGAATTTCTCCGCTTTCTTCGCCCAACAGTTCATTACCGCAGTATAAAGATGCTTTAGCTTCCGCGCGCACACCTTTGAGTATGTTGAGATTTTTGTCACTTACCGTAAGACCGCAAAGAGCCGGGTAAAGGGGTGTTTTAGTGTGACCGAGTTTTTCAAGTAACTTGTAACAAGAACCGTCAGAACCGTGCACAGCCGCGGCATTACCGCCACCCGATACAATAACCGCATCGAAATATTCGCCGTTTACCTTAAAGCCGCTTTTGACGGTTTGTATATCTGTTACGGGCGTTTCGGTTTTCACCGTGACGTCACTTTCGTTCAGCTTTTGGATGAGTATATCACGAAGGGATGCAGCCTGTTGCGAACGCGGATAAATTCTGCCGTCTTCGGAGTATGAGATTAATCCTAAGGAGCGGAAATAATTTTCCGTATCTGCATAAGATGAGGTTAAAACCTTTCTCAAAAAAAATGTGTCACCGTGGAAATGCACAGGGGAGAGATTTTCGTTAGTGAAATTACATCTGCCGTTGCCTGTTGCAAGTATTTTTTTGGCGACTTTAGGCAATCGTTCAAAGACGGTTACATCAATTGTGTTATCACGGTATTTTGCTTCAATTGCGGAGCAAATACCCGAAGCACCGCCGCCTATAACAGCAAGTTTTTTAGTGCTCAAAAAAATCAACCGCCTTTCCTGTTGTTTCAAACAAACATTATATCGCATTTTCCGAAAATATACAATACTTTACCCGCTTAACATTTTAAAAGTGATAAAAAAATTACGATATGATGTAAAAAGAGTTTACAAATAAACGGAAATTTGTTATACTTTCATCTATATGTGTATTTTGAAGCACAAAAGTGTTACTTTAATAATATTAATATGCTTTTTGGCAGAAGTTTTTGAAGGTATAAGTATGAAACGTGTTGAAATCGCGAAACTTTATAAAAGTGCGGAGCAATTCACAAATGGCGGGATTGTAGTTTGCGGATGGGTTAAAACACAACGCACATCTAAATCTATCGGCTTTCTCGAGATTAACGACGGTAGCTGCTTCAAGGGCTTGCAGGTGGTTTTTGAAGATGCCAAAATCAATAATTTCAAAGAGATTTCTAAAATTAATGTAGGTGCAGCGGTTATAGTTAAAGGTGATCTTATCCTTACTCCTGATGCGGCTCAACCCTTTGAAATTAATGCCTGCGAGATTGCGATTGAAGGGGAGTCAACGCCGGAATATCCGCTTCAGAAAAAACGTCACACTCTCGAGTATCTTCGTACAGTCGGTCATCTTAGACCAAGAGCTAACACATATTCAGCGGCATTCAGAGTCCGTTCCGTTGCCGCTTATGCAATCCATAAATTCTTTCAGGAACGTGGCTTTATGTATGCTCATACACCGCTTATTTCCTGCAGTGATTGCGAAGGTGCAGGGGAGATGTTCCGCGTAACTTCTTTTGAGCTTGATAGTGTTCCGGTTGACGATGAAGGTTTTGTTGATTATTCTAAGGATTTCTTCGGTAAACCTGCTTACCTTACCGTTTCTGGTCAGCTTGAAGGCGAGATTATGGCTCAGTCTTTCGGCAAGATTTATACATTCGGGCCAACGTTCAGAGCTGAACGTTCATACACACAGCGTCACGCAGCAGAGTTCTGGATGATTGAACCCGAAATTGCTTTCGCAGACCTTGATGACGATATGGATCTGGCGGAAGATATGATTAAATTCGTTATTAAATATGTTCTTGAAAATTGTACGCAGGAGCTTGAATTCTGTAATAAATTTATTGATAAAGGTCTTATTGAGCGTCTTACTGCTGTTGCAAATTCCGACTTTGCACGTGTGACATATACGGATGCAATAAGGGAGCTTGAAAAGAATAACGACAACTTCCAGTTCAAAGCCCATTGGGGTTGTGACCTTCAGACGGAGCACGAAAGATATCTTACCGAAACGGTATATAAAAAACCTGTTTTTGTTACGGATTACCCCAAAGAAATCAAGGCTTTTTATATGCGCCTTAACGATGACGGCAAAACAGTTGCTGCCGCTGACCTTCTTGTTATGGGTATAGGTGAAATTATCGGTGGCAGCCAACGTGAAGAACGTCTTGATGTGCTTCTGGACAGAATTAAAGAATCAGGTCTTAAGGAAGAGGATTATTGGTGGTATCTTGATCTTCGGCGTTACGGAGGTACCCATCATGCAGGCTTCGGACTGGGCTTTGAGCGTCTCATTATGTATATGACGGGCATTTCCAATATACGTGATGTTCTTCCTTTCCCGAGAACAACAGGTACAGCTGAATTTTAAATTTTCGCATAAGTGCGATTTTCAAAATAATACCAGATACAGGAGATAGTTTATGGCAAAATCTTATCTTTCAATGTCTGCCGCAGAGCTGCAGGCGGAACTTGAATCAGTAAAAAAAGAGTATGAAGAAATAAAGGCTCAAGGGCTTTCCATTGATATGTCAAGAGGTAAGCCGGGTGCAGACCAGCTTGATATTTCCGACGGTATGCTTAAAGTCCTTGATGACGGCAATTTCAAATGCGAATCAGGTCTTGATGTGCGTAACTACGGTATTCTCGACGGTATTCCTGAGTGTAAAAGGCTCTTTGCGGAGCTTCTCGGGGTTAAGCCTGAGAATGTTATAGTCGGCGGTAACTCAAGCCTTTCATTAATGTTTGATTACGTTTCACAGTGTATGTATCAGGGCGCAGGTTTTACACCCTGGGCACAACAGGGGAAGGTTAAATTCCTTTGTCCCTGTCCCGGTTATGACAGGCATTTCGCAATATGTGAATTCTTCGGTATTGAAATGATTAATATTCCTATGACAGCCGAAGGTCCCGATATGGATGCTATTGAAGAAGCTGTTAAGGACAGCAGTGTTAAGGGTATGTTCTGTGTGCCTAAATATTCCAATCCTCAGGGTATAACGTATTCTGCCGAAACTGTTAGGCGAATCGCAAATCTTGATACCGCCGCTGATGATTTCAGGATTATTTGGGATAATGCTTATATTGTTCACGATCTTACAGAAGAAAGTGATGAGCTTGTAAATATTTTTGATATTCTTCCCGAGAAAAACAAGAATATGGTAATTGAAGTTGCTTCAACATCAAAAATTTCATATCCGGGTGCAGGTGTGTCCTGTCTTGTTTCATCCGTTGACAATATCAAAGAAATACTTAAAAGACTTACTATTCAGTCTATCAGTTACGATAAAGTCAATATGCTCCGCCATGTAAAATTCTTTAAGAATGTTGACGGTATTAAGGCGCATATGCAGCTTCATGCAAAAATACTTAAACCTAAATTCGATGCGGTTATCAAAACCTTGAATTCAGACCTTGCAGGGCTCGGCATTGCTGAGTGGAACGAGCCCAACGGCGGTTATTTCATCAGTCTTGATGTTACCGGTGGCAGTGCTTCAAGAGTCGGTGTTCTTTGTAAAGAAGCGGGTGTAACGCTTACTAATGTCGGCGCAACTTTCCCCTACGGTAAGGACCCGACAGACAGTAATATCCGTATTGCACCTACCTTCCCCACACCGGAGGTTCTCTCGAAAGCCGTTAAGGTTCTTACGGTTTCCGTGAAACTTGCCTGTCTTGAAAATCTTTGTAAATAAGGTGATTTTATGTTAAGAATCGGTCACGGATATGATGTGCATGCATTTGCCGAAAACCGTAAATGCATTATCGGCGGTGTTGATATACCCTGTGAAAAAGGTTTGCTTGGTCACTCCGATGCAGATGTGCTTTTGCACGCAATATCCGATAGCCTTCTGGGTGCCGCCGCTTTAGGTGATATCGGGAAGCATTTTCCTGATAATGATGAGAAATATAAGGGTGCGGACAGTCTTGTTTTATTGAAGCACGTGTACGGACTGATAGAAGCTCTCGGCTATAAGGTTGTTAATATTGACGCAACGGTTATTGCGCAGATGCCGAAAATGGCGCCCCATATTGATAAAATGCGTGCCAATATCGCCGATGCTTTAAAGGTTGATATTGACTTTGTTAACGTTAAAGCGACTACTGAAGAAAAACTCGGTTTTACAGGGCGTAAAGAAGGTATCTCTGCCCACTGTGTGTGCCTTATTGAAAAATAAACTACTGTAAACTTTCAAAAACCCTTGCATATTATGTACAAGGACTCTCGTTTTCGGGGGTGCTTCATAATATGGGAGGGTCTTTTTTATGAGCAAAAAAGGCATAAAGGTCAGCTCCGTCACCATAGCGATGAAGGGGCGTGAGCTTTTGCAAAAAAACGGATATAAAGCTTATCTGACCCGCAATCCTCATCCCGAAGCCGATGAGGGATGCGGTTATGTTATTTATGTGAACAATATTGATAAAAAGTGTCTTGAAATTCTCAGACGCAACGGCATAAAAATCAACGGGACGGTGGATTTGGGGGATGTTTTATGATTTATCTTGACAACGCCGCCACAAGTTATCCGAAACCTGTCTCTGTTATAAATGCAGTAAAAGATGCTATGACAATGTACGGTGCAAATCCCGGAAGAAGCGGTCACACTTTTTCCGTTAAAACTGCGCAGTCTGTTTATGAAACAAGGGCAATTCTTGATGAGTTTTTTGATGGATACGGAGCAGAAAATGTGGCGTTTACTTCAAACTGTACTTCGGCTCTGAATACCGCGATTAAAGGTGTTTTAAGTCAGGGAGACCACGTGGTTATTTCTTCACTTGAACACAATTCTGTTGTAAGACCTGTTCATTTTCTCAAAGAAAAGGGTATTATAAATTACTCTGTTTTTGACGTAGCAGAAACAGATGAAGAAACTCTGGAAAATTTCAGAAAAGTCCTTGAAAGTAATACTAAATTATGTGTTGTTACAGCTGTTTCCAACGTTTTCGGCAGGATTTTACCTTTGCGGCAAATGTCGCAGATTGCCCACGATGCTGGAGTATTGTTTTTTGTTGACGGTGCCCAAGGGGCAGGTGTTATACCCATAAGTATGAGAGATATGAAGCTTGATTGTCTTTGTGTGCCCGGCCATAAGGGCCTTCTCGGTCCTATGGGGACGGGGGCACTTTTACACAACGGTCTTGATATAACGCCCTTGACAGAAGGCGGTACAGGTTCTCGTTCATTTGAACTGCTGCAGCCTGATGAATATCCCGACAGACTTGAAAGCGGCACGCTTAATGTACCGGGGATTTGCGGATTAAAACAGGGGATAAGAGTTGTTAATTTATTAGGCGTAGAGAATATAAGAAAAGCGGAAAACGGTATTTGCAATGAGATTTATTATGGCTTGAAAAGTATAAATGGTGTTAAGTTATATGAATCAAACCGTGACGAAAATCTGTATGCTCCCGTGTTGAGTTTTAATATTGACGGTCTTCACAGTGAGCGTGTGGCTTCACTTCTTGATAAAAAAGGTGTAGCGGTAAGAGGCGGTTACCATTGCGCTCCGCTTGCACATATTTCAATGGGTACACGGAATACGGGAACTGTGCGTATTTCACCGTCTTTCAAAACGTCGAAAAAAGATATAAATATTCTGTTAAATTTAGTTAGAAAAATTGCAATTAATGATTTTATATGATATAATTACAATATATTTGATAAAATCAGCTAATTATAATATGTTACGGCAAGGGAGCGTAAATTTATGGAAGTTATTTCGGGTTATTTTGATAAACTCGCAGGCGCGATAATGAGTTTTAATTTTTTATCTGACCTTCTTGATATTTTACTTGTTGCGGTTGTTATTTATGAAGGCATAAAACTTCTTCGCGGTTCACGCACATTTCAGTTGATTAAAGGCATTGCATTCCTTGCTGTTATTTACTTACTCGTTAAAGTCTGCCAGATGGAAGCAAGCGAATATCTGCTATCGGTTCTTTTTGAGAACGGTCTTATTATTCTTGTTGTTCTTTTTGCTCCCGAATTCAGGAAGTTTCTCGAAAAGTTCGGCAGACAATCCATAAAAGATATTTCAATTTTTAATTTCAAAAACGGTATTGATTACGAGAAGACAATTAACAATACTGTTAACGATTTTTGTAAAGCCTCCGCAGATATGAGCGAAACAAAAACAGGAGCTCTTGTAGTTTTTGAGAAATCCAATTCCTTGCAGGAAATAGCCGAAACAGGCACTATCATTGACGCAAAATCGTCCGCGGAGCTTTTCAATGGTCTGTTCTTTAAAAACTCCGCCTTACATGACGGCGCGGTGATTGTCAGAGAAGGCAGGATTCTTGCCGCAGGTTGCATTCTTCCGCTTACACAGAACAATACTCTCGCCTCCGAACTCGGTACACGCCACAGGGCGGCAATCGGTATGAGTGAACAGGGGGATGCGGTTGTAGTTGTAGTTTCTGAAGAAACAGGCAAGATTTCCGTTGCCAGAAACGGTCAGTTAAAAAGAGATGTTGCTCACGGCGAGCTTCGTGAAATACTGCTCGGTGAGCTTCTTAACAATAACGAAAAAAGCGGTTTGTCGGAAAATCGCAAGCTTAAGAAAAAATCACGGAACAAAAAAGGCGGTGATAAGAATGAAGATTAAAAAACTCAATTCTCTTTTTCAGAACAATTTATTTGTCTTTATTCTTTCGCTGTTTATTTCCGTTGTTATATGGTTGCTGGTTGTGATTAACGTCAGCCCCCAGACAACGAGAGTCATTAAGGATGTAAAAGTTACTATTGATGATACCGTGCCTTCACAGTTCGGCCTTGAAGTTTTCGGCGAGTCTGAATTTTTGGTCGATGTTACGGTTAAGGGTAAAAAATATCAGATTTCAAGTGGTACACTTTCTGCTGAAGATATTGTTGTAACGGCAGTTACCACAAATGTTGATTCGCCCGGCTTCAGAACCTTGCAATTAAGAGCAGAACCTGTTTCCGAAAATGCTTCATACACAATTTCGGGAGTTTCTGCAAAAACGGTTGATGTGTATTTTGACACTGCGAAAAGTGTTCAGTTCCCGGTAGAACCCGAAATTATTACCGACGGTTTCCCAATAGTTAAAGATGGTTTTACCTGCGGTCAGATTACGCTTTCCGAAGCATCGGTAGTTATATCAGGTCCTTCTACTCAGGTCAACAGGATTGAAAAAGTTGTTGCAAGGTATTCTCTTGAAAAGTCTCTTGATTCCAATATGTCGGCGGAAACACAGATAATACCCCTTGATGATAAAAATAAAAGTGATTTTGATTACCTGACAATGAGTGTTGAAAAAACAGTTCTTGCCGTACCCGTTCTCAGAGTTAAGACGGTTGATACTGCGGTTACGTTTAAAAATGCACCGAATGCCTATGTATCAAAGCCCTTAGGCTATACCATATCTCCGGCAAAAGAGTCTTTCAACATCTTTGTTGATGATTATGAGAAAACCACAGATTATACAGTAGGAACTATTGATTTCAAAGCACTTTCTCCAACCAATAACAGATTTGTCTTCGATACGGAAAATCTTGCTGTTGCCGAAGGCGGGGCGAAAGAATTTGTTGTCCTTGTTGATATGAGCAACTTCTCACAGGAATTTATGGCGGTATCTTCCGATAAAATTAAAATTAACAATCCGGATAAAGTGGATTATAAGGTTTCGGATTTTAAAAATTCAGTTATCGTTGTTGGTCCCGAGACTGATATTAAAGCATTGACTAAAGATGCAGTTTCTGTTGAGATTGACCTTTCACAGGTTGATATTCAGGAAGGTGAAACCGTGACTGTTCCTGCTATTGTAAAGGTGAATAGTGACACCTGTTGGATTTACGGAACATACGAAGTTCAGGTTACGTTATAAAAATAAAAGGAGGGCAATATGAAATTCAAAAGAATAATGGCATTGGTTGCGGCAGTGACTCTTTTATTGACGTGTTCAGGTTGCTCTCTTAACTTCTTTTCAGTGGAAAGCCTTTTGTCGCCGCCTGTTCAATCCGGCAAAAACGGCGAAGTTCAGAAAGCCTTCAACACATTAATGAGAGATGTAAAGGTTCAGCTGAAAACGCCTGTATCGGGTGATTATCAGACCGCATTCGTGCTTTATGATATTAATGGCGACGGTATTGACGAAGCATTCGTTTTTTATTCGGATACATCTGTTGAGGCGACGGTGCGTATGGCGCTGCTTGAATGTGTTGACGACGAATGGATTATTTCCGCAGATCTAAAAGGTGCGGGAAGCGGTGTTTTTGATATCTGCTTTAACGACCTTGATGGTGACGGTACGAGCGAGATTTTTGTCAGCTGGTCACTCTTTGATAGTAAAATTACAAGAATCGTAAGCGTGTATGAACCTGCTATGACGAGTGAAGGTTTGTTTACGCTTGAGTCCATCGGTAATGAATATTGCAACACAAAATACTTTGTGGATTTTAACGGTGATTTAAAAAATGACTTGGTTGTCGTTTACATCGACGATACAGCTGAAATTCAGAAATCCGTTTTACGCTTCTTTTCATTATCACCCGAAAGGCAATTGGTCAAGTATTCTGAGATTAACCTTGACAACTCAATAACATCGGTTGAATCAATCCAGAGTGATATTATAAAGGCGGGGGATGCTTCTTATTCACGTGTCTTCCTTGATTGCCTGAAGAACGAAAAGATGATGTTTACAGAGTTGGTTTATTGGGATACGGAACATTCAAAGCCTGTAAGGGAATTTACCGAACCCTATTCAGCATCATCAAGAAATTCAAAAATACTTTGTCGCGATATTGATTCGGACGGCAATCTTGAAATTCCTGTTGTTACAACCCTTGCGGGTGATCCTAAACAAATTTCCGTTACGGATTACGACAATGTTTATACGTTTACTTTGATAAGCTGGCTTGATGCAAAAGGTGATTATAACGACGATAATGTTCATACTCTTTACAATCCCCTTGATAATTATTTGTTGAGATTCAGTTGGAACGGCAGGATTTCCGTTCGTTATGACTCTGCTCAGGATGCACTTTTGTTCTGCAGATGGAGCGAGCATGATAAGGAGTACGGCGACGAGCTATTCTCCATAGCGTACAGACCGTCGAAGGATGAGATACCTTACGGTGAATTGCTTTATGAAAGTGATGACGGAATGTATTATTATGAAATCACCGACAACGGTCGCGATTACGGGATAACAGACGAAGATTTGATTTCGTATTTTATAAAAATGTAGTGAAGGTGGCAATGTTATGAAAAAAGTACTTATTGCGGAAGATGAAGCAGCCATCCGCGAGATAATAGCCATTACTTTAAGGCGTTCGGGTTATGATGTAACCGAAGCCTGTGACGGTCAACAGGCTCTTGATATTTATAATCAGATGAACGGTGATTTTGACGTAGTTCTTCTTGATATTATGATGCCGAATGTTGATGGTCTTGAAGTTTGTAAACGTCTCAGAAACATAAGCGGTACGGTGGGTATTATTATGCTCACTGCCAAAACACAGGAAATGGACAAGGTTTCAGGCCTTCTTATGGGCGCGGATGACTACATAACCAAACCCTTTTCACCTTCGGAGCTTATGGCGCGGGTTGACAGCGTTTATCGCCGTGTTGCAATGAATACACAGGCTCCTGCAGTGCCTGTACGTGCAGATAAAATTACAATTGAACCATTTGAGCTTAATCTGCGCAACAGAACACTCTACAAGAACAACGTTCTTATTGAATTGACACAGGTTGAGTTCCAGATAATAGAATATTTCTTTTCAAATCCCGGTAAGGCTTTAAGCCGTAACGATATTCTCAAAGAAGTGTGGGGCGAGTCATATTACGGTGATGAAAAAGTTGTTGACGTTAATATCCGCAGATTGAGAATGAAGGTTGAAGAAGCTCCTTCCGTACCGAAACATCTTGTTACAGTATGGGGTATGGGTTATAAGTGGATTTAATATGACTGATTGAATTTTTAAAAGGGGGTGACAAGCAGTGAGAAAGTTAAAACATAATGGCGAAATAAAAGAAAAAACAGGAAAAAGAAGTATGTCTGACAAGATGCAGCATAAGCACTTTTCGAGTGATGAAAATCATCAGAAAAATGAGCTGCGCAAAAAAATATTATCCCGTCCTGAGCGTAAGGGCATAACGGGTATTACAAAACGTTGGGCGACTAACACATTGCTTGTTACCGCGCTGATTTTGCTTGTTATTGTTGCGGCGTGTACGCTTTTTATAGTCCAATACTACAGAAACTACGTTGTGACCTACGTTTCGGGTTATGCCAACGAAAGTGTAACAACGTTCTTTACGCCGTATCTTGATGCCAGCGATGATGTTTTTAACCAGAAAGCAAAGGAATATATCGACAGCTTTGCGGATGAAAGCAAAATAGAAGTTCAGGTTGTTGACCGACACGGCAAGGTTGCGGTATCTTCATCGGGTTTTGCAGTTAATGAAAGGCTTGACGATATGGAAGATGTCATTGAAGCTACCGAATCTGCAACGGGTATATGTAAGTGGTTCGGTTTCAACGGCAACGGCGAGCATATTGTTTCGGTTGCTATGGTCTTGCCTGTGAATTCTGATGGTGAATTTTCAGGTGCGGTGCGATTTATAACATCAATGCGTGGTATAGACGGGCAGATATTCGGCTTTATTTTACTTCTCCTGATTGTTTACATCATAGCCTTGTTCTTTGTGGCGTTGTCGGGTGTGTTCTTTATTCAGACTATTGTTACGCCTGTTCGTAAAATCAATGATACTGCCAAGCTTATTGCTGAAGGTAATTATGACGTAAGAATTGAATCAACGGGTAAAGAAAATGACGAGATCACCGAGCTTGCCGATTCCATAAACACGATGATATCCGAGATTGCAGTTTCGGACAAGCTTAAAAATGACTTTATTTCTACAGTTTCTCACGAGTTGCGTACACCTTTGACCGCTATTAAAGGTTGGGGAGAAATGCTCAAAGAACTCGACGGTGAAGACAGAGAGATTTCACGCAGGGGAACGGAGGTTATAATTAACGAAGCTGACCGACTTTCGCAGTTGGTTGAAGAGCTTCTTGACTTCTCCAGAATGCAGAACGGTAATATGACCTTGCGTCTCGAAAAAATTGACGTTCTTGCAGAACTGGATGAAGCCGTGTTCGTTTTCAAAGAACGCTCAAAACGCGATGGTATTGAGATAAGCTATAATGCACCTGATATTCCCGCACCTATGATGGGTGACCCCAACAGAATTAAACAGGTCTTTGTTAACGTTCTTGATAATGCATTTAAATATAACAAGCATGGTGGTCTTGTTGATGTTGAGGCAATTGTTGATGGCGGTACATTGACTATAAATGTGTCTGACACAGGTTGCGGTATAGCGGCTGAAGATTTACCGAATGTTAAAAAGAAATTTTATAAAGCGAATATTCAGGTGAGGGGCTCCGGTATCGGTCTTGCTGTTGTTGACGAGATTGTTAAACTTCACAACGGTGTTTTTGAAATTGCAAGTGAGCTTGATGTGGGTACTACAGTTACAATTGTTTTCCCCATTGAAAAGGTTGAGATTGAGCCTGTTACATCGCTTATAGAAGAAATGATGGTGAACGAAAATGAGCAATAAAAACGATAAGAAAACAGAGAAAATTTCCGTGGGCGGCCAAGCGCTTATTGAAGGCATTATGATGCAGGGGCCGAAAGGCGCTGCTATGTCCGTACGCTTGCCCGACGGTTCAATAGAAACTGAAGAGCTTGAAGTAAAGCATGTACGCGACAAATTCAAGCCTGCCGGCTGGCCTTTAATCCGCGGTATATTCAATATGGTAGAAAGCTTGCTTTTCGGCTTCAAGTGTATGGAAAAATCGGCGGAGAAAATCGGTCTCGATGATGATACAGACCCTGAAAAAATGTCAAAGCTTGATAAGTGGATATCCGACCATTTCGGCCCTAAAATGATGGCAGTTGTTACCGGTATATCGCTTGTTCTCGGCGTTGCTCTCGCATTCGGTTTGTTCTTCTATCTTCCCACTTTTTTAGTCGATATTGTTGATAAATATCTCATAAAACCTGATTTCAGTACGCTTCATCCGCTTTTTGAAGGCATAATGAGAATGGTGATTTTTGTTGCATATATCTGGGTTGTGTCTAAAATTCCCGATATCAAAAGGGTGTTTATGTACCACGGTGCGGAACATAAATCAATTTTTTGTTATGAAAGCGGTCTGCCGCTTACTGTTGAAAACGTAAAGAAACAAAAACGTTTTCATCCCCGTTGCGGTACAAGCTTTATATTTGTAATTCTTATAATCAGTATTTTGATTTCATCTGCATTAGTTGTTGCATTTCCCGAACTTTCGGCGGATGAAAACAGAATTTTGTGGATGGCTATAAAAATATTAATTATTCCTTTGACTGTTGGTATCGGTTATGAATTCATAAGATATGCAGGCAAGCACGATAATTTCCTTGTTAAAATTCTTGCGGCACCCGGACTCTGGATGCAGCGTCTTACTACAAGCGAACCTACTGACGATATTATCGAAGTCGGTATTGCTTCGTTAAAATCAGTTCTTACAGACGTTGACGAACCCGAAGACCATGGCGATAATGCAGATGTATCGGAGGAAATCGATAATTGAAAACGTTATATTCGGTTTACCGTGAAGCCATAAAAACATTGACCGAAGCAGGGTGTGACAGTCCGGAGTTTGATGCTCAACAGTTGATTTCATTTTGTTTTGGATATAATAAAACGCAGTTGCTGATGAATTCGGGTTCTGCGGTTGATGAAGTTAAGCTCATTCATTTTGATGATTGTGTAAAAAGACGTTCTCAACACGAACCGCTGCAGTACATAATCGGTATGTGGGATTTTCACAAGTTTTCCTTTAAAGTAGGGGAAGGGGTTCTGATACCGCGCCCCGAAACGGAGATTCTGGTTGAGTTTGCAGTAGATAAAATTCAGAAAAACGGTTGCTCCGTTGTGTTAGATTTGTGTTGCGGCAGCGGTTGTATCGGTCTGAGTATTGCTAAGCTCTGCCCTAAAACTAAAGTTTATTGTATTGATATTTCCGATAAAGCTCTTGAATATACAAGGTTGAATAAAGATTTGCTTAATGCGGATAATGTTACGGTTGTTAAAACAGATGTTCTTGAAAGCTCAGGCTTTTACAGTCTTCCGCGACCTGATATTATTATCTCAAATCCGCCGTATATCCGTACATCGGATATTAAGACTTTACAGCCCGAAATAGCATACGAACCCGCGCTCGCCCTTGACGGTGGTGAAGACGGACTTGTTTTTTACAGGGCATTGTCGGAAATCTGGTACCCCTTTATTAACAGGGGCGGATATATTGCCATGGAATGTGGCGAAGATCAGGCAAAAGACATTTTTTCGTTGTTTGTTGATAAAGCCGAGAAAGGTAAAATTGTAAAAGATGCCGCAGGGCTGGACAGAGTGGTTGTTATAGCCCGATGAATAGCCGCGGGGAGTCGAACCCCGTACGGTTTTGGCAGGCAAATTTCCGCACTAACTGCGTCAAAACTCTTGAAATACGGCAGTATATCAAGACGAAAAACGCCTTGATGTGCCGAAAGATTTAAATTTTTCGGCGTACGGGGTTCGATTCCCCTCGGCTATTGTAGTTTTGTTATTGACCTTTTTATTCATTTATAGTAAAATTATGTAAATTGGATGGTTTAAGCTTATGTTAAGTTATTTTATTGATTTTTTCAGGGGCGAAATTGACGCCTTAAGGCTGATAATTTATATTTTATCAATCTCTTACGTTGTTTTTTGCACTGCTCCTTTACACGAGTTTGCTCACGCTTTTGTTGCGGTTAAATTAGGTGACGATACACCGAGACTGCGCGGCAGATTAACAATTAACCCAATGGCGCACATCCATCCTATCGGCTTAATAATGATTTTCCTTTTTGGTTTCGGCTATGCAAGACCTGTAGAGATCAGAATGCGGAATTTCAAAAAGCCTAAAAGAGATATGGCTATCGTTGCTCTTGCGGGTCCCGTCTGCAACTTTTTACAAGCCGTTGTTTATACATCTGTATCTTCTGCATTGACGAATGCACAGGTTTTCAGCGGAATAGAAGCAATTTCTTATATTGTTACTTTCTTTGAGTTTGCGGCTATTATTAACATCCAGCTCGGTTTGTTTAATCTTATACCGGTACCGCCCCTTGACGGTTCAAGACTTCTTACGGCGTTGTTGCCGTCAAAAGCTTATTATAAAATAATGCAGTATGAAAGATATATTACAATTGGTCTTATGCTGTTGTTGTTTACCGGAGTGCTTTCGAGACCGCTTGCATTTGTTTCAGATATGATTTTCGGTTTGATTAAATTAATGTTTTTATTACCCATGAATTTTATTATAGGTTGAGTATGGAAAAGTTATCATATAAACTTGAGGTGTTTGAAGGTCCAATGGACTTGCTCTTGCACCTTATAACAAAACATAAACTCGATATTTACGATATTCCGATTCTTGAGCTTGTTGAACAGTATGTTTCTTACGTGCGCGAGATGCAGGAGGAGAATATGGATGTCGCCAGCGAATTTCTTGAAATGGCGGCAAGACTCGTTTATATAAAAACAGTTTCACTTCTTCCTGTTTACGACGAAGCAGAAGAGCTGAAAAATGAGTTGAGAGATGAGCTTCTCGAATACCGCGATTGTAAAATACTTGCGGCTAAGCTTTCGCAGATGACTGACGGTTTCAATTATTCTGTCAGAACTTATCCCGAAAATATTTCTCCCGATAACTCCTACAAGCGTTTGCACGAACCTACTGAACTTTTGAGTGCGTACTCTCTTGCGGCAGGCAAAAAGCTGCGTCGTTTACCGCCACCCATTGAGACGTTCAAAGCAATTGTTACGCGTAAGATTGTTTCCGTCGGTTCCAAGATTGAGTCTATCGTTAAATCTCTTAAAACAAGACGTAAAACAAAACTTATTGATTTATACAGAGAAGCTGAGTCAAGGTCTGATTTGATTGCCGCTTTCCTTGCGGTTCTCGAACTTGCCAAAAACAAAACAATCTACGTTTCAGGTGATGGTGATGATGTTCAGATTGAGCTTCTGGAAGGAAATGAGAATCTTTGATAAACAAAAAGCAGATTGCATCGGTTGAAGCAGTTCTTTTTGCGGCTGCAGAACCGATTGAATATACTAAAATTGCCGCGGCATTAGGTATGGATGATGAGCAGATTCTTTTGTGTATTGATGCTCTCAACGATAAATACGGTGTTGATGATAGTGGCATCTGTCTATTGCAGCTTGATGCAAAATATCAACTTTGCAGTAAGAAGGAATATATCGAGGCGGTTCGTAACGTGCTTGACCTTAAACGTAACGCACCTTTATCACAGGCGGCGTTTGAGGTTCTTGCTATAATCGCTTACAACCAGCCTATTACAAAACCTTACATAGAACAAATAAGGGGCGTTGATTGTTCAGGTGTTGTAAATACTCTTTGCCAACGTGGTCTTGTTGAAGAAAAGGGTAGGCTTGATGTTCCCGGAAGACCTGTTTTATACGGTACAACATCTGACTTTTTAAGATGCTTTTCACTTAGCAGTCTTTCAGATCTTCCTGAGCTCCCGAAAGACGATAAGGAAATTCTGATGTCCGATGTTGATAACGGTCAGTTGTCGCTGTTTGATGGTTCTTCGGAAGATAATAAAGACGAAGAATAATAAAAAATATATGAAGTTATAAAAGGGGTGATATAATGCCGTTTGTGTATGCATTGATAGCGATAGTTGTCATTGTTTTCATCCTTCTTTCTGTTAATTTGTCATTTATAATTGACTATTCCGATATAACGGTTGTCACCTTAAAATATCTTTTTCTTAAGTTTACGTTGGTTGACACCTCAAAGCCCAAAAAACCAAAAAAGAAAAAGAAGAAAAAATCCGGGGAAGAACCTGAATCAGATGAAGCTTCGGAAGGTGAGCAACCAAAGGAAAAGAAAAAAGGTAACGGTTTGATTAAGCAGTTGTATCTTGACCAAGGGTATGACGGTATCGAAAAGATGTTCAGAGCGTTGGGGAATTCTCTGGGTAGTTTCTTCGGTAGCTTATATAAAAACCTTGTGGTTGATGAGCTATACATAACCATGATTACCGCAGGCGCAGATGCTGCAGATACTGCAATTAAACACGGCAAGCTCTGCTCATGGCTTTTCCCTGTGTTAGGTAAATTCGTTTCTACCTGCAAAGTTAAAGAATACGATGTGGATATTACTCCCGACTTTCTTGCAACGAAGTCCGAAGCGTACGTTTACGCAAGAGTTCACGTTACGCCACTTGTTGTAATTAACGCAGTTCTTCTGTTAGCAATAAGACTCGTGTTTAAGGTGCTTATAAAGGTTATATTCTCAAAACAGAAAAGTGATAAAAGCAAATCGGTAAAATCCGCTGCAAAAGAAGTCATAGAGAACTCTGATGCAGAGGTTATAAATACAAAAAATAAAAGAAATATAAATAAGGACGGTGCTTCCAAATGAATGAAAAATCAGCAAACGGAATCCTTTCAACAACCATTGAAAAAGTAAGAGACCTTGTGGATGTCAGCACAATCATCGGTGAACCTATGAATCTTCCCGAAGGTATCACAATTATCCCTATTTCAAAGGTTACTTATGGCTTCGCATCAGGCGGTTCGGATTTCCCTTCAAAGAATAACGTTGAGCTTTTCGGTGGTGCAGGCGGCGCAGGTATCACTATTAACCCCGTTGCATTCCTTGTAATTAAAGACGGCGATGTTTCAATCAGACATATCGTATCAAATGACAATGCGGCTGAAAGAGCTGTTACAATGATTCCTGAAATGTTTGATAAGGTTGTTAACCTTGCAGATAAAATTAAAAAGGATAAGGACCAGTCCGCAGAAGAAACTGCAGAATAAATTTCTCATTACAATATAACCACCTGCATATTATTTTTTGAAAGCAGGTGGTTGTTTTGCTAAAAAAAGTTTTTTGCTTGTTTATATGTTTTTGCGTTTTTTTGCCTTTTGCTACCCTTTGTGTAAAGGCTGAAGGGCTATCCGTTTCAGCAAAATCAGCAATAATAATGAATGTAAGTACGGGTGAGATTGTCTTTTCCAAAAATCCTTATGAAAAGCGCGGGATTGCCAGTACAACAAAAATTATGACTGCACTTCTTGCTATTGAAAAAGCAGATTTTAACAAGGTTGTTGCCGCAAAAAAGGGGGATGTAGGTGTTGAAGGAACGTCTATATACCTTAAAGCGGGGGATAAAATAACCGTTGGCGCGTTGGTTAAGGGTATGCTGCTGGAAAGCGGTAACGATGCTGCAAACGTAACCGCAACTGCCATAGCAGGAAATAAGGAGAAATTTGCCGAACTTATGAACGAAAAGGCGCGCGAGTTGGGGATGTATTCCACGAATTTTGTTAATCCGTCAGGACTTACTGAAGAGAAACATTATTCCACCGCTTATGATATGGCTCTTTTGAGTTGCGCGGCTATTGAAAATGACACCTTCCGGGAGATTTGTTCTGCACGAAGTTTTACGGTGTCCTATGGCTTGCCTGAAGTTCAACGCACTTTTTATAACCATAACAAGTTTCTTAACCGTTATGACGGTGCTTTAGGCATAAAAACAGGCTTTACAAAGGCGGCAGGGCGTTGTCTTGTCACAGCCGCCCAAAGGAACGGTGTGACCTTTGTCGCCGTTACGCTTAATGCCCCCGATGATTGGAACGACCATATAAAAATGATGGATTTTGCTTTTGAAAACACCGGTGTTCATTACGCGCAATGTGATTTGAAGAATATTAGTGTCCATGTTGTCGGCTCGGAAAAGGATAGCATAAAAGTCACCCTTGCCACGCCTTTGGAATATCATTCTGTAAAAGAAACAGATGATTATAAAACGGAGATTTATCTTCCGCAATTTTTATATGCAGGTATAAAAAAAGGTGATTGCATAGGTAGGGTCGATTTACTTAATAATAAGGGAAAAGTGATTTCATCGTCATTTATCACATCCCTGGAAGATGCTCCTGAAATTCTTATTGATGAAAGAGAAAAACAAAATTTTTTAGAACAAATAATAAATAAATTTAAAGAAGGACTGTCGTAGAGACAGACGTGAATTATGGCACAGGAAAGATTACAAAAATATTTATCGGAGTGTTCCGTTGCCTCCAGAAGAAAAGCGGAAGAACTAATTAAAGAAGGAAAGGTTAAGGTTAACGGCAAAGTTGCACAGATCGGCGACAAGGTTGACCCTAAAAAAGATACTGTAACGGTTAACGGTAAAAAGGTTGTTGCCGTTAAGCAGAAATATTACATTATGCTTAATAAACCCCGTGGTTACGTTACAACTATGAGTGATGAACTTGGCAGAAAATGCGTTGCTGAGCTTGTAACGGATGTCGGTGCGGCGGTTTACCCTGTGGGTAGACTTGACAGAGATTCCGAAGGCCTTTTGTTACTTACGAATGACGGTGAGTTTGCAAACGCCGTTATGCACCCGAGAAAACAGGTTCCCAAAACATACCGTGTAACGGTTCGTTCCAATATAAATGATGCACAGATTGAAAAATTGGAAAACGGCATTGATATTGATGATGATGGAAGGCAGACGCTTCCTGCTAATGTAAGAGTTGTTGAAAAGAGTGCGGCAAGAAGTGTTATCGAAATCACTATTTTTGAAGGAAGAAACAGACAGATAAGAAAGATGTGTGAAAAAGTAAGTCTTGAAGTTATAAGGCTTAAGAGAAATTCTGTGGGTTCTGTTAAATTAGGTATGCTGAAGGTCGGAAAATGGCGCGAACTTACTGAAGATGAGGTGCACCGTCTGCAATCCCAATAAAAATTGACAACGAGTAGTCTATTTAGTATAATATAGGATAATATTTTTATAAGAGGCGTTTTAAATGATAAGAAGTATGACAGGCTTCGGCAGAGCCCAGGCTTCTGTTGAAGGTTATAATATAACTGTTGAAATCCGTAGTGTAAACCACCGCTATTTTGAGTTTTACGCTAAAATACCCCGTACTTATTCATTCCTTGAAGAAAAGGTTAAATCAACTCTTTCCGGCGGTATATCACGCGGCAAGGTTGAATGCTCCCTTCAGATTGAAGCAACTGCGGATGAAAGCGTTGTTGTTACGGTTAACGAACCCCTTGCAAAGGGTTACGTTGATGCTATTGGTAATATTGCCGCTACTTTTAACCTTGCAAATGACTTAACAGCTCTCTCAGTTGCACGTTTTTCGGATGTTCTGTCAATTACAAAGGCACCTGTTGATGAAGATGAGCTTTGGGCGAAAGTCGAACCCGTTGTTGCGGAAGCGTTAAATGGTTTTGTAGCGATGCGCGAAACTGAAGGCGAAAAACTTTCTGCAGATGTTCTTTCAAGGGCGCAGACTATTCTCGATAACGTTTCATATATTGAAGAACGTTCACCCGAAACTGTTAAACAGTATTCCGGAAAGCTTCTTGAGAGAATGAAAACCGTTCTCGGTGATACTCAGATTGACGAAGCAAGAATTCTTACTGAAGCTGCTATTTATGCGGACAAGGTTGCCGTGGCGGAAGAAACAGTCAGACTCAGAAGTCACATTGACCAACTTCGTGTAATGCTTGCTTCAAACGAGGCCATCGGCAGAAAACTGGACTTCCTTGTTCAGGAAATCAATCGTGAAGCTAATACTATCGGTTCGAAGGCACAGGATGTTGATATTGCACGACGTGTAATTGATATTAAAGCAGAAGTTGAAAAAATCAGAGAGCAGATACAGAATATTGAGTAAATAATTATGAAACTTGTTAATATTGGTTTCGGCAACCTTATTAATGCCGACAGAGTGGTAGCCGTCGTCAGCCCCGACTCTGCACCTGCAAAGAGAATGATACAGGAGTGTCGTGAAAGAGCACAGTTGATAGATGCAACACACGGCAGAAAAACAAAAGGTGTTATTATAACAGACAGCGATAATGTTGTTCTTTCGTTTTTAAGTGCCGAGCAGCTTCTTGTGCGTTTCAATGATCAGAAAGGCGGTCGTGAATTTGGCTTTGAAGAATAAAGGTCTTTTGATAGTTTTTTCAGGTCCTTCGGGTAGCGGAAAGGATACCGTTCTCGGGGAGCTTAAAAAGCGTGATATCAATATGAAGCAGTCTGTTTCTGTTACCACACGTGATATACGCGACGGTGAAGTTGATGGTGTTGATTATTACTTTACAGATGTTCAGACCTTTGAAAAGAATATTGAAGAAGGGTATTTTCTTGAATATGTAAAGTATGGCTCGAACTATTACGGCACACCTAAAAAGCGAATTGAAGAGCTTATTGACGGTGGCTCTAATGTCGTTTTAAAAATCGAGGTTGAAGGTGCAGGTAATGTACGCAGGGTTTTCCCCGATGCTGTTTCCGTATTTATAATTCCGCCATCAATGGAAGAACTTGAAAAACGCCTCAAGGGCAGGGGAACAGAAACGGAAGAAAGCTTTAGAAATCGTCTCGATATCGCAAAGGAAGAGCTTAAACGAGCTTGTGAATACGATTACATAGTTGTTAATGACAGTGTCAGTGCTTGTGCAGACAGAGTTTGTGCCGTTATTGAAGCGGAAACTTTTAAATACACAAGAATGAAAGCACTTGTAGATAATATGAAATGATTTTTAATCGAAAGGATAATAATTATGCTTAACCAGGATCTTAGTAAAGTACTCTCAGGAAATATCAGCCGTTACTCACTTGTAACCGCTACTGCAAAACGTGCACGTGATATTTCCAATAAAAATCTTGAAGATAAGGTTGTTACAACAGAGAAGGCTGTTAGCCTTGCTCTCAACGATTTACTTGAAGATAAATACAGAATTGTTGAACCTGAAGAAATCGCAAACATCTGATTATGGGTGCTGACGCTTATTTTGCTTTAGTGGCAGTTGAAGGGTTGGTGTATCATTTTGATGCACCGTACTCTTACAAAATCCCCTTCGAGCTGGAGCCGTACGCTTTGCCCGGCTGTAGGGTAATGGTGCCGTTTGGTAACGGTAATCGCAAAAAACAGGGACTTATACTGTCCGTGAAGCCGCTTTTTGAGGCAGATAACAGTTTTAAGCTTAAGTCAATTTCATCGGTTATTGATGATAAACCCTTGCTGAATGACGAAATGCTTGAACTTGTTACCCGGCTCAAAGAGAGTACCTTTTGTACGCTTTTTGAAGCGGCAAAGGCAATGCTTCCTGCCGGTATAGGTCTCAACTACGTTATTTCCTATATGGCGCAGAAAGCTGATTCTTCTGTATTGGCACGATGTAGTAACGACGAAAAAAGAGTTTACGATTACCTTGAAAATTCCTGTAAGTTCATAAAACAGGAAAAGATTATTTCAGATCTGGATTTGAAAGACGGCTCTGCGGTATTGGATAAGCTCGTCAAAAAAGGCATTCTCATTACAAACGTTGATGCCAAGCGAAAAACGGGCGATTTAACCGTTAAAAATGTGCGCCTTGCAATTGGTGAAAGTGATGTTGATGATATTTTGTCATCACTCACTGCGAAGCAAAAAAGCGTTATGACCTTATTACGTGATATCGGCGGTGCATCCGTGAAGGAAGTTTGTTATTTTACGGGTGTAACTCAGGCGGTTATTACAACGCTTCTGAAAAAAGGTCTCGTTGAACTTTTTGACAGCGAGATATACAGAAAACCCAAATACGATACAAAGGGTAAAAGGGCGGACTCACCCGAGCTGACTGATGTTCAGAATAAAGCTTTTACACGACTTTTAAATTCATATAAAAGCGGTAAAGGTTCAGCATCGTTGCTTTTCGGCGTTACCGGTAGCGGTAAAACACAGGTTTTTTTAAAGCTTATAGAACAGGTTGTTGCCGATGGCAAGGGTGTTATTGTTATGGTGCCCGAAATTGCCCTTACACCGCAGACTTTAGGCATATTCTATTCTCATTTTGGTGACTCGGTAGCGGTGTTTCACAGTGCTCTTTCTGCAGGTGAACGTATCGACGAGTGGAAACGTGTTAAAAACGGCGATGCTAAAATTGCAATCGGCACTCGTTCCGCAGTTTTTGCACCTTTTGACAATCTCGGTCTTATCGTTATGGACGAAGAGCAGGAGCACACATATAAATCTGAAATGACACCAAGATATCACGCCCGTGATATAGCGAAATTCAGGTGCGCTTATCATAACGCTTTGTTGGTTCTCGCTTCTGCAACACCTTCCATTGAAACATATACAAATGCAGTAAACGGAAGATATGGCTTTGTTAAGCTTGATAAACGCTATGGTAAAGCGGTTTTACCTGAGGTTATTACTGTTGATATTTCAAATACAAAAGGCGCTGTAAGTAATGAGCTTTACAATGCCCTTGAAGAATGTCTTGATAAAAAGCAACAGGCAATTTTACTTATGAACAGGCGCGGTTTCAATACTTTTGCATCCTGTACGGCGTGTAAGACCGTTCTGACCTGTCCGAATTGCAGTATATCTCTCACATATCATAGTGCTAACAGACGTCTTATGTGTCATTATTGCGGTCATTCGCAGAGTTATACTGATGTTTGCCCTGAGTGTGGTGAAAAAGCGGTCACTTATTCCGGTTTCGGTACACAGAAGATTGAAGATGAATTAGCTGATATTTTCCCTAATGCCCGTATTCTGCGTATGGATGCAGATACAACAATGGCCAGATATTCATATCAGGAAAAGTTAACAGCTTTTGCAAACGGTGATTACGATATACTTCTCGGCACACAGATGGTTGCCAAAGGCCTTGACTTTCCGCGTGTAACACTTGTCGGCATAATTTCAATCGACCAACAATTATATAATGACGATTTCAGAAGCAGCGAAAAAGCCTTTGATTTGCTGACACAGGTTATCGGAAGATCAGGTCGTGGTGATTTTGAAGGAAAGGCATATATACAGACAGTTTTACCCGATAACGATATAATTGAGCTTTCTGCCGCGCAGGATTATGAGTCCTTTTATAAAACGGAAAGCATCATCCGTAAAAGTATGGTTTATCCGCCTTATTGCGATATTTGTACCATTACTTTTACCAGTGAACAGTACAATAAATCAATCAGCGGTGCTAACGCATTTTTTGAAATGTTAAAAGATGCTGTGACGGGTGATTACAGCGATGTTAAAATCAACGTTCTCGGGCCAATACAACCCAGAATAAATAAAATCAGTAATAAATACAGGAATATAATTACAATAAAGTGCAAAAATAATAAGCGTTTCCGTCAGATGATGTCGGATTTGCTTGTGCAGTATATGCGCGCTACCCAGAATAGCGGAGTTACTGCAGTTGTTGACATTAATCCATAGGAGGCATATATGGCTATCAGAAATATAAGGGTTGACGACGACCCTATTCTCAGAAAAACTTCAAGACCTGTCACAGATTTCAATGAAAGACTTTTTGACCTGCTTGATGATATGAAGGATACTTTGTATAAATCAGGCGGCGTAGGTCTTGGAGCGCCCCAGGTAGGTGTTTTAAGACGTGTTGTTGTTATGGACGTCAGTGAAGACAGAAGCGACTACATTGAACTTATAAACCCTGAAATAACAAGTATTGAAGGTTCTCAGACAGGTTCGGAGGGTTGTCTTTCACTTCCGGGTCTTTGCGGAACTGTAACAAGACCCATGGTTGTTAAAGTAAAAGCGCAAAACAGAGAAGGCAAATGGTGCCTTTATAAGGGTGAAGGCTTGAAGGCACGTTGCTTCTGTCATGAGCTTGATCATCTTGACGGCATTTTATATAAAGATAAACTTGACGAAGGCGAGTGCCTTTACAGAACAGATGCAGAATAATTTTTCGGAGAAAAATATGAGAATAGTTTATATGGGTACACCTGATTTTGCGGTGTTACCTTTAAAAGCGCTTATAGATAATAACTACGATGTTGTGGGTGTGTTTACACAACCCGATAAACCCGTCGGCAGAAAAGCGGTTTTAACACCGCCGCCCGTAAAAACAGTTGCAATTGATGCAGGTATCCCTGTTTTTCAACCTGTGACCCTGAAAAACGGTGAAGGTACTAAAATTCTTGAAGAATTAAAACCCGATGCTGTTATAGTTGTTGCCTACGGCAAGATTTTACCAAAGGATTTTCTCGAGTATCCTGAATACGGTTGCATTAACATTCACGGCTCTCTTTTGCCCAAATATCGCGGGGCAGCACCTATTCAAAGATGTGTTCTTGACGGTGAAGAGTTTGCAGGTGTTACATCTATGCAAATGGATGAAGGTCTTGATACAGGTGATATGTTGCTTAAAGAAGTGACAAAAATCGGTGAAAATGAAACTTCGGGCGAGCTTTTTGACAGACTTGCGGTTATGGGTGCCGATTTACTTATAAAAACCCTTGACGCCTTGAAGAAAGGCGAGCTCAAGCCTGAAAAACAGGATGATGCGAACAGCTCGTATGCATCAATGCTTGATAAAACAATGTCACCTGTTGATTTTACAAAAACTGCCCGTGAGGTTCACAATCAGATTCGCGGTTTAGACCCTTGGCCTGTTGCTCAAACCATACTTGAGGGTAAGAACCTTAAGCTTTTCCGTTCAGAGCTTATTCGTGATGCGGGTAAGGGTTCGTCAGGCGAAATGAAGGTTACTAAAAAAGGTCTTATTGTGTTCTGTGGTGACGGAAATCCCGTTTTTATTAAAGAAGTTCAATATGAAGGCAAAAAAAGAATGTCAGCGGCTGATTTTTTCAGGGGTCATCCGGTTAAAGATGGCACAATTCTTGGTTAAAAATTAAAATATTGTTAATAAACTGTTGTTATTTTTTTTAGTATTGCGGTGTAAAATATTAAAAAACATAAAATGGAGTGTTATTATGCCATTTGTATATAATTTATTTGATTATTATTACATTGTTTTGGTTTTGCCTGTAATAATTGCATCCTTAATTATCCAATTCAGACTTAAATCTACCTATGCCAAATACTCAAAAATAGGTAATGCCCGTCGCATAACAGGTGCGCAGGCGGCTTATATGGTTCTGCAGTATTACGGCATTACTGACGTTAATATAATGCGTATCGGCGGCAATCTTAGCGATTGTTATGACCCTACGCAAAAGGTGATTAAACTTTCCGAGGATGTGTTTAACGGCTCGTCTGTTGCCGCAGTGGGTATTGCTTGCCATGAGGCGGGTCACGCCGCTCAGCACGCGGAAAATTACGCACCCATAAAATTCAGAAATTTAATTTTGCCGGTTTGCAATATCGGCTCTGCTTTATCAATACCCTTGTTAATTGCCGGCGTTATTTTCAGCTTTGAACCCCTTGTATGGATTGGTATCGGCTTCTTTGCCTTTACCGCTGTTTTTCAGCTTGCAACACTTCCTGTTGAATTTAATGCAAGCAGACGCGCAATCAACGTTATACAGTCAAACAATTTGTTGACTTTTGAAGAAAAAGCAGGGGCACAGAAGGTTTTGAAAATGGCGGCAATGACTTATGTTGCGGCACTTGCGGTCAGTCTTGCACAACTGTTGCGACTCATACTCAGATTTACGGGGAGAAGACGTTAAATGACTAAATCCGCTCGGCAGATTGCCTTTGAAATTCTTTTGAAAATTGAAAAGGATAAGGCTTTCTCTAACCTTGCTGTTGACAGTGCTGTTAAGGCTTATTGCCCCGACAGCACTGATTGTGCTTTTATTTCACGCCTTGTTTACGGCGTAACCGAGCGCAAAATTACTTTAGATTACATAATCGGCAACAATTTACAACAACCTGTGAAAAGGTTGAAAAAAGATGTGCTTGTAATTTTGCGGCTGGGTGTTTATCAGTTGTTGTTTTCTGATAAAATACCGGCTTCTGCCGCAGTGAATGAGAGTGTGAAGCTTGCTAAAAACAATAAAAGCGCCTACGCATCCGGTCTTGTTAACGCTGTGCTGAGAAAAGTTGCCGATAAAGGTTTTGTTATACCTGAAGCTTTTGACGATGTTAAGAGAATGAGTGTTCTTTACTCTGCACCCGAAGAACTTATTAAGTTTCTCACTTACCATTACGGCAAGGATAATGCGGAAGGCTTTTTAAAAGCATCACTGGAGCCCAAAAAGATTTTTATAAGAGTTAATACCGTTAAAACTACTCCCGATGAATTGAAGGTTGTTTTGGAAAATGATGGGGTAGTGGTTAAAAGCGTCGGTTTACCCAATGCTTTTGAAATTGAATTAAATAAAGCTGTTTACGGACTCGAAGGTTATAAAAAAGGCTTGTTTCATGTTGAGGATATATCATCTCAATTATGTGTCGAAGCTTTGTCACCCACTAAAAACAGTACGGTTATTGATGTTTGTGCCGCACCGGGAGGCAAAACATTTACCTTGGCACAATATATGGATAACACAGGAGAGTTATTTTCTTGTGATATTTATGAATCACGCACTAAACTCATAAAGGACGGAGCTGAAAGACTCGGGCTTACGTGTGTTAAAACACGGGTTAATGATGCCTGTAAATATAATTCTGATTTTCCCGAAGCGGATTACGTTCTCTGTGACGTGCCTTGTTCAGGAATGGGCATAATCGGAAAAAAGCCTGAGATAAAATATAAAAAACTGGACGATATAAAAGAGCTTTTGCCCATTCAACGCACAATTCTTGATACAACTTCACAATACGTAAAAAAAGGCGGGAGACTTGTTTATTCAACCTGTTCAGTTAATCCTAATGAAAACAGGAAAATCTGTGATGCCTTTTTAAAGGAACATACGGATTTTGTTTCGGTGAAGGCTTTGCCGTGCGTTGAACGTACAGTTGATGAAGGGGATTATCTGACCCTTATGATGCATACAAATAACTGTGACGGTTTTTTTATTGCCGTTTTTGAAAGAAAGTAAGATTTATGAGCAAAAAAGATATAGTTTCAATGAGCTTTGATGAATTGTCGGCGGAATTCAAGGAAATGGGTCTTCCTAAATTCAGAGCAACGCAGGTGTATGATTGGTTACATAAAAAATGTGTGACGTCATTCGGCGAAATGACCAATATTTCAAAGGAGCTTATTAAAAAATTAGATGACAATTTTGTAATATTTTCCTGCACTATTGAAAAAAAACTTGTTTCGCG
Organism: Clostridia bacterium; assembly: GCA_017461235.1. Taxonomy (GTDB): domain Bacteria; phylum Bacillota; class Clostridia; order Oscillospirales; family Acutalibacteraceae; genus DTU089. The sequence goes on along the minus strand of JAFTYU010000005.1, from coordinate 68,294 downwards.
GTATGATAATACTGTAAAATACCTGTTTTCTTTGCCTGATGGTGAATATCTTGAGTGTGTGGTTATGGATTATAAGTACGGCCACACAATCTGTGTTTCCACACAGGTAGGATGTAAAATGGGGTGTGCTTTTTGCGCATCGGGTATTGGTGGCTTTAAAAGACAGCTGACACCATCTGAAATTTTAAGTCAGATTTATACCGCTCAAAGGGATCTTGAGCTTCGCATTTCACGTATAGTGCTTATGGGTATGGGTGAGCCGCTTGATAATTATGACAACGTAATGAAGTTCCTTTCTCTTGTCAGCGATGAACGCGGTCTGAATATCGGTATGCGACATATATCTTTGTCAACAAGCGGTATTGTTCCGCGTATCTATGACTTATTAAAAGAACGCTTACAGCTGACTCTTTCAGTTTCATTGCATGCACCCAATAATGAAATTCGTTCAAGAATTATGCCTGTTAACAAGAGTTGGGATATTGAAGAGCTTCTTGAAGCTTGTCGTGTGTACGCTGAAACTACGTCAAGGCGCATATCTTTTGAATACGCTATGATGAAGGGTGTTAACGATACGCCTGAGTGTGCAAGAGAACTGGCGAAACGTCTTAAGGGAATACTTTGTCATATAAACCTTATTCCTGCAAACGAAGTGCCTGAAAAAGGTCACGAACGCAGTTCCGATTCAAGCATCGTGCTTTTTAAGTCAATTCTTGAAAAAGAAGGTCACGCCGTTACTGTAAGGCGTACTTTAGGTTCTGATATAAATGCATCTTGCGGTCAGTTACGCCGTGAGAAGATTAAAGAAAATAAAAAGTAATTATGAGAAGCGAGGTGAAACACCGTGAAAATTTTAGCAAAAACAGATATTGGCGCCTTCAGGGAATCTAATCAGGATGATTACAGAGCTGGCGTTTTTGAAACAGGAGATGCCTGGGCAGTTGTGTGTGACGGTATGGGCGGTGTTTCAGGCGGTCAGGTTGCAAGTAAAATCTGTGTTGAAAGAGTTTCCGAAGCCATAAAACGCGGTTATCGCGAAAATATGACAGTAAAAACTGCACAGAATTTGCTTAATTCTGCAATATGTGCTGCCAATGCCGCAGTTTTCTCTGAAGGTCAAAAGAACCGTGAATTTAGCGGTATGGGTACAACCGTGGTCGCGGTTATGGTTGTAAAGGGTTTTGCGGTTATTGCCCACGTGGGTGACAGTCGCGCCTATATTTATGATGATAATATAGGACTTATTACCAAGGACCATTCTCTTGTACAGTATCTTATGGATACCGGTAAAATTACAGAAGAAGAAGCAAAAGTTCACCCTGACAGAAATATCATTACACGCGCTGTCGGTATATTGAGTTTTGTTGATGTGGATTTTGATTTGATTGAACTTGATGATAATAAAAATATTCTTATATGTACAGATGGTTTATGTGGCTCGTTGAGTGACAACGAGATGTTGAATATTATTAAAGAATACGGTGATTCTTCAACCGAAAAACTTGTTGAAATGGCAATCAATGCAGGCAGTCGTGATAATATTACTGTTGTTCTGATGGTTGCTGACAGCCAAGGAGAGTAAGTATGGAAAATTATGTAGGTAAAAGACTTGACGGAAGGTACGAGATACACGACGTTATCGGTGTAGGCGGTATGGCAGTTGTTTACAAGGCCTACGATAACATTGATGACAGAATTGTCGCGGTTAAAGTTCTTAAAGATGAATATCTTGCCAACGAGGAGTTCCGCCGTCGTTTCAAAAATGAATCTAAAGCCATTGCGGTGCTTTCTCATCCGAATATTGTCAAAGTTTTTGACGTTAGCTTCGGTGACAGATTGCAGTACATTGTAATGGAACATATCGAAGGTATCACTCTTAAAGAATATATAGAAGAACGCGGTGTTATTGAGTGGAAAGAAGCCTTATTCTTTATGAATCAGATTCTTAAGGCACTTCAACACGCACACGATAAAGGCATTGTTCACAGGGACATCAAACCTCAGAATATAATGCTGCTCGAAAACGGTACTATCAAGGTTGCTGATTTCGGTATTGCCCGTTTCAGTCACAGTGAAACAAAAACTATGACAGAAAAAGCAATAGGCTCCGTTCACTATATAAGCCCCGAACAGGCTAAGGGTGAAATTACTGACGAAAAAGCCGATATCTACTCGGTGGGTGTTCTTCTTTATGAAATGTTGACGGGAAAACTGCCTTTTCAGGCGGACAGTGCCGTCTCCGTTGCGCTTATGCAGGTCAATAAAGAGCCTACTCCGCCAAGAACCTTGAATCCTAACATTCCTGTGGGTTTTGAGCAGATAACAATGAGAGCAATGCAAAAAAATCCGCGCGACAGATATTGCTCCGCCGCAGAATTTTTGCTTGATATTGAAGATTTGCGCCGTAATCCTAATATGAAATTTGATTACGGAACATATTTCGTCGACAGTGAGCCTACGCGCTTTGTTAATAAAGTACCTTCTGATGAAAGTACTCAGGTTATTAAAACTGTTCCGCCTTCTGCAGATGCCCGTATGAAGCTTGATGAAGTCAACGTTAAAACCGTTGATGCAGTCCAGGATATCAGACCTGCAAAACACACCAATACAAAAGTTGTCGGGGTTGTTGCAGGTATAGCGGTTGCCGTTATTATATTTATAGGTATTCTTCTTTTCTCTGTTCTTAAGGACGGGGTTGACGTGCCTACTCTTTTCACGGGCAAAAAAATCGAAGTAGATAATTTCATAGGTATGAATTATCTGGATGAGATTAAAGATAACGAGGATTACAAAGAACGTTTTAATTTTGAAATTTCTTATGAGCCTTTCAGTGACGGCAAAGCAGGTTGTGTATTTAAACAGGACCCCGAGGCAGGAACAGAGGTTCCCAAGGGTTATACCATAAGACTCTATGTTGCAAAATCCGGTGAAGGGCAGATTTTACCCGATTTAGAGGGCGACAATTATCAAGAAGCCATAAACACCCTTGAGTCAATGGGTTTTGTAGTTATTGCCGAGCCTGTTGAAGATGAGAATGTGCCGATAGGTAAGGTTATTAAAACGAAACCTGCGGCAGGTTCAAGTGTTTTTGAAGGCAGTGACGTTACAGTTTATTATTCTGCCGATGAGAGTTCGGGTAAGCTTTTCAAAATGCCTGATGTTTCAGGTAAAACTTTGAGTGAAGCTAAAAAGATTCTTCAAAAGAGCGGATTGAATCTCAGTAAAACCGAAGTTGTTGATTCAAGCGTTGAGAAGGACAGGGTAGTTATGCAGTCGCCTGCGGAGGGCTCGCCTGTTCAGGAAGGCGACAGCGTTATTCTTACAGTCAGTTCGGGGCAGGTATTCCTTAAAAAGAATATTGACCTACCCACAAAAGTCGGTAAAGTTAACGTGAAGCTTTACGTTGATGATAAAATGATAGCTGATAATAATGTTGATACGGATGTTTTAAGTAAATATACTATTGAAACTTCCGGAGATTCTGCCGCAGCATCAATAAAATTGTATATTAACGATAAACTCTATTACGAGTCAACTGCTAATTTCACCAAGGAACCTGTTTCTGTTACAAGAGAACGTTATTATACAATTTCGTTCTACGTTGATGTTGTTGGTCTTGATAAAGAAACTGCCCGTGCTGAACTTAATAAAGCAGGGTATAACAATATTTCATTTATTGAAATCCCCGGCTCGGAGCCGGCAGGAACTGTTGTTGCACAGACTCCGTCAACATCAACATCCCCAAATCTTGACAAAACATCCGCAATTACCTTGTACATCGCGGCTTCGCAGGAATCTACACAGCAGCCTGATACTCAGGAGAATACAGATAATATACAGGTACAGTAAGTATGGAAAATGTTTTAAACGGCGTTATTATTAAAGGTATCGGCGGCTTCTATTATGTAGAAGCCGCCGGCGAAGTTTATGAATGTAAAGCCCGTGGTGCATTCAGAAAGAAAAAAATAACACCCCTTGCAGGTGATAATGTCACTATAACAGTAAGGGCTGATAAAGAAAATACAATTGATGAAATTCGTGAAAGAAAGAACTTTCTGTTAAGGCCTCCTGTTGCCAATATTGACACGTTGATTATTGTTTCATCAATTAAGGAACCCGTTCCGAGCCTTCTGGTTATTGATAAAATGACTGCCATAGCAGTTGATAAAGGTATCAAGCCCTGCGTTGTTTTTTCTAAAAGTGATTTGGGGGATACTGACGCTTACGAGTCAGTTTATCGCAAAGCAGGAATAGATGTTGCATCAGTTTGTTGCAAAACAGGTGAAGGTATTGAAAAAGTAAGGTCGATGATAGGTGAAGGAATTACAGTTTTCACAGGCAACACCGGCGTTGGTAAATCATCACTTCTCAATTGCATTGATGAAAGGTTTTCTCTCGCCACAGGAGAGATAAGTGATAAATTGGGCAGGGGAAGGCATACCACCCGTGAAGTGACACTTTATCATATCGGTAACGGGCTTGTGGCAGATACACCGGGATTTTCTTCACTTGATATTGAACAGACAAGCGACGTTATAGTTAAAGAAAATCTACCGTTTTGTTTCCCCGAGTTTCAGGAGTATTTAGGAAAATGCAAATTCACATCATGTTCTCATACAGTTGAGAAGGGTTGTTTGATTCTTGATGCGTTAAAAAACGGAGATATTGATAAAAACCGTCACGAAAGCTACGTTTCAATGTACAATGATGTAAAAGATTTAAAGGATTGGCAACTGTAACACTTTTTCTAACCACTCATATTATGTAGTAAACGAAAAGGAGTGGTGATTTATGAAAGTTGTAGTTTACCAGAGTCCCAAATTTTTACGGGGTGTATTGAAGTTTATGTTCGGGATAAAGGATTAAAAGAAAATGTGTATTGAGAGTAATTTCTCAATACACATTTTTATATTATTAAAAGTAAACCCTTTCACCCGTGTGTGCATTTACAATAGCCTTGTGAACACCGATATAGGTGTTTGAGATGTATTTGTCAAGGTGAAGGCTGCCAAAGAACCAACGGCCGAATTCGCTGCATTTTGAGAGTTCATCAAAGTACGCGTTAAGGGTTGTCACACGAACTGCATCACTTTCACCGAGTTTCAGGAAACCTTTGATTGTGGAGGATGGCTCGTGAGTTATAATGACGTCAATTTTGCAATCGTGTTTTTCGAGATTGGCAGCACCTTCAAGCAAATCTTCTTTTGAAGGAATTTCATATTTTAACCAAGGGTTGTCTTCAATACGTGATTCCAAATCAGGACTTTCGCCGCCGCCCATTGTAAAGATTTTCAACCCGTCAATAGTGAAAATCTGACCACGCATAAGGTGATATATGTTATCAGATATCTGGTGAACCTTGCCGCCGTTCCAGTTGGTGGTTGGATAAGCATTTAAAAGCTCAAAGTTCTCGTGCGTACCGTCTATAAAGCATATATTATATTTTCTCTTCGAGAGTGATTTAAGAATTTTTTGTTCTGCTTTTGATCTGTCCCAGATGAAGCCGAAATCACCGCATACAATAAGCGTATCACCTTCGTTAAGGTTCTTTAAAACGCTTTTAGACAACCTTTTAGGATCGCCGTGAGTATCACCTGTTACAAAAACCATAATTTTATTCTCCTTTTTTTTTAATATACTATTTTATTCTGTCGAAAGAAATGATATAATGTAGAAAATTATTATTTATTCTATTTTATAACATTTAACGGTGATTGTCTATGAAAAAATTACTGATTTTAATATTTTGTTTATTGTTTACACTTCCGTTTTCGGTTATAGGCTCCGCTACTGAAGAAAATGCAGTCAAAACCGCCAATGGTTATTACGATATTGATGCACCTGATTATGAAACGGATATCGCATTACTTGTTAACGCAGATACCGATACCGTCATTTACAGTAAAAATGCTGATGTTATTACTGCACCCGCATCGCTTGCCAAAATAACTACTGCTCTTGTTGCCCTTTCAAAATGTGATGATATGCAGACTGTTATAACCTGTTCCGAAAAGGCGATTGACAGCTTGCTGGGTACGGGCAGTTCTATTGCAGGGCTCAAAGCAGGGGAGAAAGTCACTGTTGAAATGCTTCTTTATTGTCTTTTCCTTGTCAGCGGTAACGATGCTGCTCAGGTTTTGGCAGAGTATTTCGGTAATGGTGATGAAGCTGCTTTTGTTGCCGATATGAATGCTTATGTTAAGGAATTAGGTTGCAAAGATACATATTTTGCAAATGCACACGGGCTCGATGATACGAGTGTTGCGGGTTTTGAAAGCGATAAACAGAATCATACAACCGCAAATGATATGTATCTTATCGCGAAAAAGGCTCTTGAAAATGACGTTATAAGACAGATTTCGTCAAAATACGGTAAAACAATGCCGGCAACCAACGAAAGTGATATCCGTTATCTTTATAATACTAACCCTTTGCTGAACAGTTATTCTTACTATTATTATGAGGGTGCCGTCGGTTTGAAAACGGGCACAACAGATAAAGCCGGATGTTGCCTGATTTCAAGTGCCACAAAGGATGGTTATACTTATATTTCTATCGCTATGAAAGGCAATGATAAATACGTAGCCGATGGTGAATACAGAAATACAGCGTATCTTATGTGTCGGTATATGTTAAGGTGGGCTTTTTCAAATATTAAAATCAAAGAACTTGCGGATTCTTCATATAATGTCGGTGAGGTTGCTGTTAAATACGGCAGAGGAAATGATTACGTTGCCTTGGTACCGCAGAACAGTATCAGTGCAGTTGTTCACAGAGATATCGATATTGATAATATGCAGATTGAGTTTGCGGAAGGCTTTCCCCAAGAAATAGATGCACCAGTTAAAAAAGGTGACGTTATCGGCAAGGCTGATATCGTTTATGATGGTGTTCATATTGCTTCGTTAACGGTTGTTGCTCAGGATAATGTTAAAAAGAACTATCTTTGGGCTATGTTCAACTGGCTCGAAAAAATTATGAGCTCAAAAGCGTTCATTATAGCAGTTATAATTATAGTGGTTATCCTTATAGTTTTATTCTTTGGCACTAAAAAGGAACGTGAACGCAGAAAACGCAGAAAGAACAGAATTGATATCGTTAAGGATTATAGCAAACTCGCCAAATAAATAATCATTAAATTGGTTACTTTTTCAAATTTGCCACGAGAGAAAAAGTGGTGAAATAATGAGAAAAAACGAGAAAACGCGAGATTGAGTTTGGTATATAAAAATTTCCTAAAAAAAGTGTTGACATCTCCGCATTGCTGTGATAATATATCAAGGCAATGCGGGGTTTTTATGCCCCGAAACTATATCGGAGGTAACTGTTATGTCTACTTATATGCCTAAAGGCAAAACCGAGCGCCAGTGGTATGTTCTTGACGCAGAAGGCAGAACTCTCGGCGAAGTTGCTGTTGAGGCCGCTGTTCTTCTTCGCGGTAAACACAAACCCACATTCGCTCCTCACGCAGATTGCGGCGATAGCGTTATCATCATCAACGCTGCAAAAGTAGTTCTCACAGGTAACAAGCTTGAGGACAAATATTATCATCATCACACAGGCTACATCGGCAATATGAAATCTGTTAAATACGGTATTCTTATGAAAGAAAAACCCGAATTTGCAGTTCAGAAAGCCGTTAAGGGTATGCTTCCCGATAACACTATCGGTAGAGCAGCAATGGCTCGTCTTCGTGTATATGCAGGTGCAGAGCACGAACAGGCAGCTCAGAAGCCTATCGTTAGAGAATTTTAAGGGAGGAGGCAACTATTATGTACGAAAGCAAATCATATTTCTACGGCACAGGTAGAAGAAAAAAATCAGTTGCTCGTGTTCGTGTATATCCCGGCACAGGCAAAGTTACAATCAACGATAGAGATATCGACGATTATTTCGGTCTTGAAACACTCAAACTTATCGTTCGTCAGCCTCTTGCTCTTACAGAGAGTCTCGACAAATACGATGTTGTTTGCCGCGTAAACGGCGGTGGCGTTACAGGTCAGGCAGGTGCAATCCGTCACGGTATTGCAAGAGCACTTCTTCAGTCTGAAGACGATGTTCGTCCCGTTCTCAAAAAAGCAGGTCTCCTTACACGTGACCCCAGAATGAAAGAAAGAAAGAAATACGGTCTCAAAGGCGCTCGTCGTGCACCTCAGTTCTCAAAGAGATAATTTCTTTTTGGTTTTCTCAACTCCTTGCTGTTTGGCAGGGAGTTGTTTTTATTACCTTTATTGACAATAGTTTGTATGTAGGGTAAAATAATACTATATTCATATTTGGAGGTCATTATGAGCAAAAGGAAAATTAATCCGGAAATTGATTTGTTAAAATTCATTTTTTCCATAATCATTGTTCTTTATCATACTAAAAACCTGACGGCAATCAGTACGGCTGGCATAACGATATTGCCATACGGATTTACGGGTGTTGAGTTTTTCTTTATTATATCCGGTTTTTTAATGGTCAAGTCATCAAGAAAGTTTGATGTAACCCGTTTGGGTAAAAGTACCGCCGATTTTCTTATAAATAAGATTAAATCCTTTTATCCGTATTTTGTTTTCTCGTTTATCGCAGCTTTTATTGTACGTCAATTCTCGTTTTTTATAGAAAAAGACCAGAGCATTATTGACTTCCTTAAGGGGTCTGTTTTATCAATTAACGAAGTTTTGCTTCTCCATAATACAGGCGTTGATTTTGGTACAATTTATAACGGGCCCACATGGTATCTTTCCGCAATGATTGTGGCGATGGCTATAATTTTCCCAGTATTATTAAAACATAAGGATTGGTTTGTAAATATCGGCTCTCTTGTTATTCCTGTAATTATTTATGCTATTTCTTCTCAGGAAAAGGGCACGCTTAATAGCCTTGGTTGGAGTGGTTACCTTAATTACGGCATAATGCGAGCTATTGCAGGGCTTTGCCTTGGGTGCTTTATCGGTGCGATGATTGATAGATTACAGGCGAGCAATATTACTCTGACAAAACCTTTCAAAGCTCTTTTGTGGCTTGGTGAGCTTGGTTTAATTGGTTTACTGCTTGTTATAATGCAGTTCGAAGGCAAAAATCGTTTTGATTATATTGCGGTTATTGTTACGTTCTTTATCTGTTTTATAATGTTGAGTGGTCTGACAGGTGTTCAGAATATTTTACCTATGAAGATATGTTCACTTTTGGGAAGATTTTCACTTGTGTTATATCTTAACCACCGATATGTTGCGTTTCTTATTAATACCGTTGCTCCTGAACTTTCTCCTGAAAAAACATTGCTTATTTATTTGGTTGTCTCGATATTGGTTGCTGTTGCCGCAGAGATTATTGTTACCGTTGTAAAGGCAATATGGGGTAAAATTTCACCTTCGGTTAAAGGTTTGGTGTTCAGAAAATAATCTTTTCCTCTGCCGTTTTTTATATCGGCAGAGGTTTTGATACATTACCGCGAAAACACTTGAAATAACTATTGTTTTGTAGTATGATTAAATCGTTGAAAGGCGTTTGAACGCCATTTGGAGTGTTTTGTTTGAAACGATTGATTTTGAAAATTTTTATATGGTTACTTAACTTTGTTTATATGTTTTTTAAGTTGTTGAAACACCGCCGTAAGGTGGTTATGATTAGTCGACAATCAAACAATATAAGCAATGATTTTCGTATGTTGGGTGATGAGTTAAAATCCGCTCACGGTGTTGAAGTCGTCTATTTGTGCAGAACGCTTGATGGCGGTGTTAATTCCACTCTTTTTACAAAAATTTCATATGGTTTTCATATGTTTACTCAGATGTATCACCTTGCAACATCTTCTGTTTGCGTTCTTGATAGTTACAGTCCTGTTGTCAGTATTTTAAACCATAAGAAAAGTCTGAAAATTGTTCAGATATGGCATTCCATCGGTAAATTAAAAAAATTCGGTTGGCAGATTGTCGGAAAAGAAGAAGGTTCTTCCGGGACAATCGCTGAGACTATGAAGATGCACAAGAATTATGATGTTATCTATTGCGCAGGTGAAGAATATAAAGAGGTTTTAATGGAAGGTTTTAATGCCGACGCATCAAAATTCAGGATTTTTACACTTCCGCGTGTTGATTTACTTACCAGCGAAGATTATATAGCAAAAACAAAAGCGGCTATTTATAAAGAATATCCGCAGCTTGCAGAAAAGGAAACAGTTGTTTATGCCCCTACTTTCAGAAAGAAAGAAGATCGATTCGACGAGCATTTACGTAAACTGATTGAATGTTTTGATTTTGAGAAATATAATCTTGTTGTAAAACTTCATCCGCTTTCTGCAGCGATTCTTGGTGATGAGCGCGTTATAACGGATAAACGCTTTTCGACCTTCCAGATGCTTACTTGCGCCGATAAATTTATTAGTGACTACTCATGTATGATATACGAGGCGGGCATAAAGGGGATACCCGTTTATTTCTATAATTATGATATGGATAACTATAGAGAAAAACGCGGTCTTGCTATTGAATATGACGTCCTGCCGGGATATAAGGAATCTGATGCAAAAAAACTTGTTGAAAGCTTAGAGCTTCCTTATGATTATGAATATCTCAATAAATTTATCAGCGGGATGATAACCGATACCGAAAATTGTACAGAAAAGATGGCTGCTGATATCGCATCTATGTTATAAGAGTTTAAGGATAGCATTTAAATGAAAAATTTAGTTGTAACAGATGAGCAGATAATGTCTGCCGAGGCACTGTATCCGCATTTTAAATCCCTTCGCGCCCAAAAAAAGAATAATAAATATTCTGCTGCGTTAGTAGCAGGGGACAATAGTTTTCTCTGCGATTATTTTATGTTTGCTTTGAAAAAAGCAAACGTAAAATATCCTGTCTTCGACAAGGTTACCTACCTTTGTGATATTACGGAGTCAGAATACAGAAAAAACACTATCGCTCAAGCCGGAATAGATGCAGTTAATGCTGATGATTTCAGTTCTTCTGTAAATGATAAAAAGATTATTTTCTTTTTTGCGGATTGTACAGATTTAACTGAAAAAGATATGATTATTCAAAGATTAAAAAAAGTTCTGTTATTATCAAAGAACAGCAGAGTTGTTTTGAGTGTAATTTTGCCGGATTTTGATAGTTTTTCAGATATGAGTCCGGCAACGTCTTTAGCAGAGCGCGAATTCAGCTTTTATCTTGAGAACCATTGCGAAAGAACTGCTGAAATTGAATATTACCTTGAAATTGAAAGCCTTTGCAGAAAAGCCGTTGGTTCTGACGGAGCGGATTTGAATATATTAAGGTTCAGTAATATTTTTGCACCTGATTGCTATAACAGTAAAAAAATAGACATTCAATCCATAGTCACACAAGCGTTGAAAAATAAAATCATCACCATTTCTGATGATGATTGCAAGGATGTTTTCTCTGTATCTTATGTGAGAGATGCTTGTTCGGATGTTTTTTATACTGCTTTTCACGGCAGAACAGGTCATATTTATAATGTTGCTTCAACAGAGCTTACTGTCGGTGATATCAAAGAGCAGATTTATTTTTCGTATTCTGATGTTTTTTCGCTTGAAAAGAAGCTGTCTTCCGCTATAAGCCACAGATACTACTGTCTTAATACTCTTAAATTTAATGCCTTGGGTAATACCGCAGAATTTGATTTGAGCATTATGGTCAGACACATTGTATCCTATCTCACAGAGTTTGAGTATGATACTTCTGACAATATAGCTTTCTATTGTGGCAGAATTGAGCAGATACAGGCACTTGAAATTGAAATGCTTAAGGAAATTGATAGAATTTGCGTTGAAAATGACATCAAATATTTCCTTGCAGGCGGCAGTCTTTTAGGTGCGGTTCGTTCAGGCGGTGCTATTCCTTGGGATGATGACCTTGATATCGGTATGCTCCGCAAGGATTATGACAAATTCAGAAAGGCTTGTAAAACTCAACTTTCCGATAAGTTTTCCTATTCAGGTCCGTTTAATGGCAGTGGAAGCCACTATACAACAGAAAAAGTAAGGCTTGAATCAACGTATTTTTCTACAAAGTATTCCAATGCCAATGTTTTTCCTGACGGAGTATTTATAGATATTCTTATTTATGACAAGACGAGTAATATTAAAATTTTCCAGAAGCTTCACACATTTATTCTTGGTGTTTTATATAACTGTGTGATTTTGAGATGGAATCATCGTCCCTGGGCAAGGAAATATCACGGTATTGTTAAGTTCATTGTTCCTGTTTTAAAGGTTTTCCCTTGGGGGATGTATCACAATCTTTTTGAATTCTTCTCAAAGATTTATAAAAATAAAAAGAATGCCAGGTGGCTTATTGATACCGTCGGCAAAAAACTTAAAGACGGCCCCTTGCCGATAGCCGGGCTTGAAGATACAGTTTATGTGGATTTCGATGGTATCAAGGCGCCCATCCCTGTTGATTATACAGGTTATCTGAATTATGCATACGGACCGAACTATATGCAAAAGCCGAACCTGAGTAACAGATGTTGTCCTCACGATTTTGCAAGAATAGATTTAGGGAAGTATGTTTTTGATAAAAGTGGCAAAACCCCTTTCAGGGATGTTGATATTAAAGGCGAACTGTTTGAATTAGAAACTAAAAATTAAAAGGAGTGTGTTCAATGAATTACGCCGGCATTTTAGCAGGGGGAATAGGCTCACGAATGGAGAGTAAAGTTCCCAAGCAGTTTTTGAAAATAGCAGAGATACCAATAGTTGTGAGAACAATTAATACCTTTTTGTCATCGAAGGATATTGATAAGGTAATTCTTGCAATGAATCCCCAATGGATGGAGTATTGCCTTGATATTTTAAAAGAATATAATGTTGATGTTGATAAAATTATTATTATCACAGGTGGTGAAACACGTTTTCTTTCGATGGTTAACATCGTTAACGCCGCAATCAATGATTTAGGCGGAGAACCTACTGACAAAGATTTTCTGTGTATCCACGATTGTGCAAGACCCTTTGTTTCTCAACGTATAATAGAAGATAACTTTAAAATGGTTAATGAGTATGATATGGTGACAACGTCATTGCCTACTATAGATACGGTTCTTATTGCCGAAGACGGTAAGGAAAGCACCTGTGTACCCGAGCGGTCAACAATTTTTTGTGATCAGGGTCCTCAGACCTTTAATATAAAACAGTTTAAAGATATACAGGTTAAACTCACACAAGCAGAAACCGATTCATATATGGAAGCCGGCAGAATGTACCTTGAAAAAGGATACCATGTTGGTATTGTTACAGGCGACAGAATGAATTTTAAGATAACAACCGAGTTTGATATGGTTTTGGCAGAATTACTTTTAAAAAATAAAGCGGAGGAATAATTATATGAAATGTGTAGCTATAGGTGATAACTTCATCACTCCCGATATGATGAAAAAAGGCATAGAGAATTACAGTTACCTTCAATTTTCAAATATCGAGTATTTCTTTTTTGGTCTTCACTCCCGTTCCGAAATGAGACATATTGTTAAAGTAATTGAAACAGGCGGCTTTGAAACCTTGGATTTGCCTGAAGGACTTCTTGAAGCGGTTGAAGATGCAGATGTAATTATGTGCCATCTTTGTCCTATTACCAAGAAGGTTCTTGAAAGAGCAAAAAAACTTAAGCTTGTACTTTGCAATCGCGGCGGTCACGAAAATATTGACGTTGAAGCCTGCACAGAAAGAAATATTGCAGTTCTTCTCAACCCCAGTCATAATGCCAATGCCGTTGCTGAATTTACAGTTGGTCTTATTCTTAATGAAACAAGAAATATAACACGTTCAAATATTGCCATAAACAACGGCGAGTGGCGCGAAAAATATCCGAATACTGCTACTCAGATTCACGAAATGTGCGATATGACAATCGGCCTTATCGGTTTCGGTTCTGTTGCTCAGTTGGTTTATGAAAAGCTTAAAGCATTCGGATGCCGTTTCCTGATTTCAGACCCGTTCTATTCAGGTCACGTTAACAAAAATATTGCAAAATTTGTTCCGCTTGAACAGCTTCTTGAAAATTCTGATATTGTTTCGCTTCATGCAAGACTTAGTCGTAAGAGCATCCTTCTTGGTGAAAACGAGTTTAAACGTATGAAGAATACGGCTTATTTTATTAACACTGCACGTTCTTATATGGTTGACTATAACGCTCTTGCTGATGCTCTTAAATCCGGTGAGATTATGGGTGCAGCTATTGACGTGTTCGACGTTGAACCGGTTACCAAAGAGAATAACCCGCTTGTAGGACTTGATAATTGCACATTAACTAATCATCGCGGCGGTGATACGATTAACTCTTATAGTGACAGTCCTGCAATGATGATGAAGGAAGCGCAGAAATTCTTTGAAGGTGATACACCTAAATTCTGGCTTAATCCTTCAATTGTAAGATAATTTATATAAAAAACATCCCCGAAATGGGAGACACTTCTTTATGAAGCGTCTCCCATTTTCTCTTTATAAAAATGACACTTTCGGTTCGAAAGTGTCATAGTGGGTTGTGTCTTTTGCCAAAGACCAATATAACTGTGGCACCTTCCGCAAGGAAGGTGCCACGTGGGGATGTTTTTTAGTTTATTTCCTTTTCGAAAAGTTCACCGTGAATGTCAACTTCACGGAAGTCTCCGGGTTGCTTGTCCTCAAAAAGGAACTCACCAAGGTCGAGTCTTGCAATTTTATGAGCGCCAACCTGTGAAGATATAGAAGGCTTCGGGAAGTAATTTTCACCATAGAAGAATGAAAGATACTCATGATAATGAACGGGGATAGGACACATAAGACCATCAAGCTCTGTTTCTGTAAGCTCTTCAAGATAATACTTGGGGAATCTGCCGTATCTGATATGCTGACCGGTACTGTCTAAAAGATACTTGGCTTTTTTATTTTTTGAGAACATGGTGGCTGAAAAATCAAAGAGCTTGTGAAGCACCTTCCACGGAATGTGCTTGAGAATCGGGAACACTGTTTTCCAGAATTTAAGGTGTGGTTTTTTTGGTTCGTTGTACCATCTTATTCTCAAAGCACCGACCATAAGACAAATAAGCTTGATCTGAAGTTTTTCAAGAAGTCTGTTTGAACTTGTCTGGTCATAAACAATAACGTCAACAAAAACACCGTCTTCGAGATTGAAATGACTTGAATAAGCAGTTGAGAAATAGGAGCTTTTCAGACGTATTTTGTCAATGTAATAGTGGCAGTTGTCATCAGTCCAGGGAGATGAGTAATAATATTTTTTGTCAAGTTCAAGCGGAGCAACTTTTTTGAATTTTTCAAAATCTTCACGCAACATACCGATATCAAGGTCATCGTCCCACGAGATGCTCTTGTTTTCGCGGATTGCACCTAAAAGTGAACCACCTGCGAGAAACCATTTGATATCGTGTTTTTTACAAATTCTGTCAATCTCTGCAAGAACATCGATTTCAATGTCCTTTAATCTTTGAAGCTTGCCCTGATAGCAACCTAATTTTTTCTGAACATCATAGTCGCTGTCAGAGTGGCTTGCAACAGTTCTGTACATTGCCTCTTTGAAAGGATAGAGTGTCTTTTTTGAGAAGCATTTATGGTTTTGTGTTTTTAATCTGCTAAGACAGTAATAAACAACCTCATTTTCGTTGTAGGCTTCTGAATTTGAAGAAAATGATATTTTGTCTGGATAGCTCTTGAAAATCTGTGTTTTAAGGTCAGCGATAGAGGCATTGTAATAGGTGAGATTGTAAACGTGACCTTCTTTAGTGCAGTAAATAGATTTAGCAAAGGCACAAGCGGCATCGCGTGTATATATGACAGAGTAATATGTGCAGTAATCGTCTTTTGTGATTTCAATCTTTGAGTTTTCAAAGGCTTCCTTAATCATGCTTTCATAATCGAAGTTGGGTGTTTTCGCACAATTAGCACCAATAAGGTTGTCGAAACGCATAATATTAAGCTTTTTGTAACCGTCGTTAACAATTTTTCTGCACTTCTTTTCAAGTGTTATATAAAAATCTTCGGCAGGAGTGCGGTCTGTAACGACACTTTCAATAAAATAACTGTACTCGCGCTCTGCCAAAGCCTGAATACCATCAGGAATGGGACGGAGCTGTGGTAAGATAGCACCGATTAATATTCTGGTGGTAGGGAAGGACTCTGCTTTTTCTTTGCATATGTCGAGTACGTCGAACCAAGTCTCATCGCATGCATTTGTATCACAGAGAAGAAGATATGCAGAGTTATCAGTAGCAGGAGTCTGCTTGAAATTCTCTAATGTTACATATTTAATGTTAAGGTCATTCTGCGCGCAAAAATCACGACCTAAAGATGATGCATCAAAAGCATCTACAACAACTGTTCCGCCGTCAGGCAAATTTGCAGCAAATGAAGGAACGATATAATCACTTACAGGGTTGGTATCAGTAATGACATATATGTTCTTATATTGTGTATCAGTATAAGTGCCGATGCATTTTTCAATGTACTTGGAAACGGATTTAATCTCGTCAGAAAAAATTAGTTGGTTCACGTAACTACCCCCATAGATTGAACGTATATATTAAGAATACCATATGTAAAAAGTAAAGTCAATTATTGTCAAAAATAAAAGATAATAAAAAATACAGAACTCAATTAAAAAGCACTCTCAGGAGAGAGTGCTTGATTTTGCGGATTAAATTATTCAGCGTCTGCGAAAACATCGTCGTCTGCGTTAGCATCAACAAGACCATTGTATTCGTTGAAAGCTGCGCCCATAGCATTAAAGTTTTTAACAATAATGTAACGCGCGATAACGGGACCTGCAACAAGAATGAGAAGTTCGTAAACTACAACAAGACCTGCGCTTTCAGCAAATTTGATGTTGTAACGAGCTGCATTTTCTTTAAGTCTCTGAGCAAGTTTTGCTCTCCATACAAGACCTGCAATACCGAATGTTACGAAGTTGAGAAGCCAAACGAAAACAAATTTCATTGTTTTATTGCCGTCGCCTTCACAAAGTACTTCAACTTCTTTGGACATTTTGTGCCAAAAAACGATGGGATAAATACCAAAAGTGATTACACTGAGAATTAAGTAAGAGAAAAAACTTCTTTCTTTGATGTTAGCTGTCATTTCAAAAACTCCTTTGAGCAGTTTTATTTACCACAACAGTATATTATATTTTTTACCAAAAATCAAGTGTTTTCGCAATATAACATAATAATCTTTTTTTATATTCTGTTCATTTAACATATATATGTAAATTTAATACTAAAAATAACCTTTTCAATCATTGACAATAATTGAAATATGTGTGATAATAAGCAGTAATCGAATTTCCGCAGTTTTCGGAACAACATATTTTCTAAGGGGGACTTCTTTTGAAGAAAGAGCTCGCAAAGCAGTACGATCCTAAAAACGTTGAGGAACGTATATATAAATCTTGGCTTGACGGCAAATATTTCCACGCTAAATGTGAAGATGGCAAGCCCACATACACAATTGTGATTCCGCCACCGAATATTACAGGTCAGCTTCATATGGGTCACGCACTTGATAATACTTTACAGGATATTCTCATCCGTTGGAAGCGTATGAGCGGTTACGATACACTCTGGCTTCCCGGTACAGACCACGCATCTATTGCTACTGAAGCAAAAATTGTTGAAGCAATGCGTGCCGAAGGTATTACTAAAGAAGATTTAGGTCGTGACGTTTTCCTTGAAAGAGCATGGGATTGGAAAGCACAGTACGGCGGCAGAATCGTTGAACAGTTGAAGAAGTTGGGTTCTTCCTGTGACTGGGACAGAGAACGCTTCACTCTTGATGAGGGCTGTAATAAAGCGGTTAACACAGTGTTTAAAAAGCTCTACGATAAAGACTTGATTTACAGGGGCAATCGTATGGTTAACTGGTGTCCTTGCTGTAACACATCAATTTCTGACGCAGAGGTTGAATATGAAGAGAAAGACGGTAATTTCTGGCATCTTCTTTACACCGTTAAAGAAACAGGTGAAAAGCTTGAGTTGGCTACAACCCGTCCCGAAACGATGCTCGGCGATACTGCCGTTGCCATTAATGCAGAGGACGAGCGTTATAAACACCTTCACGGCTGTCATGTTATTTTGCCGCTTCTTAATAAAGAGATACCCATCGTTTGTGACGAGCATGCCGATATGACAAAGGGAACAGGTGTTGTTAAAATTACGCCTGCTCACGACCCCAATGACTTTGAAGTCGGTCAGAGATGCCATCTTCCTATTGTGCGTACATTTACTTATGACGGTCACCTTACAGGTGCTGAAGATAAGAGAATTGCAGATGAACTCATCGCCAGCGGTAGGGCAACGGAAAACGAGCCCGAGGTACTTGATTGCGGTAAATATGCAGGTATGACCACTATGGAGGCAAGAAAAGCAATTCTTGCAGATCTCGAGGCAGGCGGCTACATCAAAGAGATTGAGCCTCTCAAGCACGAGGTCGGTACTTGTTATCGTTGCCACAGCACTATTGAGCCCATGGTTTCAAAACAGTGGTTTGTTCGTATGGCACCTCTTGCAAAACCTGCTATTGAAGCTGTTGAAAAAGGTGAAACGAAATTCGTTCCCGAAAGATTCACAAAGAACTATCTTAACTGGATGAACAATACCCGTGACTGGTGTGTTTCCCGTCAGCTTTGGTGGGGTCACAGAATACCTGCGTGGTATTGTGATGATTGCGGCGGAGTTACAGTCAGCATTAATGCTCCTGAAAAATGTTGTAAGTGCGGTTCTGCTCACCTTACACAGGATGAGGACACCCTTGACACATGGTTCAGTTCTGCTCTCTGGCCTTTCTCAACACTCGGTTGGCCTGAAAAAACCAAGGATTTAGAGCATTATTATCCCACAAATACCCTTGTTACAGGTTATGATATTATCGGGTTCTGGGTATCACGTATGATTTTCTCTGCTCTTGAATATACAGGTAAAGTGCCTTTTGATACTGTTCTTATTCACGGTCTTGTTCGTGATGCACAGGGCAGAAAGATGTCAAAATCTCTCGGTAACGGTATTGATCCCCTTGAGATTATAGATCAGTATGGTGCAGACGCATTGAGATTCTCGCTTGCAACCGGTAACAGTCCCGGTAATGATATGCGCTTCCTTCCTGAAAAAATTGAGGCAAGCCGTAACTTTGCCAATAAACTTTGGAATGCAAATCGTTTTATCCTTATGAATCTTGATGATGACGAACCCGCACCCTGTATTCCTGAAAATCTTGCAACTGAGGATAAGTGGATTCTCAGCCGTTTCAATAGTCTTGTTAAGGCTGTTCAGAACTCACTTGAAAATTATGAGCTCGGTATAGCGGTACAGAATCTTTATGATTTTATATGGGATGTATTCTGCGATTGGTACATTGAAATTGCAAAAATCCGTCTTAACGGTGATAGCGAAGAAGGTAAAAAGACTGCTAAAGCAGTTCTTGTTTACGTAATGTCAAACACACTTAAGCTTCTCCATCCCTTTATGCCTTTCATTACTGAAGAAATATGGCTCGCACTTCCTCATGACGGTGAATCAATTATGATTTCCGAATGGTGCAAATATGACGAAAGTCTTAATTTCCCTGCAGAGGAAGCGGCTATGGAGCGTGTTATGTCTGCTATTAAGGCTATTCGTAACCGCCGTGCAGAAATGAATGTTCCGCCTTCAAAGAAAGCAAAACTCTATATCGCTACAAAGTATATCGATGAGTTCAAAAACGGTAGCGTATTTATGAACAGACTCGCTTATGCTTCAGAAGTTGAAGTTGGAGCTGAGTTTGAAATTGAAGGTAGCGTAAGTGTTATCACAGAGTCTGCAAAGATTTTCATTCCGCTTAATGAGCTTGTTGACTTTGAAGCAGAGCGTGCAAGACTTCAGAAGGAGCTTGATGTTGCTAAGAAGGATCTTCAGTTTGTTGAGAATAAGCTTAATAACCCGGGCTTTGTAGCTAAAGCTCCCGAAAAGGTTATTGCACAGGAACGCGAAAAGCAGGCAAAACATCTTGCAAAAATCGCGATGCTCGAAGAAAGTCTTGAAAAACTCAAATGAATTATACGGAAGCAGTAGATTATATCCATTCTTTATTAAAATTCGGTATCCGTCCCGGTCTTTCCGGGATGGATGCCTTGTTGCGTTTTTTGGACAATCCGCACAAGGGTTTATCCTTTGTTCACGTTGCAGGCACTAACGGAAAAGGTTCTGTTTCAACGGCAATATCAAATGTGCTTATAAGTGCAGGGTCTAGGACAGGACTTTACACGTCACCATTTGTAAGTGAGTTTTTGGAGCGCGTACAGTTTAACGGTGCTCCTGTTGATAAAAATATTTTTGCAGAATGTGTTTCAAATGTAAAAAACGCTGTAGAAGAGCTTGAAAAGAAAGATGTTATTATAACCGAGTTTGAAGCTCTTACTGCTTCGGCGTTTCTTTGCTTTAAAGAGCTTGACTGTGATATTGTTGTTCTTGAAGTTGGTCTGGGTGGCAGGCTTGACGCTACAAATGTTATCGACACACCTATGGTGAATGTAATTACTTCACTTTCTCTCGACCATACAGGTATTCTTGGTGAAACGGTTGAAGAAATTGCTTTCGAAAAATGTGGTACGATAAAAAATAAATCAAATGTTATTTGTTCTTACGGACAGCCTGCAGAGGCATCGAAGGTTATCCGACAACGTGTTGAAAATGAAAACGGGATTTTAATTGTTCCTGATGAAAAGAACGTTGAAGTAATAAAAAGTGATATTTTCGGTACGGATTTTGTTTATAAGAATAATACTTACACAATTAAATTGCCGGGAATTCATCAAGTTAAAAATATGACTGCAGTTATTGAAGCGTGCAGCATTCTGCAGAAGAAATACAATATTACCGATAAAGATGTCAGAAAAGGAATTTTCGCAACTGTTTTACCTGCCAGAGTAGAAATTATGAACGAAAAACCTTTAATAATACTTGATGGCGGTCACAATGAGGACGGTGCAAAAGCATTTTTTGAAGCAGTTAAAGATGTTTTGGCGAACAAAAACAAGGTTTTTGTTGTTGCGGGTATGATGGGAGATAAAGCTGTGGAAAATTCTCTCAGCGCTCTTATGAAAAATAGTGATTGCTTTGTTTGTGTTACACCTGAGAATCCCAGGGCAATGAGCGCAGAAAGTCTTTTTGAAATTTCCGAAAAATATTGCAGTAATTGCGTTATTAAAGAAAGACCGGTTGACGGTGTTGACTTTGCTTTAAAAAAGCTTGGCAAAGAAGATGTTTTGTGTGTTGTAGGCTCGCTGTATCTTGCAGGGGAAGTACGTGCACATTTAATTGAAAAAATAAAAGAATTACATTGAATTGAAGTCAAAAAAATGGTAAACTATTTTTGACAGAAATTTATGATGATTATATAAAAGGGTGAATGCTTTGGTTAAGTTTGATGCTTTTGCAGGCGGCATCGAAATCGGCGGTCTGCGTAATATGTTAGAAATAAAAATACTCATTTGTTATATTCTCAAATCTGTGAAAGTTCCGATGAAACGCAATCAGATTTGCGATGCGCTTCAAAAAACAGGGCTTGTAAACTATTTTGATGCGAACTCTGCCATTGATGAGTTGCTTGCCAACGGCACCGTTTGTGAAGAAATCTATCTGGAAGAACCGCATCTTACAGTGACAACAGTTGGTGGTAATAGTGCTCTTGCACTTGAGAACACGCTTTTACCCGGTGTGCGTGACCGTGCAGTAAAGGCAGCATTGAATATTGTTGCCCGTGCCAGATCTGAAAGAGAAAATAAAGTTATTATTACTAAAAAAGAAGACAGTTGTGACATTACATTCAATATTGACAGTAACGGAGAGACCTTGCTTTCCCTTACTCTTAATGTTGCGGATGTACTTCAGGCAGAGCAGTTGAAAGACGGCTTCCTTAATGATCCAGGGGCACTCTACTCCGATATTATTGACAGACTTATAGGTATAAAATAATTTATTGCAGTTCGGCTTTTGTCGGACTGCTTTTTTTATTTTATCTTTATTTTGTGTTTAAAATCCGAATTACTGATAATAATATTTCAAGTAAAGGTCAAAACAGGAAGTGAATTGATGAAAAAAACTATTCTGAAAATGACAGATATATCTAAAAGCTTTTCGGGTGTTGAGGCGTTAAAAAATGCCGCTTTGGATCTACGCGAAGGTGAAGTTCTGGCTCTTATGGGAGAAAACGGTGCAGGAAAATCGACCCTTATGAAAATACTCACGGGCATTTATCCTAAGGATGGCGGTGAAGTGGAAGTCTTTGGTGAGAAGGTTAATTTCAAAAGTGTAAATGACTCTCAGGAAAAGGGTATAGCAATAATTCATCAGGAACTTAATATGATGAAGGACCTGACTGTTGCACAGAATATATTTATCGGTCGCGAATATATGAAGCTCGGCGTTGTTATAGATGATCATAAAATGCAGCGTGAGGCAAAAAAGCTCCTTGATTACGTAGGTGTTGATATTCCGCCATCCAAAAGATTAGGAGAACTTACAGTCGGTAAGCAACAGATGGTTGAAATCGCAAAAGCCATATCACATAAAGCGAAATTGCTTGTTCTTGATGAGCCTACCGCCGCATTGACATCTGTTGAAGTAGATGAACTTTTCCGTATTATGAATGAACTTAAAGTGCAAGGTATCGGTATGATATACATTTCTCACCGAATGGATGAAATAAAGCGTATCTCCGATAGGGTAACGGTTATGCGTGATGGTGAATACATCGGTACTGTTGACACCGATAAAACCGATACTGAAGAAATTGTCAGAATGATGGTCGGAAGAGTTGTTTATGGTGATAAAAAGGAAAAAAGCAATTGTCCCGAAAATGCACCGACTGTTCTCGAGGTTGAAAATCTTAATGTTGATGACACGGTAAAAAACGTCAGCTTTAATTTAAAAAAAGGTGAAATTCTCGGATTTTCAGGTCTTATGGGCGCCGGCAGAACAGAAGTGGCGCGGGCAATATTCGGTGCAGATAAAAAAACAGGCGGTAAAATTAAAATAAAGGGTGAATATGTTGAGATTAATTCACCCGAGGAAGCAGTTAAAAAAGGTCTTTGTTATATTTCTGAAGACCGAAAGCGTTACGGCTTGCTTTTAGACAAATCCGTGACTGATAACTCCGTTCTTGCAAGTATCGGTGACTTTGTCCGATTCGGTTTTATCGATGATACACATGCACGGGAGGAAGCGGAGAAAACCAATAAAAAATTACGAACTAAGACCCCATCAATGTCACAGATAGTCAGAAATCTTTCGGGCGGCAATCAACAGAAGGTGGTCGTTGCAAGGTGGCTTATTAAAAATGCGGATATTTTTATTTTTGATGAGCCTACGCGCGGTATAGATATTGGCGCTAAAAGTGAAATGTATGAATTGATGGAAGAATTGGTGAAAAACGGGAAGTCTATTATTATGATTTCTTCAGAGCTTGCGGAAATCCAAAGATGTTCTGACAGGGTGATAGTAATGTGCGAGGGCAGAATTACGGGTGAATTACCTGTCAAAGACGCAACGCAGGAGAATATTATGAGATTTGCAATGATGCGGTAAGGGGCAATAACTATGAACAACAGATTGAAAGAAAAAAGCTCGTTTTTGAGTGGTTTTTTTGAAAAGAGCAAACAGAATTTTATAATCGTTGCCGCCCTTGTGGTTTTGGTTATTTTGTTTTATGTCCTTAATCCTAATTTTTTAAATGAATACAACATAATCAGTATGGCACAGTCATTGGCACCGTACGCAATTCTTGGTTTGGGCGTGACCTTTGCTATTGCAACCGGTGGTATTGATCTTTCAATAGGTACCGTATGTATTGCGTCATCCGTTGTAGCAGGTAAGCTTTACACGGACGGAATTTTGCCGCTGTGGGGAACTGTTCCAGTTATGATTATAATCGGTGCTTCATTCGGCTTGATTAACGGATTATTGATTGCAAAACTCAAGTTGCCTGCATTTATTGCCACTTTGGGAACGATGATGGTATCCCGTGGACTTTCTGCTATTATAGTCAATGCGCCCAACGTATTTTATCCTACGGGAACGGCGTTTAACAGATTATTCTCCAATTACAACGGTTTTCCTTCGGGTATTTTATGGGTGCTCGCTTTTATGATTATCTGTATGTATCTTATGTACAAAAATAAGGTGGGCAGATACATTTTATCCATTGGCTCGAATGAAGAGGCAACACGGCTTTCGGGTATTAATACGGATAAATATAAAATCATAGCATATGTTCTGACGGGTATCGGGGCAGGCTTAGCTGCGGTTTTCTGGTCATCGTCATTTGTTACTGTGGCATCAGCAACGGGCAATGGTATGGAGCTTGACGCAATAGCAGGTGTCTATATCGGCGGTACGTCTGCCGCAGGCGGAATTGCATCCGTTGGTGGCTCTGTTATAGGTGCGGCAATGCTTGTTGTCATCAGGTCAGGTCTTAATTTTGTACTCGCGAAATACAATGTCAGCGTCAATTCAACGTACGTGACATACGTTCTCACAGGCGTTATTGTTGTATTTTCCGTGTTGATAGATATTCTTAAAAACAGAAAGAAAAAATAATACGGAGGTAAAAAATGAAATTTAAAAAAATTCTTTCTCTTGTTATTGTTATTGTGCTTATCGTGACTGCTTTTAGTGCTTGCGGCGGTAATGATAACGATACGGGAACAACACTTTCCGGTAACCCGGACAATGGTCCGACGACGGCATCAAAGACTATAGCAGTTGTTGCAAAAGGCGAGTCACACGCCTTCTGGCAGGCGGTCAAAAGCGGTGCGGAAGATGCCGCGAAGAAATACGGTTACAATATAACCTTCCGCGGACCTGCGTCAGAAAGCTCATCGGATTTGCCTTCACAGAAGGAAATGGTTCAGACTGCACTTTCAAACAATGTGTCAGGTCTTGTTATTGCCACTATAGGCGAAGGCTTTGCGGATATGTTAACACAGGCTTATGACAAAAAAATACCTGTTGTACAGTTCGACAGCGGTATCTGGGAAGCGGATATTAAAACTCTTGACTCCCAAAATAAGAATCCCATTATTTCAACGGTTGCAACATCAAATAAAAACGCCGCCGCACTTAACGCGGAACAGTTCTTCAAGGTTCTCAAGGAAGATATTTCAAACTCGGACGGAACTTATATTATCGGTGTTATTCAGCACGATGAAACTCAGACGGGTATTGACAGAGCAAATGGTTTTATTGAAAAATTCACAGAGCTTGCCGATGCAGATGATAGTACAAAAGGAAAGTATAAGATTGAAAAAGAAGTTAAACCGGGTGACTCCAATAATGCGTATATCGATGCGTTGAATGCCCTTGTTGAAAAGAAATGTAAAGCTGTATTTATGTCAAATGAAGGTGTAGTTAAACAGGTAAGCGACGCTATTGCCGCCAATGCAGGTAAGTATGACGGTATTGTTTTCAGTGGTTTTGATGCTGGAACAAAACAGATTGAATGGATTAAAAAGACAGATTCGAAATCAAAGCTTGTCGGTTCAGTGGCTCAGGACTCGTATAATATCGGTTACAACGCCGTGGAACAGTGTGTTTTTGCTATTGAAGGCAAGGATGTAAAAAAGACGGTTGATATTGAAGGTCAATGGTATGATAAAGAAAATATTGATAAAATGATTCAGGATAATATAGTTTACGAAGGGTAAAACAAATCGGAGTGGCTAACCACTCCGATTTTTTATTTGCTACAGCCACAGCTGCCGCCGGGATTATAGTTGTAAGTGCTGTCGCAGTCTTTTGCGTTGGGCGGGAAAAATTCATCAATGGGGAAGTTGATTCTCCTGAAGGTTTCACAGGGGTCTTCTGTTTCGCAACAGCATTCTTTTGTCGGTACGCAGAAGTCGTATGCGGGAATCAGCATCTGAACATCACGTTCAAGCTGAATAATTGTGAAAACGCCGAGAGTTACTTTTATTGTTTTTTCGCCGTAATTGCCGAAGCTTCCGTCAAAGCAACAGCATATGTTTCTTGGTACGGAATCGCAACAATCACCTAAAGTGTTGCAACAATCGCACACTCTGCATATTTGTGCATCAAGTATAATGGGGTCAACACATTGTACTTTTGCCTTGGGATTTGTGTTTGAAACAGGGTTTTGCTCGTCGGAGCCGTTGCAAACGTAATTAGAAGTAAAGATTTTAACGTTACCGTCGCTGCCGTAAAGTATGCATTTTTTGCCGAATGTAACAAGACCCTCAATTGTAGAAGGGGGTGATGTGGGGCAAGTGAAAGCATCAAGTGTTACTTTTACAAAAAATGTCAGATCAACGGAATAGCAGCCTTTGTTAAACGGCACTTTTTCGACTTCAATAATGCAGTTAAGTATTTGGGCACAACGGGGACGCACCGTTGTAGCGGATTCAAGAATGTGCTGGTTGCAATCGGTAAGGTAAACTCTTAAATCCGTTAAGCAATCCTTGTCGGCACAGGAATCGTAAACGCGATTTGTGTCAACACAGATGGCTTCTTTGATATGACTCAGGTCATTTCCGGAAAAAGATTTTTTATCGGCCATAATATGCCTCCTGAATATTATTTTGAAGCCGCTGTTTAAGTGAACTTCATTACATAATATGTAATTACTTTACCCGTGTGACAAATATTAAAAAGGAGTGAGCAATTTTATCGCTCACTCTATGTCTTCGCCCAATTCAAAAGGTGGTACGTATTCTTCAGATGCGGACGATAATTCCTGCATAAATCCGTCTTCTATGCCGGAATCATATAAATAATCTGCAACTGTATCATATTCTTCCTGTGTTAAACGGCGGTTTAAAGAGTCTGTTTTGCAGGTTTTAATCGGTGTAAATTGACTCATCAGACTAAAAAGAATTTCACCGTTCTTAAAGCTTTTTGAAACCCAATCAATAACCTTCCTGGTGTTTTCTAATTGTCCGGGTAAAATAAGATGTCTTATAATAACCCCTTTTTTCATTAATCCGTCATCATCAAAAACAGGTTTTCCGGTCTGTCTGTACATTTCTTCGATTGCTTTTGTTGCCGTTTCAAAATAATCGGGAGCATTTGAATAACGTGTTGCCAGAGTGTTATCGGAATATTTTAAATCGGGACGATATATGTCAATTTTCCCTTCAAGCTTTCTGAGCGTCTCAACCGATTCATAACCACCGCAATTATACACAACGGGGACGGGTAGCGGTTCATTTAAAGATTCACAAATTGCATTGATAAAATGTGTGCCCGTTACAAGATTGATGTTGTGTGCACCTTTTTTTATCAATTGGTGATATATTTCTCTCAATTCGTCAACAGAAAATTCCTTACCGAATTTTCCGCGGCTGATTTTTTCATTCTGGCAATAAATACATTGGAGATTGCACCCCGTAAAAAACACGGTACCACTTCCGTTTGTACCGCTTATGGGCGGTTCTTCCCAGAAATGCAAATCTGCTCTTGCAATTACGGGGTTTTCACCCATACGGCAAAAGCCCTTACCGTTATCGGTAAGAGCTTTTCTTTTTACGTTACATTTTCTCGGACAATCATTACACAAATACATAATTAAGCCTTCTTAAGATAAGTGAAGGAGAGCCAGCCGTTAGTGCCTTCGTAGTTAACGTAACCCCAATCACCGTAAACCGCAAGAATTTCAACTTCTTCTCCTTTGGGAACTTCACCTGAACGTTCTGCATCCTGTTCGGGTTTTGTTCTTATGCCCAAGGGGTCATCCTGAGTGTTTATCGTATATTTACCGGGTTTGTTTTTCTCTGCTTTATCATCTGCGGAAATAAGTTCTACGTATTCCATTGCAACCCAGCCGCCTACGCCGTCGTAATCTACGTAACCCCAGGTATCAAATACAGCGAGAATTTCTATTTCGCTGCCTTTAGGAATCTCGCTCACACGTTCGGCATCTTTTGCTGCCTGCAATCTTATTCCCAAGGGGTCGTCTTTCGTTGCAACCCTATACTTACCTGTAGCGTTTTTTGTTGTATCCTGACTTGCGGCAGTAGTGTCCTGCGGTTTAGCGGATGTGTTTTCCGTTTCGCCTTTATTGTCTTTTTTGTCGGAGCCTACAGTTTCGGATACGGAAGGCTTGGTTGTATCGTCGCTTTTTGAACCTGCGGTTCTTTCGTAAACTGAAGCAGCACAAGTTATAATTATCGCAATAACAATAAGTACACAAGCAATAAGGATAATGATTTTATTACCGTCGAGTTTTTTTGCCATGTTTATCCGCCTTTCAGGTATTTTGTCGAATTATGTAATAATTATAGCAATAAAAACAACTAAAATCAATACGTTTTTCCAATGAGACAGTACATATAAATATTATTAAAAAATACATTGTAAACAGTTGATATTTCATACAATTATATGGTATAATAATTTGAAAAATTGTTGGTTGGTTTCAGGTGGTGTTTTTTTGGTTATCTTCGGCATTGACCCCGGTTATGCAATTGTAGGTTGCGGTATTGTAAGATACGAGCGTAATGACTTTTCATTAATGGGATACGGCGCAGTCACAACGGATAAAGATATGCCATTTAACGAACGCCTGAAAAAAATTTATGACGATATAACCGAATTACTCAATAAATTTAAGCCGGATGCCGTCAGTATAGAGAGATTGTATTTCAATACTAACCAGAAAACCGCCATTGATGTCGCTCAGGCAAGGGGTGTTATTGTCCTTGCTGTTCAACAAGCGGGCATTCCGATTTACGAATATACACCCTTGCAGGTCAAACAGAGTATTGTCGGTTACGGCAGAGCCGAAAAATTTCAGGTGCAGGAGATGACACGTACATTTCTGCATCTTGATAAAATACCCAAACCTGATGATGCCGCCGATGCCTTGGCACTGGCTATTTGTCACGGACATTCAAGCGGCTCTTTGATACTTGGAGTTAAATAAATTTTCGCAAACCCACAGGAGGAAATGAAATGTTTTACAGCCTTAGCGGTAAATTGATATATCTTGGTGAACAATCTTTCGCGGTTTCTTGCGGCGGAGTCGGTTTCAAGTGTTTTGCAACCCGTAACACTTTGTCCGCGATTTCTGTAAAAAAAGACGATGTTACCGTTTTTACACATCTTAACGTTCGTGAAGATGCGCTTGATTTGTTTGGCTTTGCAACGGAAGAGGAAATGGAAGCCTTTAAAATGCTTATAGGTGTTTCGGGAGTTGGCCCGAAAGCTGCCCTTGCTATCCTTTCCGAGCTTACACCCGATGCTTTCGCTGTTGCAGTTGCTTCAGGTGATGCAAAAGCAATAACTACCGCTAACGGAGTAGGTCCTAAACTTGCACAGCGAGTCATAATGGAACTCAAAGATAAAATATCAAATGTTTCATTTGTTTCTGAACAGAGCAATGCAATTTCTGCGGCGGTAAGCGCAGTTAATAACATCAGCAACACGTCCGAGGCCATTGCCGCACTGACAGCATTAGGCTACTCTCAATCCGAAGCATCTGTTGCCATCAGTAAGCTTTCGCCCGAGCTTTCGGTTGAAGAACTTATCAAAGGTGCGTTAAAGAATATGACTTTACGTTTTTAAGGAGGTTCACTTTAAATGGATGATTTTTTCATTGCGGATGAACAACGCGTTATCGCGCCGGAATATATTTCCGATGATAACGACATTGAAACATCCTTAAGACCTCACTCTCTTGATGAGTATATCGGTCAGGAAAAAGCAAAAGAAAATTTAAAAATATATATTGAAGCCGCTAAAAAAAGACATGAGCCTTTAGACCATGTTTTACTTTACGGCCCACCCGGATTAGGTAAAACCACACTGGCAGGTATAGTTGCTAACGAAATGGGCGTTCAGTTCAGAGTTACGTCGGGACCCGCTATTGAAAAACCGGGTGACCTTGCGGCACTTCTTACAAGCCTTAATGACGGAGACGTTTTATTTATCGACGAGATACATCGACTTTCAAGGAGTATTGAAGAAGTTCTTTATCCTGCTATGGAAGATTTTGCTCTTGATATTATTATCGGCAAAGGGCCTTCGGCTCGTTCGATAAGACTTGATTTAAAACGTTTTACTCTTATCGGAGCCACAACACGTGCAGGGCAGTTATCCGCACCGCTTCGAGACAGATTCGGCGTTATTTTAAGACTTGAGCTTTACTCACCTGAAGAGCTGGCTAAAATCGTTCAGCGAAGCGCAGGTATCCTGAACATTGATTCAACAAGAGACGGTGCTCTTGAAATTGCTTCACGCTCAAGGGGAACACCCCGTATTGCCAACAGATTATTGAAAAGAGCACGCGACTATGCACAGGTAATGGCAGAAGGTGTTATTGACGTTGACAGTGCGCAGAAAGCATTGTCGCGTATGGAGATTGACGAGCTCGGTCTTGACCTTGTTGACCGCAATCTTCTGAAAGCAATGATTGAGAATTATAACGGCGGTCCCGTCGGACTTGATACTATTGCTGCACTTATAGGAGAAGAAGCCGTTACTATAGAAGATGTTTATGAACCCTATCTTATGCAGTTAGGCTTTATAATGAGAACCCCAAGGGGAAGAAAGGTTACCCCTGCAGGGTACCGACATCTCGGTATAACCCCGGTTGGTGAAGATGACCAACAAGGCAGTTTTGATTTTTATTAAAAGAAATTCAGATAATCAATAAATAATTTATGGAGTGATTATTATGGGCAGACTTTTCGGTACAGACGGTGCAAGAGGCATCGCAAACTCTGAACTTACTTGCGAACTTGCTATGCAGATAGGCAGAGCCGCCGCAATGGTTCTTACACAACACTCAAACAAAAGACCTAAAGTTCTGATCGGTATGGATACACGTGCATCTTCACAGATGCTTGAATCTGCAATTTCCGCAGGACTTTGCTCAGTTGGTGCGGACGTAATGCTTCTTGGTGAAATTCCCACACCTGCTGTTGCTTATCTTGTAAAAAAATACGAATATGATGCGGCTGTAATGATTTCTGCGTCACATAACCCTTGCGAATATAACGGTATCAAGATTTTCCAGGGTAACGGTTACAAGCTTCCCGATGCTCTTGAAGAAGAAATTGAAAGTATTATTCTTGATAAAACACAGGTACCGCCCGTTAAGGTCGGCGGTGATGTTGGCAGAGTTGTTCGTTCAAGAACATCTATCAATGACTACGTAGGTTATCTTACAGATGTTGCAGAAAATGAATTAAAAGGGTATGGCTTTGAGAATTTCAACGGTCTCAGAATTGCTGTTGACTGTTCAAATGGCGCATCTTCAATAACTGCACCACGTATTTTTATGAATCTTTGTGATGACTGCTTATTTATTGCCTGTCATCCTAACGGAACAAATATCAACGCTAACTGCGGTTCAACTCATTTGGAATTATTACAGGACTTTGTTGTCAGAAACAAATGCGATGTAGGTCTTGCTTTTGATGGTGACGCAGACCGTTTTCTTGCAGTTGATGAAAATGGTGAAGTTGTTGACGGTGATAAGCTCATTGCAATATTTGCAAAGCATCTGAAACAGAAGGGTAAACTTAAAAATAATGCTGCCGTAGTTACTGTTATGAGTAATATGGGATTCTTCAAATTCTGTGAAGAAAATGATATCCATTGTGAAAAAACTAAAGTCGGTGACAGATACGTTCTTGAAAATATGCTTGAGAATGGCTTTATCATAGGCGGTGAACAGTCAGGTCACATTATTTTCCACGAATTTGCTACAACAGGTGACGGTGAGCTTTCAGCCCTTAAGCTTCTTTGTGTTATGAAAGAAACCGGCAGAAAACTTTCTGACCTCGCTTCTGAAATGGAAGTTTTCCCGCAGGTGCTTATAAATGTACGTGTTTCTGATTTCGGTAAAGCAAGATTCCCCAGAGATAACGAAATCAAAAACGCTATTGCCGCCGCAGAAAAAGAACTCGGCAATGACGGCAGAGTTCTTGTTCGTGTTTCGGGTACAGAGCCCCTTGTTCGAGTTATGCTTGAAGGAAAAGATGAGGAAAAAATTAATGTTCTTGCGCAAGAGATTGCTCAGGTTATCAGGGAGAGATTACTTTAATGCGTGTTTCCGACGGATGGAAAGATTATGAACTTATAGACTGCTCTGATGGTGAAAGGTTAGAGCGATGGGGTGATATATTCCTTATAAGACCCGATCCCCAGGCTTTGTGGAACACCGAGCGTAAAAATCCCTTGTGGAAAAATACTCACGCTCGCTATGTCCGTTCCAATCAGGGGGGCGGTGCATGGCAGTTTTATAAAAAGATTCCTGAAGTGTGGCAGATTAATTATAAAGATTTGCGCTTCAATTTAAAGCCTATGGGTTTTAAACACACAGGTGTTTTTACCGAGCAGGCTTGTAACTGGGATTTAGTCGGTGACATTATTGAAAAAAGCAAACGTAAAGATATTAAAGTTCTTAATCTTTTCGCATATACAGGTGCTGCTACCGTAAGTGCTCTGTTGAAGGGTGCATCAGTTGTTCATGTTGATGCCTCAAAGGGTATGGTACAGTGGGCTAAAGAGAACGCTGTTTCCACAGGCGTTGCTGACAGAAATGTCAGGTGGATAGTTGATGACTGTATGAAGTTTGTTGCCCGTGAAATACGTCGCGGCAATAAGTATGACATCATCATTATGGATCCGCCTTCATACGGCAGAGGTCCCGGCGGTGAAGTGTGGAAACTTGAAAATGAAATTTACGGTTTTGTTGACAGTTGCAAGGAGCTTCTTACTGATGATTCTCTGGCGGTTCTTATTAATTCATATCCGGCAGGTGTTTCACCTGCGGTTATGAGTTATATACTTAATTCAACCGTTGCCAAAAAATTTGGTGGCAGGGCAGATGCCGATGAAATCGGTCTTCCTGTAACACAGAGCGGTCTTGTGCTTCCTTGTGGTTCAACTGCAGTTTGGTCTAAAAATTATGAATAAAATTATCGAATTTAAAAATGTTTCTTTCAGTTACTCGGATGAAGAAGAAAGGGTTTTAAAGAATCTTTCTCTTGATTTTTACGAAGGTCAGTTCACTTGCGTTCTCGGTCATAACGGTTCGGGTAAATCTACGATGGCGAAGCTTATTAATGCGCTTCTTATCCCTACCGAGGGTTCGGTCATATCCTTCGGCTTTGATACCGCCGATGAAAAGAATGAAACTGATATACGTCGCAACATTGGTATGGTTTTTCAGAATCCTGATAATCAGATTGTGGCGACAATTGTTGAAGATGATGTTGCTTTCGGTCCTGAAAATCTCGGCATTGAACGAAGTGAAATACGCCAAAGAGTTGATGAGGCGCTTAAGCTTGTCGATATGTATGAATACAGACGGCACGAACCTCACAGACTTTCGGGCGGTCAGAAACAACGCGTTGCAATTGCAGGCATTATTGCTATGCAGACACGTTGTATAGTTCTTGATGAACCTACAGCGATGCTTGACCCTAAAGGCAGGCGCGAAGTTATGAATGCTCTTATGAAGCTTAAAGAAGATTTAGGTATCTCGATTATTCTTGTAACTCACTTCATGGATGAAGCGGTTAATGCTGACAGGGTGATTGTAATGAACGACGGTGAAGTTTGTGTTGACGGCACTCCGCGTGAAGTTTTTACAAAAGTTGATTTACTTAAATCAATCGGTCTTGCCGTTCCGAAGCCTCTTGAGCTTGCTGAAGCTTTGCGTAAGTCAGGTGTTGATATCGGAGGAACACCGTTAACTTCCCAAGAGTTTGTTAATGAGTATAAAAAATTTACTGAAACCAGAGGTCAATAAAATGTCCGTTATTTCTGTTAAAAATTTAATATACGGATACTCAAAGGGTACGCCTTTTGAAAAAGGTGCTCTTAAAGGCGTGAGTGTTGATTTCCGGCAGGGTGAGATTGTTGCCTTGATAGGTCACACAGGCTCGGGTAAAAGTACACTTTTGCAGCACCTTAACGGGCTTCTGAAGCCTGATTCGGGGGATGTTTTATTCGAAGGCAAAAGTATCTACGAGTCTAAGAAAAGTCTTCGTGATTGCCGTTTTAATGTTGGTCTTTGTTTCCAGTATCCGGAACAACAGTTGTTTGAATCAACTGTTTATAAAGATATAGCTTTCGGTCCGACAAATATGAAGCTTTCCGATGATGAAATCAAAAAGAGAGTTTATGATTCTATAAAATACGTCGGCTTAAGTGCAGATTATCTTGAAAAATCACCGTTTGATCTGTCGGGCGGTGAAAAAAGAAGGGTTGCTATTGCAGGCGTTATTGCAATGGAGCCTAAGGTGCTTATTCTTGATGAGCCTACCGCAGGTCTTGACCCTTTGGGTAA
Source organism: Clostridia bacterium (assembly GCA_017461235.1). GTDB lineage: Bacteria > Bacillota > Clostridia > Oscillospirales > Acutalibacteraceae > DTU089. The sequence goes on along the minus strand of JAFTYU010000005.1, from coordinate 34,012 downwards.
AAACAATCTTCTTAAATTGATTAAAGATTATAACGAAAAGACAGGTAATACCGTTATTTTCGTTTCCCATAATATGGATGATGTTGCTGCAGTTGCTCACAGAGTTATTGTTCTCAGTGATGGTGAGTTAGCCTTACAGGGTACGGTTGACGAAGTTTATTCACAAGGTGAGAAACTTGCAGGGTTAGGTCTTGATGTTCCCGAAATCACATCTGTTTTTATTGAATTGAAAAAAGCAGGGTTTGATTTAGGTGACACGGAATATACAATCAACGGAGCAAAAGAGGCAATAATCGCTTCTCTTATGAAAGGGGGAGCGGTATGATTAAAGATATTACAATCGGTCAGTATTTTCCTGGAAAGTCATTTATCCATAACCTTGATGCAAGGTTTAAAATTATATTGACAGTTGCATTTCTCGTGCTTGTTTTTCTTTGCAAAAACTTTTGGGCATTAGGCGTTGTCTGGGTTTTTGGCGTGGTTATCTACCTTCTTTCGCGTTTGCCCGTAAAGCTTATTCTTAAAAGCTTTAAACCGCTTATTCCCATAATTCTTTTGACAACAGTTCTGCAGCTGCACTATATAAATGACGGTAATGTTCTTTTTGAGTGGAGATTCATTTTAATTACTGATAAAGGTATTTTTACCGCTATATTTATTGCCGCGCGCATATTACTGCTGCTCCTGGTCAGTTCTTTGCTTACTTATACAACAGCACCGACTGATTTAACCGATGCAATTGAAAAACTTCTTTCACCACTTAAAATATTTAAGATTGAAGTTCATACATTTGCTATGATGATGACAATTGCTCTGCGATTTATACCTACACTTATTGATGAAATTGACAGAATCATGTCTGCACAAAAGGCGAGAGGTGCTGATTTTGAATCGGGTAATTTAATTAATCGCATAAAGGCCTTGCTTCCGATTTTTGTCCCGTTGTTTATTTCAGCCTTCAAAAGAGCAATCGAACTTGCAGATGCTATGTCCTGCCGTTGTTATACAGGCGGTGACAATCGTACAAGAATGCGACAGATGAAGATTTCATGGCGTGATATAATTGCAAGTGTAGTTACCGTTTTAATAATCGGCGGAGTAATGGCCCTTAATATACTTTTTGAAAATTTGATATAGTATGAGAAATTTATTATTTGAAATTGCTTTTGACGGTGCGGCATTTCACGGTTGGCAACAACAGGAAAATGCTGTTACTGTTCAAGGTGAATTAAAAAAAGCGTGGAATCGTCTTACAGGTGAAAATCCCAATATTGTCGGATGCAGCAGAACTGATGCAGGTGTGCACGCCAAAGAATATTTTTTCAATGTGCGCACTGAAAGCACGATCCCTTGCGAGAGTTTTCCTGTTGCACTTGCATCTTCAAAACTTCCTTGTGAGATTTCTGTCATTTCTTGTGAAGAAGTTGATTATGATTTTAATGCAAGATTTGATTGCTTGAAAAAAGAATATATTTATGTTTTCGAAAACACGAAAATTCCTTCGCCCTTTAATTACAGACGTTCCATGAACTATAAATATAATATGGACGTTGAGCTTATGAACAAAGCGGCGCAGCATTTTACGGGTGAGCACGATTTTTCATCCTTTTGTGCCTCGGGCGCAGAAGTTCTGTCAAAAGTCAGAACGATTTACAGCGCAAGTGTTGAGCGCGAAGGCGACTTTGTGATTTTCAGAGTTTGCGGAAACGGATTTTTATATAATATGGTGCGAATTATGGCAGGTACGTTAATTTACGTTAATAACGGCAAAATTTCTGCTGACGATATTCCGCACGTTATTGAACTTAAAGACAGAACTGCCGCGGGTATTACGGCAATACCTGACGGACTGTATCTCAATAAAGTTTACTTTTGAGTGAGTAAAGCGTATTCGAACCAGCCTTAAATGGAGAGGTTTTGGTACTTTTATTTGCCCGATTTGCCTTTGAAAGGCGATAGCCTGTCTGCAGTCAGATACGAACAAAATTCCCGAACCCCCATCCATTTAAGGTCGAAGAATTTTGTGGTTAAGTTTTTTTCGCTCAGATGAGGCAAAAACACAGCTAATCCTGACGGAGCGGCGAGTATTTTAACGAAATATGAGTGGAAAAGACTACCCAAAAATCTGCATTGGATACGCTTTACCCACTCAACAGGTGACAAAAATGAAGGTTAAATTTACCGAATTAAAAAGCGGATACAAGGGTGAACGCCGTGTTTCACGACTTTCTGCCAAAACGCGGAGCAAAGCAATTATAGTTGGTGTGCTCGTAGCAGTATTTGTGTTCGTTTACATACTTTCTTCTGTCGGTGTCATACCGTTGAATGCGTTATTGGTTAAGGCAAAGGTTGCTCTTTCAGGTAATGATGAGCGCTTCCCTTTGCTTATAAACACCGAGTCAACCATGTGCTCTGACGTTTTAGGGGACAGCTTAGTTCTTCTCACAACCGAGAACGTTGCGGTTTATTCACCAAACGGAAAAATGTCCTTTGCACAACCACATATGTTTTCTAAACCGGGTTTGTCTGTTAACGGTAATAAGGCTGTTGTTTTTGACCGCGGGGGAACAGGCTTTATGCTGATTGATGACGATGGTGTCGTTTATGAAGGTAAAGCGGATAACACTATAATTTCCGCAGAATACGGCAAAAACGGAACTTATGCTTTAGGTACGCGGGTTGAATCTGCAACAAGTGCTTTAACCGTTTACAATAAAAATCATAAGACAATTTTTCAATGGAATTGTGCTTATGAAAATATTGTTTCTGTTTGTATTTCCGACAATGGCAAATATATCGGTGTTGCGGCGTTAGGTGCAAAAAATGGTGATTTGTTAACCAATATACAGTATTTCGGCGTTGATTACAAAGAACCGCTTAACACCCAGACAATAACGGGTGCAGTACCCTTCGATTTAGAATTTACAGGGTATAATACAATGACATTGCTTACCGATGTGGGATTATACACCGTCAACCGCAAGGACAAAAAATATGTTGAAACCTTAAAATATTATTCGTCCGAGTTTAATTCATGCGATGTTTCAGAAAACGGCAAATATCTGGTTTGTCTTGCTAAATACGGTAGCGAAAATGTTTTTGAAATACAGCTTTTTAACGGAAAAGGCAAGCTGAAAACAACCATTCAGGCAGATTTTCCCATAAAAGATGTTTGTATGAGTGAAAAATATATTTTTGCTTTAAGTGAAAAAGCAATAACCGTCTATAACTATAGCGGCAATGCAGTTTCAAAAATTGATTATAAAGGTGAGACTTATTCGATTTTGCCGACCGATGACTTTATATTCATATATTCTCTTGATAAAATTTCAAGATGTTTCTCATACGGCGATTCCACGATTGAATTAAGTTCATAAACGGGGTGTATTATGGAGAAATATATTTTTGATGCAGCAATGATTGTTGTAGTAATAATTATAGTTGCGGTTTCAGCCAAAAGAGGCTTTGCCATATCTTTGCTCAGCACTCTTTCGGTGTCATTGGCAGGATTTTTGTCATATAAATTTACAGAACCTGTATCCGAGTTCATATACAGTTCATTTTTATATAGTAGAATTGAAGCAAAATTTACGGAAGTTCTTTCAGGTTTGTCATCGGATATTTCTTTTAACGGCAAATTAAATGCAATGCTGGAGTCGTTACCTAAAGGTTTTGTTCCCATTTCCGAGAGCTTTGGCTATAATGTTGATTTTGCAGTTGACTCTATGCAGATTGATTCAATTTTATCTGACAATGAACTCGTAAAACAATTTATAGATAACATTGCTGCAGATATTATTAAATCTGTACTTGAAGTTATTGTTTTTCTGATACTTTTTGTTGTTTTGAGTGTTGTTCTTAAGAATTTATCAATTCTTCTTAATAAAGTTGTCAGAAAGATTCCGGTTGTTGGCAAAGCAAATACAATACTTGGCGGAACTTTAGGACTTATTAAGTCCGTGGTTATTGTTTTTGTTCTGTGTATTTTAGTAAGTGTGATTATCAACTCAATGGACGTTGTTGAGTTGAAAAATATAGCTTCAACTTCGTATGTTTATCGGTTTGTAACCGATAACAATCCGTTTGTTGATTTTATTTGAATGTGAGGTTTTAATAATGAAAGGTTTATTTAAAGGTTGTTTAACCATCCCTAATCTCTTAAGTGTTTTAAGAATATTGGTAATTCCCGTGTTTGCATATTTCTTTATGGCGGGTGAGCCTGTGTGGGCTATCGTTATGCTGGCTCTTTCCGGTATTTCCGATTTTCTTGACGGTAAAATCGCCAGAAAGTTCAATCAGGTCAGTGATTTGGGTAAGGTTCTTGACCCTGTTGCAGACAAATTGACACAGATAACTCTTGCGGTGTTGCTCTTTATTTCCTTCAATAAGGCAACTGATGCTACGCTTAAAGCTTTCAGCTGGATTTTCCTTGTGTTTATCATTAAAGAGCTAGTGATGGTTGTTTTTGGCGGAATAATGCTGCTTATGAATCTTCGTCCCAGTGCCGCAGAGATTTTCGGCAAGGTTGCAACATTTGCTTTTTATGCAATTATGTTAGTTATTGTTGCATTCGGTCCTGAGGTCGGCTTGCTTAATAATGTTTTCCGGCTTCCGCCACTCGTAATGATGATACTCGTTGTAATTTCGGCAATACTAACAATTGTTGCATTTATCAGTTATTTACCTGACACATTCCGTCAGTTTAAAGAAAAGCTTTCTAAAAAATAAGTTTAAAATTATTGTCCCGGGAGAATTAAATGAATAATAAAATGTTATGCAGTAAATGCAAAAAGCGCCCAGCCGTTATTTTTGTTTCACGTGTTGATGGTGAAAAAACCACACAGGAAGGGTTCTGCCTTAAGTGTGCATCCGAAATGAATATCGGTCCTATTAAACAGATGATGCAGAATATGGGCATCACAGAAGAAGATATTGACGCAGTCAGCGAACAGTTTGGCGATATTATGGAAAATATGGATGATTTTCAGTTAGGCGGAGCAGGTACTATGCCTTTTATGCAAAACCTGTTCGGCGGTAATGCTAACGCCGTTGTGCAAGGTGAAGAAAATGACGTCGATGACTCTTCTGAAGAAAAAGAACCCGAAGAAGATGTAAAGGATAGTTCCAGGAAGAAAAAACAAAAACGTAAAACCAAACGTAAATTCCTTGGTTCATACTGTACCGACCTTACTGCAAAAGCACGTGAAGGTAAAATTGACAGAATTATCGGAAGAGAAACTGAAATATATCGTGTTACGCAGATTCTTTGCAGAAGAACAAAAAATAATCCTTGTCTTATTGGTGAACCGGGTGTCGGAAAAACCGCTATTGCTGACGGTCTGGCATTGAAAATTGCGTCAGGTGAAGTGCCTGCGCGTATTGCTGATAAAGAGATTCATCTTCTTGACCTTACTTCTCTTGTTGCCGGCACACAGTTCCGTGGTCAGTTTGAAAGCCGTATCAAGGGTCTTGTTGACGAGGTCAAAGAAGAAGGAAATATTATTCTTTTCATTGATGAAGTTCATAACCTTGTAGGTACAGGTGATGCAGAAGGCTCAATGAATGCTGCTAATATCCTTAAACCTGCTCTTTCCAGAGGTCAGATTCAGGTTATTGGTGCTACTACTTTTAACGAATACCGCAAGCACATCGAAAAGGATGCGGCTCTTGAAAGGCGTTTCCAACCCGTAAAGGTTGAAGAACCTTCTGTTGCTGATTGTTATAAGATGCTTTTGGGGATCAAGGAATATTATGAGGATTTCCATAAGGTAAAAATTTCTGATTCGCTTGTTTACAGAGCAGTTCTGCTTTCTGAAAGATATATAAATGACAGATTTTTGCCTGATAAAGCTATAGATCTGTTGGACGAAGCCTGTACTTGTGCAAATCTCAGAAATGTTGCAATAAGTGATTATCAAAAACTTACAAAGAAGATTGAAGAACTTGCTGAAAGAGAAGATGAGCTTCTTAACGTTACCGATGAAAAAGGACCTGATTATGAGGCTATTTCAATGCTCAAAGCTGAAAAAATGGCTGTGGAGAAGGAAGCGGCAAATGTAAAAATCAAAGCTGATGATAACGATGTTACAGAAGAAGATGTTGCAAAAGTAATTAATCTCTGGACAGGAATACCTACATCAAAGATTATTGAAAATGATATGCGAAAGCTTTCTGATCTTGAAAACAAGTTGAAGGCTCGTATTATCGGTCAGGATGAAGCGGTTGAGGTTCTTGCCGCCGCAATCAGACGCAGCCGTGTGCAGATTTCTGCCGTAAGAAAACCGGCATCATTTATTTTTGTAGGACCTACGGGTGTCGGTAAAACGGAGCTTGTTAAGCAGCTTGCCAACGAGCTTTTTGAAACACCCGAAACTCTTATAAGACTTGATATGTCAGAGTTTATGGAAAAACACAGTGTTTCGAGACTCATTGGTTCACCACCCGGATATGTGGGTTACGATGAAGCAGGTCAGTTGACTGAAAAGGTGAGAAGAAAGCCCTATTCTGTTGTTCTGTTTGATGAGATTGAAAAAGCACATCCTGATGTTATGAATATTCTTCTTCAGATTCTTGACGAAGGAAAAACAAATGATGCACAGGGCAGAACCGTAAGTTTCGAGAATACAGTAATCATTATGACATCTAATGCAGGTAGTCATATTACTGAAAACGCACTGGGCTTTAACCGAGATAAAAACACAGCATCAAAAGATAAAGCAATGAAAGCACTTAAAGAATTTCTCAGACCTGAGTTCTTGGGAAGAGTTGATGAAATTGTTGTTTTCAATACTTTAGGTAAAGCGGAGCTTGTTAAAATTGCGGCTATCCTTATTGAAGAATTCCGTCAACCCCTTAAAGATAAGGGTATTGAGCTTGTTGTTGGTGACGGTGTTTGTGATATAATTGCCGAAAAGAGCGAGGATGGCGGCAGGGGTGCCCGTGATATAAGATGCACAATACGTAAATGTATTGAAGATGAAGTTGCAAATATTCTTATATCTAATGCTGATACCTGCGTTAACGAAATTTCCGTTTCTGCAGTTGACGGTGAAATTAAAGTCAACTTTAAATAAAGTTAATTACCGACAGAGCAAAAATGTTCTGTCGGTTTTTCCAAAAGGGTAATATGAAAAAAACGGTAGTAGGAATACTTGCACACGTCGATGCAGGTAAAACAACTTTGGCTGAAGCTTTACTGTATAAAGCCGGCAAAATAAGGAAATTAGGGCGTGTTGACAATGGCGACACGACCTTGGATACCCATACCCTTGAAAAGGAGCGCGGTATTACTATTTTTGCAGGTCAGACCGTTTTTAATATAAATGATTTAGAAGTTACTTTGCTTGACACACCCGGTCATGTGGATTTTTCAGCAGAAACGGAGAGAATGTTAAAAATTCTCGATTATGCTGTACTTGTAATCAGTGGCACGGACGGTGTTCAGTCTCACACAAGAACATTGTGGAAGCTCTTAAAATCATACAATATACCAACCTTTGTTTTTGTAACAAAAATGGACTTTGCCCGTTTACCGGAAAGCGATATTATCACCGATTTGAAAAAATTGTGTGGCGAATGTATAGTTGATTTTTCAAAAGATGGTACCGATGACTTTTTTGAAAATGTTGCCGTTTGTGATGAGACCGTTTTGGAGCAGTATTTTGAAACAGGCGTTGTTAACAGTAATGATATTGTTGATATGATTTCAAAACGCCTTGTTGTACCTTGTTATTTTGGCTCGGGGCTTAAGTCACAGGGTTTAGACGAATTTCTTGAAGGACTTTACAAGTATATAAGAGTCAAAAGCTATCCCGAAGAATTTTCTGCCAAAGTCTTTAAAATCACCCATGACCCTAAGGGAGAACGATTGACTCACCTTAAAATAACGGGCGGTTCACTAAAGGTAAAAGAAACACTTTCTTATAACGGTAAGAACGAAAAGGTAAATAATATAAGAGTATATTCAGGTCAGAAGTTTATAAGTGTTGATGAGATGACCGCAGGCGGTGTCTGTGTGGTTACGGGTATATCTTCACTTAATTGCGGTGACGGTTTAGGGTCTGAATGTTCTTTTCACGAGTCTTATCTTGAACCTGTTATGAATTATCGTGTGGTTTTGCCCGATAGTTGCGATGCGCAAACCTTTTTACCGAAGCTGCGGTTGCTTGAAGCAGAAGACCCGCAGTTGCGCGTTTCATGGAACTCATTTTTACAGGAAATACATGTTTCTCTTATGGGAGATATCCAAACAGAAATACTGAAGGGTATTATTTCCGAAAGATTTGATGTGAATGTTGAGATTGACTCGGGAAGGGTTTTATATAAAGAAACAATCAAAAATACAGTTGAAGGTGTAGGTCACTATGAGCCTTTACGACATTATGCCGAGGTTCATCTTATTATTGAACCTTTGACGCGTGGTAGCGGTATAATTATTAAATCCGAATGTGGCGAAGACTACCTTGACCGCAATTGGCAGAATCTTATACTTGCTCATCTTTCTGAAAAGGAACATTTAGGTGTTCTTACGGGTTCACCTATAACCGATATTAAAATAACCCTTGCAGCAGGCAGAGCGCATCTGAAGCATACTGAGGGCGGCGATTTCAGACAATCTACCTATCGTGCCGTCAGACAAGGCTTAATGCAGGCAGAATCGCTGTTGTTGGAGCCTTTTTACAGTTTCAGATTAGAAGTGCCTACGGAGCAGATAGGACGTGCTATCAGCGATATACGTATGAAAAACGGTACTTTTGAACAACCGATTGAATCAAACGGTGTCAGCATAATAAAAGGTAAAGCTCCCGTTGTGACCTTCAATGGTTATGCAGCTGAAGTTGCATCCTACACAAGCGGTCAGGGCAAACTCTTTTGTGATGTATGCGGTTATGACATATGCCATAATCCGGAAGATGTCATTGAAAAGGCAAAATATTCACCTGAAAGTGATTTGGAAAACACACCGGACTCTGTTTTTTGTGCTCACGGTGCAGGCTTTAATGTCAAGTGGGATAAAGTGTTTGATTATATGCATATTGATTCCTGTCTTGTTCAGGAAAAAACACCGTATGAAGTCACACTTAATAAACGCAATTTCCATATTGATGATAAAGAGCTTGAGGCAATAATGGAGCGTGAGTTCGGTAAAGATAAGCATCCTTTTTATAGATATAGCCATAATGTAACACCTAAAAAGCCGTTACAGACAGAATACAACCCTGTACAAAGAAAAAAGTATATTATTGTCGACGGCTATAATGTTATTTTTGCCTGGGAGGATTTAAAGAAAATAGCGGAAGATAACCTTGAAACTGCACGAAATAAATTGATGGATATTTTGTGTAATTACAGTGCTTTCAGCAAATGTGAAACAGTACTGGTTTTTGATGCTTACAAAGTAGCAGGAAATACAGGTAAGCGCTATAATTACAATAATATTCGCGTTGTTTATACAAAAGAGCGCGAGCTCGGTGACAATTACATTGAAAAACTTATTGCTGATATCGGCAAAAATGAGAATGTGCGAGTCGTGACGTCAGATAACCTTATTCAGCTTTCTGCGGTGCGATACGGTGTGTTGAGAGTTTCCGCCAAGGATTTTGAAAGGGAAGTCAAAAAAGTTGATGAGCTTATTGACGAGTTGCTTTTAAAGATAAACAAACCCAGACCGAGCAAGGTAGGGGAGCTTGTGAAGTTTATAAAAGATATGACTTGACAGGGTTAGGAAGATGTAATGTATTAAAAGTTAACATTATGTTTTACATAAATATTTTTATATGATGATATGGATGGTGTGAGATTTATGAATGTATTAATAGCAGCAGATTACGCAACGCCTGCAAGCGGTAATTTTATTGCATCTTGCGTAGAACTGGGACGATATTTAAAAAACAAAGGGGACAATTTGTTTTTTATTTTTCCGGAAAATGCTAATACATTGTCTGAAGGTTCTTGGGTAAAATGGCTTGAAAGAGAAGGCTTTGTGGTTGAACTTACAACAAAAGATAAAACTGAAAGTCAGAAACTGGATTTTTTGAAATCGTTTATTAAAAAGTATAACATTGATATTCTTCATATTCATTTCGGTTTCTTTCATCACACAGTTAATTCGTTTGCCGGTGAGCTTGGGGTTAAAATACTTGTGCATGACCATATGGATTTTTCTGTCGAAGGAAGTGTCTTTAAGCAAAAAATTCGTTGTGGGCTTACTTCCCTTATTTATCGCAAAAACAAAATCACAGTTGTGAGTGTTAATCCGCAGAAGGACAGTTCATATGTTTTTGCGCGTCACAAATATGTTCCTAACGGATTGTCTTTGTTGCGAAATGTTTCTGTTTCTGCCTCCAGAGATGAGTGTCGCGCAGAAATAGGAATAACTCCTGACGAAAAGCTCTGTCTTTTTCTGGGTTGGGATATTTACAGAAAAGGACTGGACATTGCTGTTCGCGCGGTTAATGAACTCAGAAAAGATAATCCGAAAATTCTCTTGGGCGTTGTTGGCATGGGCTCACTACCGAGTTCTGATTCTTTGAAAATTATCAGCGAAAGAACAGGCATTGATCCTAATAGCGATTGGATAAGGTATCTACCCAGTCGTGAGGATATGTTTGCATATCACAGAGCTGCGGATGCTTATTTATCCGCCAGCCGTAAAGAGGCTTTTTCGTATGGTATTCTTGAGGCAATTTCTCAAAACGTTCCTGTTGCTGTAAGTGATATTAAAGGTACGAGCTGGTGTCATGATTATGATAAGGTCGTTATATATTCTACAGAGAATCATAAAGATTGCGCCGATGCAATTAATAATGCTATCGCTTTAGGCAACAGTCCGTCAAATTACAGGAAAATTGTTGATGAATATAGTGTGGGAATTTGGTGTGAACGGATATATAAAATTTATCAGGAATTATAAGTCTAAATCAATAAAAGCTTGGTGATTAAATGTCAAATATCTATAAATCCGCGGAGCAGCTTATAGGAAAAACTCCTTTGCTTGAGCTTCAGAATATTGAAAACATTTATTCCTTAAAATCAACATTACTTGCAAAGGTTGAGTTTTTTAATCCTGCAGGCTCTGTTAAAGACAGGGTTGCTAAAGAAATGATAGACGATGCCGAAAGAAAAGGTCTTCTGACGCCTGATTCTGTGATTATCGAACCGACTTCGGGCAATACCGGAATTGGTCTTGCGGCTGTTGCGGCTGCAAGAGGGTACAGGACAATTATTGTTATGCCTGATACTATGTCTGTAGAGCGTATTAAGCTTATGAAAGCATACGGCGCCGACGTTGTATTGTCTGACGGAAAATACGGAATGTCAGGAGCAATAGAAAAGGCGGAATGCTTAGCAAAAGAAAATTCTCATAGCTTCATACCGGGGCAGTTTGATAACGATGCTAATGCCGAAGCCCATCGCAAAACAACGGGGCCTGAGATATATGAAGACACTGACGGAAAAGTTGATATATTTGTTGCAGGGGTAGGCACAGGCGGAACAATAACCGGGGTAGGCGAATATCTGAAATCTAAAAATAATGATATCAAAATAATCGCTGTTGAACCTGAAACATCACCGGTGCTCTCAAAGGGTGTTGCCGGTAAACACGGTATTCAGGGTATTGGTGCAGGCTTTGTGCCGAAAGTATTGAATACAAATGTGTATGATGAAATCCTTACGGTAAGCGATGAAGATGCATATAAATATGCGCGTCTTTTGGGTGTTAAGGAAGGTCTTCTTGTAGGCATATCCTCAGGTGCAGCTTTATGTGGTGCGTTGGAAGTTGCAAAAAGACCTGAAAATGAAGGCAAAACAATCGTTGTTCTTCTTCCCGACACAGGCTCAAGATATCTTTCGACAGAGTTGTTTGAATATTAAAATCTTTGTTTTTATTAGTTGTTTTTTAGAAAAACTATTGATTTATGTTCATAGTGATGATATAATAACAACGCTTCGGAGGCGTAGCTCAGTTGGCTAGAGCACTTGCTTGACGTGCAAGGGGTCACAGGTTCGAGCCCTGTCGTCTCCACCAAAAAAGAGAAAGTCACATTCGTGGCTTTTTCTTTTTTTTATGAGTTGATTAAAAGGGCTCGAACCTGCCTCGCCGAAGGCGAACATAATCGGGAGTTCGCGCTTGCGCGAATGATGGGCAGAGCCCATCGAGCCCTGTCGTCTCCACCAAAAACAAAAAGTCACCAATAGGTGGCTTTTTTGTTTTTGGATTAACTGAAAAATTTATTAATGTATTTGACACATTCCGTATTATTTAATATAATATTACTATCTTTTTCCAAGGGGTGTTTTTATGGGTTTAAAGATTTTTATTGATAAATACCGCAATCAGTTAAAAGCAATGTCTCCTGACTATGACGTGGCTTTTGATTTGTCGAAAGATGAACCACTTGAATTTATCGACAAAGAAAATGTACGGGTGTCTTTCGCTTCTATTGCAGATACTCATCTTATTGATAAAGACAGTGCAACTGTTAACCTTAATAACTTTTTTGAAGATATTAAAAATACTGACTGTAAGATTGATGCCGTTCTTATGGCCGGTGATTTATCGGAATATGGCAAAATAAAAGAGTACAAACGCTTCTTTGATGTTTTTGATAAATTTAAAAATGATTTTAAGCTCTTTGTTACAATGGGTAATCACGATGTCAGATTTTTATATGGCAGAAATCAGAAGATAATAATGGATAAAGCCGAAGAATATCTTGATATAAAAACTAATGGCAAGAGTTATTATTCTTATGACATAAATGGTTACACTTTTATTGTTATCGGTACAGAGAAACGTGTTCTTGAAAAGGCTCATATTACCCGTGAACAGATGGATTTTCTTGATAAGGAGCTTGCAAGGGGCACAAAAGACGGTAAACCTGTCTTCGTTATGTGCCATCAGGCTTTTGCAGAAACACATGGTCTTCCCGAGGTTTGGAAAACAGGGGATATGGGCGAACAATCCGACGACGTCAGAGCTGTTATGGAGAAACATAAAAATGTTTACTTTATTAACGGACATCTTCACGGCGGTGTTTTTGAAAAAACATTGGAAGTTCTTAATGAACAGAAAGGCGTTTATTCCTTGAGTGTTCCCGGGTACAGAAAGAAAAATAACTTCGGCTTTACAGACTGTGGCGTTGGCTATTATTGTGAAGTATATGATAATAAAGTTGTATTTACTGCAAGAAAGTTCGTTGAAGGTAAAAGGGTAGACGTTGAGTACGGGAAATTTGAGTTTGATTTGAAATGATATAATTTAAACCGCAAGGAAGTCCTTGCGGTTTAATTATTTTTGTAGCCATTGTAATTCTGCTGCAGGAATGACGATGTAATTATCCGCGCCGTCACCGACTCTTAAATAGACGTTTCTTATACCTGCCTGAATAATGTTTCGCGCACAAACAGGACAAGGCTTCGATTTATAAACGGAATTATCGCTCGGGTTAATGCCGGTTAGATACAAGTCAGCACCTAAAGTCTGTTGACGTGAGCAGTTGAGCAGAGCATTCATTTCCGCGTGCACGGCTCTGCAGATTCCGTAACCTTCGCCCTGGTGCATATTCTTTTCAATTCTTGGACAGTAACCTATCTCGCAACAGTTTTGAAAACCACGGGGAGAACCGTTATATCCTGTTGATACAACGACATCATCTTTAACGATTACAGCACCGTATTTACGCTTCAAACAGGTGCTTCTGTATGCAAAAACTTCAGCACAGTTAAGATAAGTATCAATTTTAGAAACAAGTTTATTCGGTTTGGGGTAGACCATAATGTGCTCCTTGAAAGAGAATTTTAACATATATAATGATAACATAAAATGAGAATGAAAGCAATGTGTGATTAATGAAAAAGCGGATGGCCATTAATGAGATATTGCTACGCAATGTGAAATAATCCTTCGGATTATGAAATATTTTGTTGTTGACAAAATGTGAAATAAAATTTGCCCACATTCGCGTTAGCGAATATTTCACATTTACGAAGTAAATATTTCACAGCTAAGCTATTTCACTTGCCCGTAAGGGCAAATTTCATTGAAAAAAGCACTTCAGAAGAAGTGCTTTTTTCTGGCAGGGATGGCGAGATTCGCAAGGCTCTGCCTTGCGTTTGCTGCGCAAACACCGATTGTGTTCGGCTTCGCCGAGTGGAGTTCGAATCTCATAAAAAAGTCAATACAAGCAAAAAGAGACACCCGGAAAGGGTATCTCTCTTTGCTGGCAGGGATGGCGAGATTCGAACTCACGCATGACGGAGTCAAAGTCCGTTGCCTTACCGCTTGGCTACATCCCTATATTAAAAGAGTCAAACTCCAAACCAACGTCTGCAGTTTGACCTTTAAAGTGGGGTGGATGATCGGGGTCGAACCGACGACCTCCAGGGCCACAACCTGGCACTCTAACCAACTGAGCTACATCCACCATATTTGGCACGGATGGAGGGGCTCGAACCCCCGACCTACTGCTTAGAAGGCAGTTGCTCTATCCAACTGAGCTACATCCGCGCGTTGTGGAGCGGGTGATGGGAATCGAACCCACACGACCAGCTTGGAAGGCTGGGATTCTACCATTGAACTACACCCGCGTGTGTCACAACAACAGACATTTTATCACAACACTATAATGTTGTCAAGATTATATTTTAATAATTTAGCAAAAAATTACCGAATTATTCTTCACCTATACAGTATTCTGCTGTTGCGTCAACAATATTGATTTCCATAATTTTGCCTTTTAGGTTTTTACTACCGAAAACACGAACAGGAGTGTAGTTTTTAGTGTAGCCTTCCGTGTAACCATTCCTTGCGGTTTCAAAGAGTACTTCAACTTTTTTTCCTGTTTGTTTGCTCAGATACTCGCTTCTTATATCATCTGCTATTTGCGACAATATTGATGCGCGTTCTTCTTTAACACGCTTTTCTAATTGATTCATTCTCGCCGCTACAGTGCCTTCGCGTACGGAGTAGGGGAATACATGTACTTTTTCGAACTTAACACGCTTTAAAAACTCACAGGTTGTTTTGAAATCATCTTCGGTTTCTGTGGGGAAACCTGCTAATACATCAGTAGTTATTGTAGCATCAGGGAAAGTTTCACGCAATTTTTTTGTAAGTTCTTCATATTCACCTGCCGTGTAATGTCTGTTCATTTT
The DNA here is from genome assembly GCA_017461235.1 of Clostridia bacterium. Lineage (GTDB taxonomy): Bacteria > Bacillota > Clostridia > Oscillospirales > Acutalibacteraceae > DTU089. The sequence continues at coordinate 18,856 of JAFTYU010000005.1, read as the reverse complement.
CTTTAAAACATTATCACAACCGCTTTGTACAGAAATGTGAAACTGCGGACACAATTTACTGATTTTTGAAAGTCTTGTAATCATTTCGTCGGTAATATGGTCGGGTTCCAGGGAACCGAGACGTACTCTTTTTATGCCGTCATACTTTTCTGCCAACATAAGTGCGTCAGGGAGCGAATAAGGCGTTTTCTTGCCATAGTCGGATAAGTTTATGCCTACAAAAACAATCTCTTTATACCCGTTCTGAGAAAGGCTTTTGAGTTCTTTATCAATATCTTCAAGACTTTTTGAGCGTGACCTGCCACGTGCTGTGGGAATAAGGCAATATGAACAAAATCGGTCACATCCATCTTGAATTTTCAAAAAAGCGCGTGTGTGTCCGTCAAACCTTGTTATACCTTTACTGTACAACGGGTCATCGGTTTTGTGTTCAATATGTGCATCAGTAAACTTTTTAGCATCTGAGTAGTTTTTTATTGCTTCTGCAATTTTTAAATTACTGCGATTACCCATAAGTATATCTACTTCCGGTAAGTCCTTTATAATGTGCTTTTCCGCCTGTGATGCACAACCTGTCAATATAATAATGCATTCAGGATTCTGCTTTTTTATTCTGCGTACTGTTTGTCGTGTTTTTCTCACACTTTCGGCTGTAACTGTGCAGGAATTTATAACGGCAATGTCCGCGTCGGATATATTATATATAATAGTATATCCTTCACGTTCTAAAAGCTCACACATCTCCTGTGTTTCATATTGATTGACTTTACATCCTAAAGTATAAAAAAATACATTCATATTGCGCCTCAAAAAGAAAAATCACTCCCGAATAACTCGGGAGTGAAATTATAACACATAAATCAGATAAGTTCAAGATTTAACCGATTATTGTTGGGGGAATACACCGTTATCAGCAATATCGGAGAAACCATTGCCCGAACCTGTGATTGCAGTGATAATGCCGTCAAGGAACTGGCAGATTGCTTCAAGAAGTGCATCGGTAGAATTATCTTCAACAGGTAACTCGCCGTTATGACCTACTCTGTAAATAGCATCTTCAATTCTTTCGGTTGCTGCTTCAGCGGCTGTGGGCTCACAAATTGTATCATTAAGAAGGGCAAGGCATTCAACATATGCTGCTTTAAGTTCTTCCATATCTGCATCTGAACATACAAGCTCATTGCCTTCAACATCGTATGTAATGCCGTTGTTGTAGTTTGTAATCAAAGCAGTAGCTTCTTCAAGTCTCCAACGGAAGATGTTCCTTGTGTTACGTGTACCATTGAACTGCGGGAAGTTGGGATTATCGTTAACGTTCTTGACATCACCTGTGATAAGGTTACCGATAAGCTTGATAACTACGTCATTTCTACCAACTTCGTGGTGCTGATTCTGGAAGAACCATGTTGTATCAACGAAAGCACAGGTTGAAATATCAAGGCTGCCGTCAGGGGAGATAATGGCATCATCTGAGAAGAGAATATCATCAGGAAGAATCTGACCTGCAGGAACATAAGTAGCACCAAGTGTTGTTGAGTCGATATCGATGATAGCGTCACTGTTTGTAACGTCAGATGATCTCATAGCACCGAAGAAGTTGTAGTCAGCAACAGCGTAATCAAGACCGTAACCGGCAACGTTATGAACAAGTCTTTCATCTTTTGCTGCGAAATCCTTAAGGTTATCAACAAGGTTTAATCTTGCATCCTGGAACTTGTCGATGGTCTGTGCAAGGTCTGCGCACTCAGAATCGCCCCAGATTCTGTCATAGTACATAGCCTTAACATCTTCAAATCTGTCAGTGGGAATCATTGCCCAGAACTGAGGACAATAAAGCATAAGAGTATCAACAATACCGTCAACGGCGCCGGAAAGAATTGAATAAACAACTTCTTTGGGCATAATCTTGAGAGCGATATTGATTATGTAACCAAGAGTACCGTAATCGTTGCTCTCCTTCATAATCATGGGCAAGAATTCGTTGAAGAAGAAATGCTCGTATTCAGGGTGTTCAGGATCATTGATTTTAAATTCTCTGAGATAGAAGTCACCCATAACGTCGGTACCCTGAAGACAAGAAACAACGTTAACGATTCTGTTAATATCGGTGTAACCGGAATCCTTCATCATCTCTAAATAAGCGGTAAGGATTGTACCACCAAGAGAAATTGTAACAATGTTTACCTTATCAACACCTTTTTCAGATTTAACGAACTGAATGTATTCGTCAAGACCTTTTGCTGATTCAAAAGGATCGCCGATAAGGGGGAATGCATAGAGATAAAGATCGTTTTCATCGAGAATTGCTTCAGTAACAACTTCACCTGTTGTAGCATCAATAGTATCTTCTGTGAGCATTCTCATAGGAATCATTCTGTAGAAATAATCCTTGTCATCCTGGCTCATACCGCCGACAGATGTTTTATAGGAAACAGTCTGAAGGTTGTTAACGGGTTTACCGTCTTTACCGGAAGCCTGAATTGCGAAAACTTCTTCAACAGTGTTAGCTACGCCTTCTCTCAGCTTTCCGTCGCTGTCATTCTGACGGATAAGAGCTCTTACGAGCGGTGCAGCAAGGTTGTTGGTGATTGTAGGTACAAGTGAGCTTGTATCGAGAATAAGAAGACCACCTGAAAGCTCATCACCGTTTTCGTTGTAAGCAGGATTACCGTTTTCATCAGCAAGGTAAGAAATTGACTGGCTGATACCGGGGATGATGATTGTGGGGTAAACGGTTTCTTTGACCTGGGTCTGTCCGAGTTCGTTGGTCTCTTCTGAAGCACCTGCAAAGAAATCAGGAGTTGACTGCATCAGTTCAATAGCTTCATCGATGCTGTTGGCGTTGATGATGTTTGAACCTTCGGCAATCTCAGTTGAGTTTGCGTTAAAGTTGATTAAGCTTGTAACAGCTATAGCTGCAGCGCTGCATACGGAAAGTGTCATAATAAGCGCAAGTGTTATGGCGATTACACGTTTGCCTGTCTTTTTCATAGAAAAAGCTCCTCCTTAGGTTTTTATACACACTAAAATATACCATATTTTTCTGAAAAATACAATACTATTATATTATATTTTTTCAACAAAAACATCAGGCTATATTTGTTGACTTTAACTTTAAGTAATAATATAATAATATAAAATTTGCCTATAAGGTCAATTTGAGCATCTGCCGGACATATACTAGTGTATCACGTTAATGGCAGGGAGATGTTCTGATGTTTGTTGTTTCCTTATCTTCAAAGATTATTAAAAAGATTATAGCTGTAATGATTGCTGTTTGTGTTCCTGTTGGTGCGGTAGTGTTGTACCAATGCTTCTTCAGCAAAAACAATATCGGCGCAGAGACTGTGGGTGATACTGTTGTTGCCGATAACGGTTTGCTTTCATTTATTTCAGGTTTCGGTTGGGAAGTTATAAAAGAGCCTGACGAGATAAGAGAGATAATTATTCCCGTTGAATTCGATGATGTTTATAAGAATTACAATTCAATACAAATAAAACAAGGCTATGACCTTGAAAAATACGCAGGCGAACGTGTTAAAAGATGGACTTTTACTGTTACTAATTACCCCGGCTACGAGAACGAGGATTTTATAAAAATCAACATTCTTGTTTATGACGGTGAAGTAATCGGCGGTGATGTTTGTTCCGTTAAATTGGATGGGTTTATGCACGGCTTTGCCGCAGAATAGGAAAGAGCAAAATGAGTAAGTCAAATAAGAAAGATAATAAAACAGAACGACTTGACAAAATTATCGCTTCGCAGGGCTTGGTATCCAGAAGTGAAGTAAAACAGCTAGTCAAAAACAGGGAAGTGGTTGTTAACGGTGTAATCGTTACTGACCCGGGATTAAAAGTTTCTTATAACGATTCGATTGCTGTAAACGGGGTCAATTTGTCACAAAGTCGATACACATATATTATGCTGAACAAGCCACGCGGTGTTGTAAGTGCTTCGGAAGATAAACGTGATAAAACGGTTGTTGATATTTTGCCTGATGAGCTGAAACGGAAAAATCTTTTTCCTGCAGGCAGATTGGATAAGGATACAACAGGCTTCTGTCTTATTACCGACGACGGTGAATTTGCACACGACATTCTGTCGCCCAATCACCATGTTACAAAAACTTATATAGCGGAAGTGTCGGTTGATATTGATTTTGAAAAAGCAAAAAAGGCTTTTATCGAAGGGGTTGTTCTTGCAGACGGTACGGTTTTGTTGTCAGCGTTGCTTGAAAAAATGTCCGGTACGGACAGGCATGTTTTTAAAGTTGTTATTAAAGAAGGTAAGTATCATCAGGTTAAACGTATGTTTGCTTCATTGGGCACTACTGTTATTTCTTTAAAACGCATCGCTATAGGCGGACTTGAGCTTGATGAGACACTTTCTGAAGGTGATGCAAGGCTTTTAACGGCTGTCGAGATTGAATCTATTGTTAAAAATGACGGAAAAATCTGAGCATTTTAATTTGGATTTTTTTGCATTTAAAACAATATTTTTTGTCGTAAAATTAACATTTTGCATAAAAAAATTTGAAAAATATAAAAAAAGCACTTGCAAAAGCGGTTAAAGTTGTGTATTATGTATAACTGTCAAATGGTTAATTTGTTTAAATTTTCGGAGGTCATTATTTATGTCCAATAGATTATTTCAGGGTATCATACATCAGATGCGCGATGTTGTTGACAGAACAATCGGTGTCATTGATGAAACCGGTGCAGTAATTTCCTGTAGCGACCTTAGCCGTATCGGCGAAATCCGCACCAACAATCTTGTAGGGATATTTTCTTCTTCGACTTCTGTTGCAAGTGAAGGCTATCTCTATCAGTCTTTCGGAACACATATGCATCCCGAATACGCTGTATTTGTTGAGGGCGAGGATGCAACCGCTCAGAGTTACATAGGTGTTCTCGGAGTTTCGCTTTCGAGCATTAAACAGTTTTATGATGAGAAATACGACAGAAGCAATTTTATTAAAAATATAATTCTTGATAACATTCTTCCAGGTGATATTTACCTTAAAGCACGTGAACTTCATTTTAATAACGAGTCTTCAAGAGTAGTTTTACTTATAAGACTTGTTGATAAGAATGATGTTTCTGTTTTTGATGTTATTCAGAATCTCTTCCCTGATAAAACAAAGGATTTTGTTATTAATATCAGTGAATCCGACATTGCTCTTGTTAAAGAGATTAAAAGTGACGTTGAAGGCAAGGATCTTGAGAAGCTTGCGCGTTCAATCTCCGATGCTCTTTCTTCAGAGTTTTACACCCATGCTCTTGTCGGCATAGGTACACCTGTTGTCGGTGTTAAAGATCTTGCCCGTTCTTTCAAAGAAGCTCAGGTTGCCCTTGAGGTCGGCAAGGTGTTTGATACTGAACGTAATATTGTAAGCTATGAGCATCTCGGTATCGCAAGACTTATTTATCAGCTTCCCACAACTCTTTGTGAGATGTTCCTTAAAGAGATTTTCAAAGTTGGTTCTATCGAAACACTTGACCAGGAAACTCTTTTCACCATTCAGCGTTTCTTTGAAAACAATCTTAACGTTTCCGAAACTTCAAGAAAATTGTTTGTTCACAGAAACACTCTCGTGTATCGTCTTGAAAAAATCAAGAAACTCACAGGTCTTGATTTGAGAGAGTTTGACGATGCTATCGTGTTCAAGGTTGCTCTTATGGTTAAAAAGTACCTTGATGCAAACCCTGTTAAATATTGATTTAATTCCGATTCAATAATAAATTGTAAATTTTTAAGAATATTAGCACATTTTTATTACAAATGGGTTACATTTTGTAATTAAATGTGCTATAATTTTTGTGTTAAAAATTTTTAGAGGATAGGTGTTACTTTTGATTAAGTTTGAAAGTGTGTCCAAGGTGTACGAGGATACCAACACAAAAGCCCTTAATAATTTCAGTGTTGAAATTGAGACAGGCGAGTTTGTGTTTATCGTTGGTTCTTCAGGTGCAGGTAAGAGTACTTTGCTTAAACTTATGATGCGTGAAGAGGTTCCTACAAGCGGCACTATTAATATAAATGGTTTTGATTTAAATAACATAAAGAAAAGCAAGATTCCCTATTTCAGAAGGACTCTTGGTATTGTTTTTCAGGATTTCCGTCTTATTCAGACAATGAATGTTTACGATAACGTTGCGTACGCTATGCGTGTTATCGGTTCTCGTGAGAACGCTATCAGAAAGAGAGTTCCTTATCTTTTGGGACTTGTTGGTCTCAACTCAAAAGCTCGTTCAAAGCCCAATCAGCTTTCCGGTGGTGAACAACAGCGTGTGGCGCTGGCGCGTGCTCTTGCCAATAATGCGAATACGATTATTGCGGACGAACCGACCGGTAACGTTGACCCAAAAATGTCTTACGAAATAGTTGACTTGCTCAACCATATCAATGCTGACGGTACGACGGTTATTATGGTTACCCATGACCTTCATCTTGTTAAAACATTCAATCATAGGGTTATTACCATAAAAAACGGTGTGATAGAGTCAGATTATCCTGATGCTTCACATATTGATGTTGAACCCTACAAATTTGATAATCCCGAAGATGCAGTTGGTTCATATTTCGTTGAGGAAAGTGGCGATGACCTTGATTATCTTTTCCAGAATTACGCCATTGATGTAGTTGACGATATTGAGAGTGAAGATGCTGAGGTTTCATCGACTCAGTCTTCAGAGGAGGCTGATGCAGAATGAAGGGTGCAAGTTTAGGCTACCTTACCAGAGAGGGTTTCAGAAATATCTGGGTTAACAGATTACTTACATTGGCTACGGTTTTTGTTCTTGTGTCCTGTCTTGTTATTGTTGGCAGCGGTACGTTGATTTACCTTAATATTACTACTGCTCTTGATTTGATTGGTGCACAGAATGTTATTATGGTATTTATTGAGGACGGCTCTTCACAAGAGCAGATGGACGCTTTGAAGACGCAGTTATTGGCTCTTGATAATGTGGCAAATGTTGAGTTTGTTGCTAAGGAAGATGCCTTTGAGCGTCAAAAAGCAGAGTATGGTGAAAAAGCCGCGCTTCTTGACGGTCTTTCAGCAGATATTCTTCCCGATGCATATAAAGTAACGGTTAAAGATCTGACGGCTTTTGATGCAACTGCATCCGATATTAAGGGTCTTGAATACGTTTTACAAATCAGAGAAAACAGTGAGCTTGCCGGTAAAATAGCAAGCATTCGTAACGCTGTTTCCTATGTTTGTATTGGTATTGTAGCCGTTCTTTTCTTCGTTTCGTTATTTATTGTTTCAAATACAATTCGTATAACTATATTTAACAGACGTCTTGAAATCAGTATTATGAAAGCCGTTGGTGCTACTAATACATTTATCCGTTGGCCGTTTATAGTTGAAGGTGTGCTTTTGGGTGTTTTCTCTGCAGTTATCGCTCTTGGTTTACAGTATGCACTTTATTCAGTTGCTTGTATCTGGCTTTCAGACATTATGGCGACGATTGGCGGCACAGTGGTAGCTTTTGCTGATTATATAGTGTTTGTTTTTGCTATCTTTATGTTTATCGGTGTGTTTATCGGTTCATTCGGTAGTGTGATTTCTCTCAATAAATATCTTAAGGAGCACAATAATGTTGTCGAAAACGATTAATAAAAGTAAAAAAGTTCTCGCCTTGATGCTCGCGCTCATATTTATAGCCGGTACTTTCACGATATCTGTATATGCGCTTACTGATGCAGAAAAACAAGAGTATGAGCAAAAAATTGAAGATATTAAGGCACAGATCGAAGAAAATAAAAAGAAAATTGAAGAACTTGATGCCGAAGCATCACAATATGATGGTACAGTTTCATCATTGCAGGAAAAAATTGATGTTCTTCAGGATCAGATTGACCTGTATAATCAGGAAATTGCCATTATAGATGAAGATATAAATAAAATCGATACACAGATAAACAGTATCGAAACTGAAATTGATAACCTTAATGAACAGGTTAAGCAGCTTGATGAGCAGGTTAAACAACTTGAAAAAGAAAAAGCAAAAACTTACGAGCTGTTAGGCGAGCGTATCAGAGCATCGTATATGTCAGGTGCGAGTACTCCGCTTGAATATTTACTTACTTCCGATGATTTTGAGTTTCAGGCATATCTCGAGAGAGTAGAGCTTCTTCAGAGAATTGCTGAACACGATGATAAAATCGTAAAAGAACTTGAAAAAAGCATTGAAGACATTGCTGTAAAATTAACTGAAATCGAAGATGTTAAAACAAGACTTGCGGCAAAGATTACCGAGCTTGATGAGGCTAAAAAAGAATATGAAGCCAAAAAGCAGGAGCAGGTTGATGCGCGACAGGTTGTTCAGGATGCCGAAGATGAAATTCAGGCAGACCTTAATAAAGTAATGTCAATCGTTAACGGACTTGATGCACAGAGCCAAGAGTATCAGGCTGCTATTGATAAACGTGAAGAAGCAATTCTTGAACTTGAAAATAAACTTTCTGAAAAGAATGTTTATTATGGTTCGGGTTCCGCCGGTGATATGTGTTGGCCCTTACCTTACAGCGATGTTTACGTATCTTCAAGATTTAAATTCCGTTGGGGTAAACAGCATAACGGTATTGATACCTGCCGTTGGTCCGGTACTGAAGGTGCTGATGTTGTTTCTGTTAAAGACGGTACTATTGAAGTTGCAAACTGGGGCTGGGGTGGCGGCTATGGTAACTATGTAGTTGTTAACCACGGCGACGGTGTTCTTACCTACTACGCTCATCTTTCCAATATTACTGTTAGTCCGGGTCAGAGCGTTAAACAGGGCCAGGTTATCGGGCAGGCTGGTAATACGGGCTACTCTTTCGGTGCCCATCTTCATTTTGGCTTGATGATAAACGGCAGTTGGGTTGATCCGTTGAAATATCTTGATGGCGGCTCAACAATTCAGTGTACTGACTCACTTTAAACTTATATATTTTGCCTCTCTTTCGTATAATGAAAGAGGGGCGTTTTTTTGTTAATTATTAAGTATTCAGACTCAAAGAACGGTAAGGAGAAACAAAGAACATTTATTAAAAGAAAAATTAAAAGGGAAAGGGGAGTGAAGAGAGAAAATATAATAATACTCGGTAAAGTGTGTTCACTTTTGGAAATAAATGATAATATTTATTCTACAAACGAACTTGAACGTATATTTAAAGTTTTTAGTGGTAAAATTATCGGTAAGCCGTCGATTATCAGGGAATTTGTTCCGGAAGAATATCGCTTTTGTTACGAAACGTACTACAAAAGAGCAATCGTGTCTTCGATAATTAAGAATTTTAATAATAACCTTTCGGGTTTCAGTGTATGTATTCGCGACAATGATTTTCAATTGTTGCCTGAGTATGCCGATTTGGTCGGGAAAACTAAAAAACTTGTTTTTTTAAGCGAGCGAAATCAAAATGCCGCAATATTCTCTCAGTACTGTTTTGTTGAATATGGCGCTTATGTTGATTTCAAAAATCTGTGTGATACATATTCCCATAATTTATTCCTTGATTTTTTAGATATTGATGAGACAGGGCGAACATTTATAAAGCTCGACGGAAAAGATATGTTAATTTATCCTGATGCCGAATATTTTATAACTGATTATGAGCTGTCAGAGGTCTTAAAAGTCGGTGTACCTGCAAAAATTGCTTGCGCTGCGTTTGAAACAAAGCAGCAAGAAAAAATTAATTGGCTAGTAAACTGACTGTTTTACTTGACATTTAGGTGTGTTTTTTGTATAATCTTTTGGTATCATTTCCCCGTAGATTTATAATTTTTTGAGAGGATGTTTTTAATAATGGCTCAGGATATTGTTTTAACCCAGGAAGGTTACGACGAACTTAAGGAGAAACTTCGTGTTCTTAAATCCGAAGGTCGTTCTGACATAGCAGAAAAACTTAAAGTTGCTCGCTCTTTCGGTGACCTTTCTGAAAATAGTGAGTATGATGAGGCTAAATCTGAACAGGCTAAGCTTGAAGCAGAGATTAATGATATAGAAACAATGCTTTCAAGGGCAACAATCATTGACGAAGAAACAGTCAATTCCGAAGTTGTTCACCTTGGCTCAGTTGTAACTATCAAATCAACCGTAAGGGGCTCTGCAGAAAAAACTTACACTATTACAGGTTTTGCACAGGCTAATCCTACAGAAGGTAAAATTTCTGATGAGTCTCCTGTCGGTAAGGCTCTTTTAGGTCATAAAGTCGGTGATAAAGTTGAGGTTGAAGCACCTCGCGGAGTTATGACATATAAAATCACAAAGCTTCATAACGAAAAAATATAAAAAATCAGGTCTGTAATACGTAGTAGTATTACAGACCTTTTTTTATTCAATTCTGTCATCAGTTGCTGTAACAGGTCCTACCATTTCATTTTCTCTGAAAAGAAGTGAAATGCACCAAATACCCGCCAAAGCAACAAGCACATAAACAACTCTTGAGATTATTGCAGCCTGACCGCCGAACAACCATGCCACAAGATCGAATTTAAAAAGACCTATACTGCCCCAGTTCAAGGCACCGATTGTTACGAGTATCAAAGCGATTCTGTCTAACATAAACATTCTCCTTTCACTAAATTTCTGCTATTATTATTGACAAGTGGAATTTTATTATTCATTAATTATGATGTACCTTTTAATGGTCAACAAAATGGATATTTTTGTTTGAATTTTCTGATGAATGTGTTATGATATTTTTGTGATTTTGTGATTATGTTTTCGGAGGGTAAATATGCTTTATTTAATTAAGGGGCGCGCAGGCAGCGGAAAGTCAAAATTTATACGCGACAAAATAAGCGAAATTTTAAATACTGATAAAAGTAAACCGTTGCTTATCATTCCTGAACAATTCTCTTTTGATACTGAGAGAACTATGTTAAAGACTTTGGGTGCACGTCAGCTTAAGAAGCTTGATATTTACAGTTTTCCGCGACTTGCTTATTCAGTTCTGAAAAATACGGCGTATTTTAATAAAAACATTCCCGATGACGGAGTCAGAAAAGTTCTTATGAGTGAGGCTCTTAAACAGTTGGATGGTCGGTTGACTGTTTTTTCTTTTGAAAAATCAAATTCTGACGTGTTAACAGCTCTGGTTGATTTTTGCAAAGAATTGAAATACTGTTGTATTGATGAAGATATTCTTAATGAGAAAGCTGAGCTTATTGAAAAGGGTTTTTTGAAAGAGAAAATTTCCGATATTTCTTTAATCAATGCGGCGTACAATACTCTTGTAAACCATAGTTATTTTGATGATACAGACCTTATTCATATTCTCGGTGCTTTCGCTTCTCAAAAGCCCTGCTTTAAAAATAGAACCGTTTTTATTGACGGTTTCAGAACATTCACTAAACAGGAATTAGAGTGCATCGAGTCTATGCTTGTGCAAGCAGACAATGTTTATATAACTCTTTGTACGGATGAAAAACCCAAAAGATATTCATCATTTGATTATATAAAGAGCTTTGAAAACACAATCAGAGCTACTGCTGCAAAAAGCAGTGTAACTGTTGACGAGATAATCTGCAGACAGAACGATAACATTTTTGCGCCACATATTTTCGGACTTGAAAAAGCACTTTTTTCACAAGTTAACGAAAAAATACAATCAGACGGCAGTGTGAAAATTGTCGAGTGTACAGATAGTGATGAAGAATGTGCTTTTGTAGCAAACGCTATAAAAAAATTATTACGTACCGAATCATACAGATGCCGTGATATTGCAATCATTGAACGTACAAACGGAGCATACAAAAAGCGTCTGATCGCAGAGCTTGAGAGACTAGGTGTTCCCGTATTTGACGATAGCAGACGTTCTCTTGCTTTTGAGGCATTATTTGTTTATATCAATTCTGTATTATCTTGTATAACTAAGGGTTTCACAACCGAAAACATTTTTAACTATCTTAAAACCGGATTTAGCGAGTTGGGTGTTAATGAGGTGTCGGTTCTTGAAAAATACGTTCTTATATGGGGTGTTAACGGCAAGAGTTGGCTTAATGATTTTACTATGCATCCTGACGGCTTCGGTAATGATTTTGACAGCAAGGCAGAAAAACAGCTTGAAAATATCAATGAAATACGTAAAAAGGCAATTTTGCCGTTGGTAAATTTAAAAAATAAAACAAAAGATAAAGACGGCAAAGAAATAGCTGAGATTGTCTATAATTTTTTGAGTGAACAAAAGGTTCCTGACAGGCTGTTCGAAAATTATGAAATTTTAACTGATGATGGTTTTCCTGTTGAGGCGCAAAGACAGTTAGTTTCCTGGGAAGTCCTGACGGAATTGCTTGATACAATGGCTACACTGGGTGAAGGTAAGTATTTCGGTATCACCCGTTGGTATGAAATGTTTTCACTTTTGGTTGAAGCAAAAGAAATCGGTGAAATACCACAGGGGCTTGATGAAGTAAGAATCGGCAGTGCTGACAGAATACGCCTTGAGCAGGTTAAGGTTGCTTTCCTTGTTGGCGTTAATAAGGACGAATTTCCTTTGGTTAACGTTAAAAACGGCATTTTCAGCGATGCAGACAGAGTGGCTTTGACATCCGTGGGTCTTGAACTTCACAAGTCCTTTGAAAGTGATTTGGACGAAGAAAGATTTATCTCATATTGTGCCGTGACCGCCGCATCCGAAAGACTTATATTAACTTATAAAACAACTAACGACGACGGCTCTAATGCGTTTAAATCGGAGATAGTTGAAACTGCACTTGATGTTGCGGACAACCCTGATTTTTCAGTTTATTCAGAGTATGATGAAGTTGAAAAAATTGAGAGCGAAGATAATGCGTTTTCGTTGCTTGCAAAGATGTTTAATAATGATTGTATTTTGCGTTCAACCTTATTGGAGTTTTTTAAGGATAAAGATGAATTCAGCGGAAAAATTAACGCTCTTAAAAATATAAATGATAATTCAAGACTATCATTTAACGATAACGCTGTGTCAGAAAAGCTGTTTGGCGAAAATATTTATTTATCGGCAAGCAGAGTTGAGAGCTTTTATAACTGTCCCTTTGCATACTTTATGCGCTATGGGTTAAAAGCTGAGCCCTTACGCGTTGCGGAATTGGATCCCGCACAAAGCGGTACAATAGTCCATCTTGTTATGGAAAGGGTGCTTAAAGAATATCCGAAGGCAGAATTTCTTAATGCAGGTGATGAAGCACTAAGGAAAACAGTTTCCGGTGTGCTTAATGAGTATCTTGAAAACAAGATGGGTGGCGATTCCGAAAAGTCGCAAAGATTTATGTTCTTGTTCCAAAGGCTTGTTGACATTTCAATGGCAATTATAGAACGCCTTAAAACAGAGTTTAACGTGGGTAGCTTTGAACCTTGCGATTTTGAATTAAAAATAGGCGGAGAAGAAATTCCTGCATACAAATTACCGCTTGATAAAGGTGAAGTAACTGTTTCGGGCTCTGTTGACCGAGTCGATTTGATGGAAAAAGACGGTGTTAAATATCTGCGTGTTATTGACTATAAGACGGGCAAAAAAGAGTTCAAATTATCAGAACTGTTTGACGGTCTTAACATACAAATGGTCCTTTATCTGATGGCACTTGAGAAAAACGGGAAGGATTATTATGGGGATATTGTACCGGCAGGTGTACTGTATTTGCCTTCAAGAATCGGCGTTGGTAATTATCTTGAGAAGCGTTCCCCAACGGCTGAAAATATAGCTGCTCAAAAACGCATCAGCGGTAAATTGAGCGGAATGGTTCTTGACAGTCCTGTAGTATTTAATGGTATGGGTGTGGATAAATATCCTGATTATTTCCCTGTAGGGTATAAAAAGGACGGCTCAGCAAAAGGTGATTTTTATACTCTCAAAAACTATAAAAAGCTTTCGGATATCATTGACAATAAAATTATAAGTATGGGTAATGCGCTGCATAACGGCAGAATTGCTCCTGTTCCTTGCGGTAAAGACGGGGAAGGCAAAATGTGTAAATATTGCTCATATAAGTCTGTGTGTGGTTATGAATACGGTGACGAGACAATTGAAATAACGTCTCTTACCCATTCAAAAGCCCTTGAACGATTGGAGGTGGAAGATAATGAATAAAAGCTGGACACCAAGTCAGGAAAAAGCTGTTGAAGCACGCGGTATGCAAGTGCTTGTTTCTGCGGCTGCAGGCTCGGGTAAAACAACCGTGCTTACAGAGAGAGTTAAAAACATCTTAAGTGATATAGACAATCCTTGTTCTGTTTCCGAAATACTTGTTGTTACCTTCACTCGAGCGGCAGCAACTGAAATGCGCGACAGAATTTATGATGCGTTAAAGGAGCTATGCTCAATAGGTAGCGGTGGTTCTGATTATCTTCGCCGACAGATGATGCTGTTACCGACCGCAGATATATGTACAATTGATTCTTTCTGCGCTAAAATTGTTCGAGAGAATTTCTCAAAAGCCGATGTGGGCGTCGATTTTAAAATTCTTGATGAAAAAGACATTGCAGAAATTATGCATGAGTGTCTTGAAACTGTTATCAATGAACTTTATGACGAAAATGATGAAAGCTTTCGTGCGCTTACGACGATGTTCTTAAATGAACGCGATGACAGACTTCTCGGAGAAGTAATTGAAACTCTTTATAATTATTCAAGGTCTTATCCGTCTCCTGAAAAGTGGCTTGAAGACCTTGCGGCGTCTTTCAGCTGTGAAAAAGGGCCTGATGATACGATATGGGCTGACACTATTTATAAATTTGTCGGTATGTTCTGCGATTATTATTATAAACGACTTAACCGTTGCGTTGCTCTTATGGAAGATTCAGGCGGTTTCAGTCCGGATTATTTAAGGCGTTTCACTTTAAGTGCGGATAATGTGCTGTTGTTGAAAAACGCCGTTGATAACAGAGATTGGAACGGTTTAGTTCTTTTAATACGTGAAGGCTTGGTTGTTAAAATACCTGCACGTAATTCAAAGGTTGATGAAGAACTGAAAAAAATGACACAGGATGTTTTTGCTGAATTTGAAGATGATGCAGAAGGTCTTGTTAAACGAATGCTACCTACAACTGATGAGCATAAGTGTGACTCTGAACGCTTATATCCGATTGTCGGTAAATTATGTGATGCTGTTAAAAGACTTACTTCGGTTCTCTCGGAAACTAAAAAAGAACTTAATTCTTACACATTTGATGACATATTGCATAAGTGCATTGATTTATTGATTGAGTTCGGTGATGGTGATGAATGGTCTTTAACGCCCGTTGGAGAGACTTTAAGGTCAAAGTATAAAGAAATACTTATTGACGAATATCAGGACACAAACGAGGCGCAGAACATCATTTTTGAAGCCTTGTCGGACAATTGCCGTAATTTATATTGTGTAGGTGACGTTAAACAGAGTATTTACAGATTCCGTCTTGCCAGTCCTGAGTTATTTATGAAATTGCGACGTAATCTTCCCGGGTATGACGGAGAAATACATCCATCACAGATTACCCTTGATAAAAATTTCAGAAGCCGTGAAGGTATTGATAAAGCTGTTAACTACGTTTTTAAAACCTTAATGAGTCGTGAAATAGGTGAGATTGACTATGACGAAAGGGAGGAATTGGCTTTTGGTGCCGATTATTATCCTGAAAAAAATTCACCTGATACGGAGATAATATGTATTGATGCAAACGGTATGAAAGCAGCAGAAGCAACACTTGCTGAGGCGGATGTTGTTGCGGATTATATTAAACGTGTGCTTGATTCAGGAGTTACGGTTACTACTAAAAAAGGTGTAAGACCCGTTCGTGCATCAGATATTTGTGTGCTTTTGAGAAGTGTTAAAAATAAAGTGAAGTTTTATACTGATGCACTTGAAAAAAGGGGAATAAACTCATCTGCCGTTCTTGATGGTGACATCAGCGATAGTAAGGAAATTCTTCTTTTAGGCTCGCTTATTAAAGCAATTAATAATCCGTTGCTTGATGTATCCATGATTTCTGTGTTACTTTCGCCTGTTTTCGGTTTTACAGCCGATGAAGTTTCTGAAATCAGGATGATAGACAGGAATGCAGATCTGTTTATTTGCCTTGAAAAATATGCGGAAAACTCTGTTAAAGCTAAACACTTTTTGAAGAAGTTGTCGCAATACAGGAATGCATCTTCTGCTTTACCTGTTGATGAATTTGTTAAATATCTCATTGACGATACGGGTGTTACCGATATCTTCCTGTCTATGCCAGATGGTGATATGCGCCGTGCCAACTTGCGTGGTTTCATCAGATTTGCAGAAGATTTTACAAAAAGCGGCAGAATAGGACTGAATGCCTTTGTCCGTTACTTTGATAATGCTGTAGAGAACGGCTCTTTGCATAGTCATACTTCAACTTCTGTTGCAGATGGTGTCAGTTTTATGTCTATCCATAAGAGTAAGGGGCTCGAATTTCCTTATGTTATTATTGCTGATTGCGCCAAAGGCTTTAACAAACAAGATAGCCATAAATCATTGTTGCTTTCGCGTGAGACCGGTATAGGTCTTAAAATACGCGATGATGAGCTTTTTTCTAAATATCACACGGTTTCATCTGCTGCCACTGAAAAATCCGTATTGTTCGGTACTGCTTCAGAAGAATTGCGTGTTCTTTACGTTGCTATGACAAGGGCAAAGGAACACCTTACATTCGTTTGCAGCATTACCGGCAAATCTCTGGGTAAACGGGTAAAAATCAATAACACACTTTCCTTTGACAGTCACGGCAGGCTACATCCGTATGCCGTATATAAGGCTTCAAGTGTGTGCGAATGGATTTTGACCTGCTTTGCAAAGCATAAGGATTGCGGTATAATCCGTGACATTGCAGGGTATAAGTGTTCGGTATGTAACGGTGAAGGCTTCAGTATTGATACATCTTTTGTGGACGCAAGTGATGATTTAACAGATAACTTAACTGAAGACGATGTGCAGGAATTCAATTCGTCGGTGGATTTTGATTTGTTGAATGAGATTTGTGAACGGACAGAGTATAGTTATGAATATGATTGCTCAGGTATTGTTGCAAAGATTGCTGCATCCGCCACAGAAAACAAGAAAATTCATAAATCATTTTTCATCAATAAAAAACCTATGTTTTTAACACCTGCATTTACAGGGGCTCTTAAAGGAACGGCGGTTCATAAATTCCTTGAATTGTGTGATTTTCACAAGGCGAGCTTAAATCCAGAGAGCGAGATGTTAAGACTAAAAGAAAACGGAAGTATGACCGAAAAAGAACTTGAAGTTCTCGATTTCACGGCTGTGAAAAAATTCTTTAACAGCAGCATTGGTGAACGCTTGCTTGAATCTGATACGGTTTATAAAGAATATGAGTTTTCGTTTTTGAAAAAAGCAGGGGACATTTATAACAATTTGACAGACTTCTCTGCGAATGAAGATGTTGTTATTCAGGGTAAATTTGACTGTGCGTTTATTGAGAACGGTGAGGCAGTTCTTATTGATTATAAAACTGACAATATTACCGATGAAAATGTTTTCAGAGAGTTGTATTCACCCCAACTTCAGGTCTATGCTGATGCTTTGATGGAGTGTGAAGGCATTAGGGTTAAAGAGAAATATTTATATTCTTTCAAGCTTAAAAAGTTTATCGAAATATAAAAATACGGTACCGATAATAAAAATCGGTACCGTTAAATTTTATTCAATTGTGGTAATAAAGGCAGTTTCTAAAGGATATTTACCGTTGCCGTTTCTGTATTTGGCGGCACCTGATTCAAAAATCATATAAATACCGTCAGGGTGAGTCGCCATACCCTCCGACATAGGCGGCGCGACAATTTCTTTAATCAGATTTTCGTTGTTACAGGCGAATAAATCAACATCTGTACCATCGATTTTTTTTGTTGCGGTTTTTTCTGCAATTAAAATATCATCGTAGATATAAATTTTTGAGTTGTTGCGTCTGCCGTAACTTGTGCTGAAAATAATTTTGTCGGTTTTAGTGAAAGCGATACCTTGAACCTGCTCGGGAATCGCTAAAAAATAATCCGGTATATATCCCGTGGACTCACTATTGATTTTATTGACTGACGGCAGACCATCTTCAAGAATATAACCTTCACAGTATGCATAAAAAGTTTCGCCTGTGTTCAAAGTTGTTACATCAGTGACCTTCTGTCGTTCCTTATCATCGCTCTCAATAAAGTCGCCGACCCATAAAATGTTGTTATTTATGCACGCAAAGGAGCCGAGTGTGTTGAGCTTGAATTTTCCGTTAAATTGAAGCTTTTCACCATTCTTTATGTTCGTAAGATTTTTTGCAGGGAAGGTGTAGCACTCTGAATTGTTGGTGACATAGACGGTGTTTTCGGAAGAAGCAATACCGCCTGCGTGACCGTAATACGGGTCGCCTTCTATGTTCGTTAACGGATGCGCACTAACAAATTTGCCGCTTTTCTGTTCTATGCACATTATCATGGAAGGATAAGCTTTGTCTTCGTAATATCCGCTGATAAGTATGTAGCCTGTTGTTTCGTCGTAGCATATACCTTGCGGAATTATGCCCTCAAAAAGACCGGGTATTACAAAATCTTGCTTAAAGTTAATAAAGAATTCAGAAAACTCTTCTTGTTCAAAGGTATTGCTTTTAGTTATAACTGAAGTCTGTGTGATTTTATCATTAAGCTCTTTTGTTTTTAAAACATTGGTATTACTGCAGGAAGTTAGAAGTGTAAGTGCCAACAAACACGCACTGATTTTTATGGCAATCTTTTTCATATAATCACGTATAATTAAAACCATCTCAAAGGGGGTGGTTTTTAATTATGTCTCCTTTCCAAAGAGTATATTGTATTTGCAGGAACAACTACCTGCGATATAATAAAGACAAGCACTGTGGATTTGTATCTATATTACTACAGCTT
>JAFTYU010000025.1 GCA_017461235.1 Clostridia bacterium | reverse complement strand
GTGGATACGGCCCGTTTACGGGTAGCAAGTAACAATCTTACGCAACTGGCAGACCGTACTTATGCGTTTACGCATACGCGAAGAGCATAGGGCTATGCCCGCATATGAAAAACCACCCGCTTGGCGGGTGGATGTTTATTTACCATTTGTAGTTATGTAGTTTACCTTTATTCTGAAGTTCAGGGTAGTTCATCTGACGTAATGCTTCATAAACACCGATAGCAACGGCGTTTGAGAGATTAAGACTTCTCGCATCGTCAATCATCGGTATTCTTACACATTCCTCGGGGTGCTCTAAGAGAAGCTCCTCGGGGAGTCCTTTTGTTTCTTTGCCGAAAATAAGGTAGGATTTATCAGAATAAGAAACATCTGAATGTGTTTTCTTTGCTTTGGTTGTAAAGAAAAAATAATTACCGTCAGGGTTTTTTTCGAAAAACTCTTCAATATTCTCATAGTAAGTCAAATCAAGAAGATACCAATAGTCAAGACCTGCGCGCTTGAGTTTTTTATCATCAATTGTGAAACCCATAGGCTTTACAATATGAAGTCTTGCGCCTGTTGCCGCACAGGTTCGCGCGATATTACCTGTGTTTTGCGGTATTTCAGGTTCAACAAGAACGATATTTATCTCACTCATATTTTACCAAGTTCCTTTATGTAGTAGGGGATGCCGCGTTCAAAATCAACACCGTATGTGATAGGGTTATCCATAGATTGGGTGCGTCTTATACAGTCGCAGACATAGCGTGCGGCAATAGCCATAGCATCTTCCATAGTGATGTTATTAAGTAATGCACCGCAGAAGGCACTTGCAAAAATATCACCTGTGCCGTGGTATGCACCGGGAAGCCTGTTTTCGAAGTAATAGTGTGCCACTCTGTCCTGACCCATACAAGCGGAGCCGACTTTGCTTTCGTCGAAGCTTACGCCTGTTAAAACTACATTCTTTGCACCCATATCAAGAAGCTTGTTGAGAAGCTTTTCAATATATTCTTCGTTCTGAACACCATCTATGAACTTTTCGTCAGTCATAAAGCAGGCTTCAGTGATATTTGGAAGAATAATATCCGCTTTTGAACAAAGCTCCGCCATAGCTGCGGCGAATTTTTCATCGAAAATCTTGTACATTACGCCGTGATCCGCCATACAAGGGTCGGCAAGAAAAAGGTTGTCTTCTCTTTTAAAATCATCAGCAAACTTTTTAACTATATCAATCTGATCAAACGAGCCTAAAAAACCTGAATAAATTGCATCGGGTTTAAGGTTTATTGATTTCCAATGTTCGCCTATATCAGGCATATCGCAGGTAAGGTCGCGATAAGTGTAACCTGTAAAACCGCCCGTATGTGTAGAAAGAACTGCCGTGGGCATACATATTGTTTCCACACCTGCTGCGGAAATAATAGGCAAAGCAACCGTGAGTGAGCATTTGCCGAAGCCCGAAATATCGTTTATGGCAATAAGTCTTTTTTGATTTTCCATAACATTATTCCTCTTTAAATATAATTTATGACATAATGATAAAAGATTTTTGGTGTTGTAAAAAGTATCAAAAAAGATAAATTTAATATAACCA
Source organism: Clostridia bacterium (assembly GCA_017461235.1). Lineage (GTDB taxonomy): Bacteria > Bacillota > Clostridia > Oscillospirales > Acutalibacteraceae > DTU089. The sequence continues at coordinate 12,600 of JAFTYU010000025.1, read as the reverse complement.
GATTTGTTTCCAATATGTTTTTGTCTTTTCAATGAAAATTCTTTTTCAATTAGGGCAAACTTTTTCAGGACACAAATTTTTGTCCGCGAAACGGAGGTGTGAAAAATGAAAATGAATTTAAAAAGTATGACAAATATGAAGAGCGAAGACGTTGCTAAGGTGGGTGCGGCAGCAATGGCTGTAGGTGTTGCTGCGGCAGTAACCGCAGGGGTTATCAGTTCTCGTAACAGCACGAAAAACAAGATGAAAAAGATTGCTAAAAAGACCGTTAAAAATATGGACGGTGTAGTATCCGCAATGCAGAGTATGTTTAAATAAAAATTCAAAAAAAGGGGCGTTTAACGCCCCTTATCAGAGGTAAAAAATGAAAAGATTATTATCATTGATACTTGTAGGTGCCATAGTCATTTTATGTGTATCCTGCGGTAAAAATAATATTGGTGAAACCGATACTTTTTCCACCGATGCAAATACATCTACCGAAACGCTCAGTGAAACAGAAACTACTACTAAAAATGACACAACCGATGAGAGTGCTCCTTCTCCTGAACCTATGGGGAATTCAACCAAAAAATTAAAAGCGATTTACGGAAAAAGAACAGGAACAGATAAGACTTATACAGGTCTTGAACCCTTGGAACCGATTACTTTGCCGGTTGTTGACCCGCAGAATGTGCGCGGATTAAGTGAGAGTGAAATTCAGCACAGTTTCGGAGTGTCTGAAAATGGTGTTCCCCACGAGATATCAGTAAACAATCAAAAATTTTACGATGATTTTGGTGCTTTGGCTCTTGATACAACCGGTGAGAAGGTAATATATCTTACTTTTGACTGCGGTTATGAGAACGGTTGTACCGAAAAAATTCTTGATACACTCAAAGAGAAAAAAGTTCCTGCAGCATTTTTTGTAACTTTACCACACATAAAATCCTGTCCCGAGCTTATAGCCAGGATGATTAATGAAGGTCATACTGTAGGCAATCATTCTGTTAATCATCCTAATTTTTCAACTATTTCAAGAACTGCTATGGCGCAGGAGCTGGAAGGACTGGATAACTATTTGCGAGCGGAATTCGGCTATTCGTCACCTTTTTTCCGTTTTCCTGAAGGGGCTTGTTCTGAGAGCGCTCTCGACCTTGTGCAGAATGCCGGCTTTAAATCTGTTTTTTGGTCAAGTGCATATGCTGATTGGGATATTTCTTCACAAAAAGGTGCTGACTATGCCTTTGAAACAGTGACGTCAAGACTTCATCCCGGGTGTGTTCTTTTATTACACGCCGTTTCGCCCGATAATGCTGAAGCACTTGGTGATATAATAGATTATGCAAAAGAACAAGGGTATGTTTTTAATTCCTTGTGATGATATTGTTTTTTTATATGTTTGTTGATATAATAACCTTGTATTCATTCCCCGAAAGGTTGTTAGTATGGTTTATTCAAAATGTTTCCCCGCTTGGGGACCATACGGCAAAAAATATATGGGTCTTTCCCGTATTGCCGAACACAAATTCAAAAGCGGTATAAGATTTGACCTGACGGTTGCCCCTGCAATTTTCGGTACAGATATCAAAGTACCCAATGTAACGGTTCCGTCGGGTTGTCACCCTTGGCTTGCGAGTGGTGATTATTCCTTTTATTCATACAGATATGATTTGGAGTGGAAGGACAAGGTTTATGCGGATGTTTCATTTTCACGTATAAATGATGAAGCCACTCTTGTGAGAACGGAGATAGTCAATAATTCTGAGCTTGTGCAGAATTGTCTTATAAATTACTTCAGCTCCGTTGAGTATCCTTATGAATATTACACACGCGCGGTAACGCCTGCAAAATGTGTATATATTGATGCAGTTGATTACAGCGAATATACATATAAAAATCCGCGTCCGTGGGATGAAGAAAACCCTGATGGTCTTAAAAAAGGTGAGTTCAGAAGTCCGGATTTTGTTAACGAAAGCGGTCTTGGCGACAGGGTAGGAAAATGGCATATGCCCCACAGACCCATTCCTGTTTTCGGTGCCGAAAAAGGGGACAGGGTTACATATAAAACAACTGCTCCCGAAGATTATGAAAATGCTGTTCTTGTTATAAGATACAGAACAAGTGACATTTTCTATGAGCAGGGCAAAATGGTTGGTGTGCATCTTATACCGGGCGATAAGGATGCATCGTTTATCCTTAACGGAGAGACACAAATAACCTTCAAAGCAAGCGATGAGCTTAATATGGCAGTTGTTGAAATGGGCGCAATAAAAAAGGGTGACTTGGCACTTTCTTTTGTCTCAGAAGGTTTCGGCGGTGTGGAATTTGACTTTTTGTGCATTGTGGAAACAGGCGACCTTAGAAAAATCAGGGTTTATAAAGAACCCAATAAGTTTATTCCCGAAATCTGTGAGAAAAAAGCTGAAAACGGCGGCTATATTGCAAAGCTAAGATATCACAATATTGACGGTGAGTACACTTTAAGAACATTTAACGATAACACACGGTACAGAAGGATTGAAACGGGCTCTCTTGAGGATTGTCCCACGGCACGTCTTTCAAACTCGGATGTCACTTTCGATGATGTTCTTGAAAGCTTCACAGAAACCTTTTCCAGAAAACACAGTGATAACGGCTTCTTCCATAACACGATAGTTCATACGCTTTTTGTTGAGCCGCAGTCAACACATATAGAATATGCGGTAATTTCAAAAAATGATGTTCAGTATCTTACACCGGATGAGTATGAAGAATTATATTTGCAGCGCAAGAGTGAGGCCGTCACGCTTGATTATAACGAAGCGGGAAAGAAGTACGAGCTCAGTAATACAATACTTGCCTCTACCTTGTTGACAAATGCGGTTTATCCCATATATAAACATGGCGAAAATATTATTCATCATACACCGGGTAAGCGATGGGATTGCCTTTATACGTGGGATTCAGGCTTCATCGGCTTGGGGATGACAGGTCTTTCACCCGAGTTTGCCTTTTACAGTCTTGATACATATCTTAGTGATGAGAGCAATCCTGACTATGCGTTTCTTCATCACGGCTCGCCGGTTCCTGTTCAGATGTATCTGTATCTTGAGCTTCTTAAGCTTAATAATGATAAGGAAAAGCTTTTCGCACTTTATCCGAGAGCAAAGCTTTATTACGATTTTCTTGCGGGTAAGGTGAGAGGCTCAACCACCGCTAAATTCAAGAGTGGTCTTACCACAACTTATGATTATTTCTATTCATCAAGCGGTATGGATGACTATCCTGCACAGGTTGCAATGATGGATAATGAGCTTCGTGATAAAGCTGCTCCTGCAATTTCATCTGCACAACTGGTACGATGTGCGAAGATTCTTAAAATGGTTGCCCTTGCAATGGGTAAAATCGAAGATTCGGTTGAGTATGATAAGGATATTGAGCGTGTTTCTGCGGCACTTAATAAATATTCGTGGGATGAAGAAAGCGGATATTACTCGTATGTGCTTCATAACGAAAGCTATGAACCTACAGAGATTTTCAGAACAAAAGACGGCGAAAATGTGAATAAAGGTCTTGACGGCATTTATCCTATTATCGCAGGTGTTTGTCCCGAAGACAGAAAAAAACGCATTATTGACCATATGAAGAATCCGAAAGAGATGCTTTCACCCTACGGAATAAGCGCTGTTGATATGACAGCAGGCTACTTTATGGTGAATGGTTATTGGAACGGTAACGTGTGGTTTCCGCACCAATGGTTTATATGGAAAACGATGCTCGACTGCGGTGAGACGCAGTTTGCATACACAATAGCAAAACTCGCCCTTGATATCTGGAAAAGGGAAGTTGATTATTCATACTACACCTTCGAAATGGTGAATGTTGTAACCGGCAGGGGCGGTTGGTTTCATAATTTCGGCGGTCTTTCCGCACCCGTTAATTTGTGGGCAGCGGCGTATTATAAACCCGGCACATTCAATACGGGATTTGATGTGTGGGTTGAAAAACAGGATTTCAGCAACGATAATAAGATGTTTGCGGCGGATATCTTATATCACGGTACTAATGATGAATACACCGTTATTGCGGCTATGAACGGTGAGAAATCAGATTACGAAGTTTATGTTGACGGTGAAAAAACACAGTATAACCTTCGTGATAACAGTGCTGTAGAAATTATAATTAAAGGTAACAAGAAACAACGGAATATTGTCATAAAATGATTTTTATGGTGTAAAAATCCTTGTTTTTGTTATAAAAACTTTGCCTGTATTTGAGGAGGTTTTAATATGAAGGCAAAAAGAATAGTGGCTTTGCTTCTTGTGGCTCTTATGATTGTTTCTTTTGCATCTTGCAGAGAAAAGGAGCCTGTTAATGAGGCAAATAAATTAACCGAAGGTGCATTACCCGATAACCTTATGGCTGAAAAAGTCGGAAGTCTTGATACTGATGATTTTTATACTGCCGATGGCGGTCTTTATTACAAAGACGAAGCAACAGGTAAATTCGGCGTTATGTCTTTTGAAGGCAATTACGACACAGGTGCGGTATATGCAACATGTAATCCTGCAGGGCTTTATTTCAAGGTTGCCCGCTCCGACGTGAGCAAACGCAGATTTACAGAGCCTAAAACACTTAATGACACAGGTCTTATTGACAGTAAGGGTAATGTTATAATTCCCGAAATGTACGCATACGTACAAAATATAAGTGAAAGATACGCTCTTGCCGTTGAGGCAACAAAACTTACAGCTTCTGTTGACAGAGCACTTGTTTCTTATCCCGATGATGATATTACAGATGCAGAAAGCACTGTCATCGCAGACGAAGAAACTGATACCTTATACTCAGGTAAATGGTATGTTTACGATAAAACAACGGGTAAGAAAGTTCCCGGCGTTACAGGTGAAACAGAGCAGACTGTTGTGTCTTACGGTGATTTTATAGTTTATAATGACGATAACGGTGAAAAACACGTTGTTGATGCAAACGGTAAAGAATTGGTACACAACAGATTGTTTGAGGATGGCTCTTATTCCATAGAAGGTAAAATCGGTACGGTTTATAACTGCAAGGGCGAAAAATTGTTTGATTATGATCTTGCAAGCTATGTTCCCAAATATGTAAAGGGCGACTATTATGAAGCATCTGTTTATACTGATGAAGGCACAAAATACGTGTTGATGGATAAAAACGGTAAAGTTTTATCAACTGAATTCAGCGAATCAATAAACGTTTACGGCGATTTGATTTTGGTTGACGGTATGGTGTGCGATACTACCGGTAAAAATATTATTAAAGGTACTTACGAGACAATTACTTATGATGAATTGTTCGGTGAATGCTGGATTTTACGTAACAACGATACTTACACTATGATTAACAGAAAAGGTGAAGTATTATACGAAGATGTAGACAAAAAAGATGTAACAGTCTGGGGAGATGATTTTGTAGCCAGCCAAAAGAATGATGACGGCGACAGTATGTTCTTCTCTCACAAAGATAAAGATTATACAATCAAGGGTTACAGTTTCGCTCCTTGGCTTGTTCAGACATCTGCCAATAATAACCTTTATAACGTCGTAAGCACCATTTCAGGCGAAACGATTTTTGAAGGTTACTCATCATACAGTTATACAACTGTTAAAAATACAGCTCTCTATATTTATGCAAAGTATAACGGCGGTGCAGACGTTTACCTTATTGTGAACGATGCCCTGCTTAAGGATATGGTTGATAAAAAGACTGAACTTCTTGATGACCTTACGGGAACCTTTGAAAAAGAAGGTATAACTGTTACAATTAATAAAGAAACCGGTGAGCTTTCATTGGATTCTTCAGTGCTGTTCGGCGGAGACTCCGCAGAACTTACTGCAGAAGGAAAAGCTTTCCTTGATAAATTTGTAAAAGCATATACATCAATTGCTTATTCTGATGAGTATGAAGGCTTTATTGCAAAAACAATTGTTGAAGGTCATACCGCACCTACTGCTGATTCAAGCTATGCAGGTGATTTGCAGCTTTCCGAAGACAGAGCGAACAATGTTAAAGCTTATTGTGTGGCAACACAGTCCGGTTCAACGATTAAAGGCTTTGCAGAAGACCTTGAAGCTATAGGTTATTCAAACAGTCAGCCTGTTTACGGCGCAGACGGTAGCGTTGATATGGATGCTTCTCGCCGAGTTTCATTCCGTTTTATGCTTAACATCGATCTTTTAGACTAATTAACAATTGATAACATAAAAATGACTTGAAGGGAAACCTTCAAGTCATTTTTTATATAAATTTCATAATAAGTTCGGTTGCAAGCACACCAAGACAGGAGAGTGCGGCAACCTGCACAAGACTTCTTTCAAAAAGAGATGCCACAACTGCAACAATGAAACCGACTGCGGCAGTAACAGGTGAATCTGTTGCGTAAAAGCAAGCCGGAATGGTCATGGCGCTCAATACCGCGTAGGGTATGTAATGTAAAAAGGAAATTACAAATCTGTTTTTTATTTTCTTTTTCAGTAACACCATAGGTATCATTCTTACAAGATAGGTGACACCTGCCATTACCAGAAGGTAAATCAGAAATTTTTCATTACTCATTTTCGGTTACCTCCTCGTCGGCTTTAACAGGGGCAACAAGCGCGAGTATTCCTGCGGAAACGACGGCACAGATAATTACCGTGAAGCCGGAAGGCACTTTGTTGAGCAGCGGTACATATCTGAATACGCAGCTTAAAACTACCGATATAAAAACACACAGAGCGGTAGCTTTTTCTTTTTTTGCAACCGGCACTACTATGGCAATAAACATTCCGTATATTGCAAGACCTAAAGCGGCTGTAACCATTGCAGGAAGAATATTGCCTGCTAATGCTCCTGCGAGTGTTCCTGTAGTCCAACCTACCATGGGCGGAATCATAAGCCCCAACATGTATTTTTTACCGATTTCACCTTTTTGTGAAATCGATACGGCAAAAATCTCATCGGTATTGGCGTATGATATGTATAATTTATCCTTCAATTTCACATCCGGAGAGAATTTCTGAGAAAGTGAAACTGACATCAGGGAATAGCGAGAGTTGATAACTATCTGTGATAAAGCAAGCTCTGCCAGAGAACCGCCGCCTGTTATGATGGGTACTGCGGCAAGTTGCCCTGCAGAAGTAAGATTTGTAAGGGATAATATCGTTGCCTGAAAAACAGTAAGACCGTTTTCCGTGGCAAATATGCCGAAAGCAAAAGCCACGGAAAAATACCCTATGCAAATAGGTAAGCCGTCTTTCAGACCTTTTTTAAAACTGTTTATTTCTGTCATTATTTTATAAGTCTTTCCATTGCATCGATGTAGATGTAGTTTCTTGTTGTTGAGATGTTTGCGATGAATATGACGTCATCGATATTTTTGTCGCTTGAAAATTCGCTGAGTGTGCCGTCATAATGTCGCGGGTCTATAACGTAGATTGTGCTGTAATGGGGTATAAGGAAGGGAACAAACGCATTGCCGTAACTCTCTTTTATTACAATGCACACTTCGCCGTCAGGGTTGTCCTGATTTGTTATAGTAGTTATAGCGTTGTCACCGCCGATAAACGTAAGGTATTTTGATCCGCGGTCATAGTTGGTGACATCGGTTACAACATTCCAGTCAAAAGCATCGCCATCTGCTTCAACAATGTGACAGTTCACGTTGTTGTAGGGGAGATACGCCGTAACGTAGTCGGGGTTCTCTGCCATTTTTGAAGTCTGACCTGAACTCGAATAGAACGTACCTAAAAAGTTATCGTAGGTTTTTGTTTCGTAATTTTCCAACGGAATGGGGGTAATGCCTTTTTTCAAAGCAAATTGCTCGTAAGCGTAATATGCACCCAGCGCGGTCCAATGGTGATCTGTACGGAAGTATGTGTATTCCTTTCTGTGCAGACGTTCTGTATCATAAATACCGTCAACGGCAGTTACGTCGCGGAATGAGGTGTTGAAATAATTCAATGCCTTTTTCTGGTCAGCGGAACTGGTTTGTTCACGCAGGTTGTCATTGAGTGTAATATCAATGCTTGTAGGAACAATCATTGCATAAACGTCAGCATCACCGTTAACCGAAGATTTTATGTTACTGACAGAGTTTATAAATCGCGGTGCAAGGTCTTTTGAGAATGCGTAATATTCGTAGCCTGCATCACCGGCAACGATTATAGCACCTAATGATTGGGTTTTTATATCCGTCTTTTCATCTTTGGGGATTGTTGTTTTGGGCTCTGTCTGTGTAACGGGTGCTTTTGTAACATCGGTATTCGATGCAGTGGGTTCTGTCGTGGGCGATGTTTCCAAAGGTGCATCGGGTATGTCGTCACCTGATTCAACGTCACCGTGAATATTGACAGAGTTGTAGCCGTATAACTCTTTAATCTGAGTACCTGCTTTTGTTAAAAACTCTCTGTATGGGAAGGTATCTGAAAACCATGTGTCTATTTTACTGAAATATTCACCTGAAAGAAGCAGCTCTGCAGAAAATTCCGGAAACTTTTCAAGGTTTCTTTTTTCACTGGGAGAGTAGTCAGGGCGTAAAGGAATTATAAATGCAACAACCGCACCTGTATATAGCATTATAAAGAACGACGCGGCTTTAAAAAGATGTGTTTTGTAACCGGGACTTCTTTGTTTTTTAATTCTCTCTTTTTTGGTTTTTTCTTTCTTAGGGCTTTCGTTTTTAGCTTTTTGTACCTTGGATTTTTTTTGCTTTTCTGTAATGGGCGGAGCTTTTAACGCAGTTGCTTCAGGCGCGTTGACTTCAACGTGCTCAATCTCTTTGTTGTTAATTTCTTCTGAAACAACACCATCTTTTTTCTCGGCTTCAACCTTCTTTTCGGGTAAGGTAAGAATAGGAACGCCGTCAATGTCGGGGAGTTCAGATACATCTATTATGTTGAAATCACCGTTCCGGACTTCGGGGACAAAGGTTCTTTTTTCGGTTATAATGATATTCGGGTCGGGGTCATCGTGGAATTTGAGCATAGGTACGCCGTCGATAACCGGCATTGTTGAAATGTCAATTATCGGCTCGTTGTTCAAGTCGTGAGAAACTTTATTAAGTTTTTTCTTTTTCTTCGGAACTAAGGAGTTTACCGAAGGCAACACGCGGAAACTTATGTTGCGCGGTTTGTCATATATCATTTTAAAGCCTCCGATTAGAACTTGCCCGACGGCGCGGATGGTTTGCGTTTAGAATTGGAAATATAAGAAGGGGTTGTAACTGTCTCCTACAAGCATTACTGTTGAGAGTAATAATAAAATTATAGCTGCAAGTGATGAACCAATGTGATAAATCACAGAATAGAAAGTGTTGTTCTTTTTGGGTTTCAGCTTTTCTGCAATAAATTTTACAAGCGGTGTTACTGCGATAATTGCTATAATTATAAACACAAAATTACTGAGAAGAAGAGTTTTGGTTTCAAAATCAATAACGGGATTTGCGTTTTGTCCGAAAAGACCTTTGAGAATTACGGGGATGAATCTGAAGTTCGAGAAACGGAAAAGAATCCAACCGAAATAGACGATAATAAGAAGATAAATACGGCTGAAAATACCGGGGATTTTGTTAAGAACCTTCAAAAGGCCTATTTTTTCAACAATCAGGAAAATGCAAAAGAACAAGCCCCACAGGACAAAGTTCCACGATGCACCATGCCAAAGACCGGTAAGAAGCCACACTATAAGTATGTTGCGGTATGTGTTGAAGGTTCCTTTTCTGTTACCGCCAAGGGGAATGTAAACGTAGTCTCTGAAAAAAGAACCGAGAGATATGTGCCAACGGCGCCAGAAATCCGTTACGGACCTTGCGGCGTAGGGGTAGTTGAAGTTTTCTTTGAAGTGGAATCCTACCATAAGTCCCATACCGATAGCCATATCCGAGTAAGCGGAAAAGTCAAGGTAAATCTGAAGCATATAGAACAGCATGCCAACCCACAGAGCCACGACGGAGCGCGTAGATAATTCAGTGAGAGCCTCGTTTGCAGATGTACTCATAAAGGCATCCGTAACGAGTAATGTGTCGGATAAACTGCCGCAGGTGTTGGCGATAACCGCTTTTTTTGCAAGACCCACAGCAAAACGTGAAATACCTTTTGTCACTTCATCAGGGGATACTCGTCTGTCAAGAATTTCTCGCTCAACGTCACTGTAGCGCACTATAGGACCTGCAATACATTGGTGGAAAAGGCTTGAATAAAGGAGTAACCAGAAAAAGTTTTTCTGGGCAGGAACTTCTTTTCTGTAAACGTCAGCAACGTAGGAAAGAAGCTGAAAGGTATAAAAGGAGATACCTATGGGCAAAATTATTTGCGGAATTACATCGGGCACACCGAAGATGCTTTGTATATTGCCCAAAAAGAAAGCGGTATATTTAAAAAAGCCTATAAGCCCTAAATTGACGATGCAGCTTAATATTAAAAGTATTTTTCTGCCTGTTTTTTTGCCGTTGCATTTTTCAATCAACAGAGCGAAAATCCAATCCGCAAACGTCATAAACAACAGAAGTAAAACGTAAACGGGTTCACCCCAGGAATAAAAAATCAACGAGAAAATAAGCAGAACAATATTTTTTGCTTTGATGCCGCGTGCCATCGAATATATCAGAAGAAATATCGGCAAAAACGCGTAAACAAACAAAAGACTTGAAAATACCATTTGCTACCTCACTGAATTATCTTACTATGCTGAAGAGTTGCTTTATGTATAAAATGATTTGCCTTCGGCATAGCAAAAAAATATAAAAATAAATGCAAATCGAAAATTAACCAATATAATATTATACAATCTATATATAAAAATTCAAGACCCTTTATATAAAATAAATAAAAAACTTAATTACAAACAGCATATTTTGTCGCGTGTCGGTCAATGATTTTACTTGACTTAATTGACGATATGTAATAAAATAATCTTTGGTAAAAAATTAACATCCGAAAGGAGTCAAAATTTAATGAAGTATTCACATGAAGTTGAAACAATGTGCCCCATCGCACAGGGCGCTGCTCACGGTGCTGCTCCTATCCCCGAAGAAGCAAAGTGGGTTAAAGCCAGAGAAATCAAAGATATTTCAGGCTTCACTCACGGTATCGGTTGGTGCGCTCCCCAGCAGGGTACTTGCAAGCTCACACTCAACGTTAAAGAAGGCGTTATTCAGGAAGCTCTCGTTGAAACAATCGGTTGCTCAGGTATGACTCACTCTGCAGCTATGGCTTCCGAGATTCTCCCCGGCAGAACAATTCTTGAAGCTCTTAACACAGACCTTGTTTGTGACGCTATCAACACAGCTATGAGAGAACTCTTCCTTCAGATCGTTTACGGTCGTACACAGTCCGCATTCTCTGAAGACGGTCTTGTTGTTGGTGCAGGTCTTGAAGACCTTGGTAAAGGTCTTCGTTCACAGGTTGGTACAATGTACGGCACACTTGCAAAAGGTCCCCGTTACCTTGAAATGACAGACGGCTATGTTACAGGCCTCGCTCTTAATGAAGATAACGAAATTATCGGCTATCAGTTCGTAAACTTCGGCAAAATGATGGACTTCATCAAAGCCGGTGACGATGCAAACACAGCTTTCGAAAAAGCAAAAGGTCAGTACGGCCGTGTTGCTGATGCAGTTAAGATCGTTGACCCCAGAAAGGAATAAGGAGGTATAACAATGGCTTTATTTGAATCATACAACAGAAGAGAAAAACAGATTCTCGAAGTTATCAATAAATACGGCATCAATACAATCGAAGAATGTGCCGAAATTTGCAAAGCTAAAGGCTTTGACCCCTACAAAATCACAGAAGGTATTCAGCCTATCTGTTTTGAAAACGCAAAATGGGCTTACACAGTAGGTTGCGCTATCGCAATTAAAAAGGGTTGCACAAGAGCTGCTGACGCTGCTGCTGCAATCGGTGAAGGTCTTCAGGCTTTCTGCATCCCCGGTTCTGTTGCCGACCAGAGAAAAGTTGGTCTTGGCCACGGTAATCTCGGTAAAATGCTCCTTGAAGAAGAAACAGAATGTTTCGCATTCCTTGCAGGTCACGAATCTTTCGCAGCTGCAGAAGGTGCTATCGGTATTGCAGAAAAAGCAAACAAAGTAAGAAAGAATCCTCTCAGAGTTATTCTTAACGGTCTCGGCAAAGATGCTGCTCAGATTATCGCAAGAATCAACGGCTTCACATATGTTGAAACAGAGATGGACTACTACACAGGCGAAGTTAAAGAAGTATTCCGCAAAGCATATTCAGACGGTCTTCGTTCAAAGGTTAACTGCTACGGCGCTAACGACGTAACAGAAGGTGTTGCTATTATGTGGAAGGAAGGCGTTGATGTTTCCATCACAGGTAACTCCACTAACCCCACTCGTTTCCAGCATCCTGTTGCAGGTACTTACAAGAAGGAATGCTTAGAGCAGGGTAAGAAGTACTTCTCCGTAGCATCCGGCGGCGGCACTGGCCGTACTCTGCATCCCGATAACATGGCTGCAGGTCCTGCTTCCTACGGTATGACCGATACCATGGGACGTATGCACTCTGACGCTCAGTTCGCTGGTTCTTCTTCCGTACCCGCTCACGTTGAGATGATGGGTCTGATTGGCGCCGGCAATAACCCCATGGTTGGTATGACCGTAGC
>JAFTYU010000024.1 GCA_017461235.1 Clostridia bacterium | reverse complement strand
TTTTTTTGTTATATTATAGGTTGTAGAAATTTCTTTCTACATTCTCGTTCCCCTTTTTGGGCTAAAAGTACAGAAATAACTCTCGTCGCCCCTGAAAGGGGAGATGTCAGGAAACCCTTGCGGTTTTCTGACAGAGGGGTTAATTCTGCATTCTCTAAACCATCATCATCACTCCTGTAACCTTTTTTAAAATTAAGAAACATTGGATATGGATTGCTTTTCCATATTATAGTTAATTATATATCTTTAAATTCCATTTGTCAAGAAAAATATATCTTTATTTTCCGTATATTCTTATATATACAGAATTATAATATATCCATACACTACTAACGGAGATTAATCTATGGACTACATTGAATTTTTTTATAATCGTATTACTCAGCTCAGATTAGAAAAAGGTGTTTCTTCAAGAGATATGAGTTTGTCGCTCGGGCAAAGTGAAAGCTACATAAACAAAATAGAAAACAGACGCACCCTCCCCTCTTTAACAGGCTTTTTCTTTATATGTGAGTATTTTGGTATTACTCCGTCAGAATTTTTTAATGCTGACAATTGTTCACCAACCAAAGCAAATGAATTGTTCTCACAAATTCAGAAACTTTCCCCTGAACATTCAGAACATGTTTTTCAAATCGTCAAAGACTTAATTTCAATACAATAAATTCTAAAAACTGAAAGCGGCGGGCAACTCACCCACCGCTTTATCTTATTTCCCCGCGTACCAACAAAAAACCGAGCTGACCTGAATCAACTCGGTTTATCTTTTTTATTATTGCGCTCGCCGCGCGGGCATTACTTTTCTTGTAAGAAAAGTAATCAAAAGAACTTTACTTGCTTATCTGTTGTTTCTTCTTCTGTCACCGTCACGTCTGCCGCCTCTGGGACGTCTGGGAGCTTCCTCACCGTCATCTTCGGGTGTGAGACCTTCGATTTCGATAAGAGCATCTCTTCTTGAAAGATTGATTCTGCCCTGATCGTCGATTTCGATAACCTTAACGATTACTTCGTCACCAACGTTCACGCAGTCTTCAACCTTTTCTGTGCGCTTAACATCGAGCTTTGAGATGTGAACAAGGCCTTCCTTGCCGGGAGCGATTTCAACGAATGCACCGAAGCTCATAAGGCGTGTAACAACACCACGGAAAATTGAACCAACCTCGGGGTCATTAGCGATTGTTTCAATGATTGTGATAGCACGCTTAGCGTTGTCAAGGTCAATAGCTGAAACGAATACTGAACCGTCTTCGCTGACATCAACCTTACATTCGCATTCAGCACAGATCTTCTGAATAACCTTGCCCTGCTTACCGATAACATCACCGATTTTTTCGGGATCAATCTTTGTTGTGAGCATCTTGGGTGCGTACTTACTAAGCTCTGCTCTGGGCTCTGCGATGCAGGGAAGCATAACCTCGTCAAGAATCTTGCATCTTGCTTCGTATGTCTTTTCAAATGCTTCCTTGATGATTTCGGGAGTAAGACCGTGAACCTTGAGGTCCATCTGAATAGCTGTGATACCCTTCTTAGTACCTGCAACCTTGAAATCCATATCGCCGAAGAAGTCTTCGAGGCCCTGAATGTCAACCATTGTCATGAAGCGGTCGCCTTCTGAGATAAGACCGCATGAGATACCTGCAACGGGAGCCTTAATAGGTACACCTGCTGCCATAAGTGAAAGGGTTGAACCGCAGATTGAAGCCTGTGATGTTGAACCGTTTGAAGAAAGAACCTCTGAAACAAGTCTGATTGCATAGGGGAATTCCTCAACACTGGGGATAACGGGAACAAGAGCTCTTTCAGCAAGAGCACCGTGACCGATTTCACGTCTGCCGGGACCTCTTGAGGGCTTTGTTTCGCCAACTGAGTATGAGGGGAAGTTGTAGTGGTGCATATATCTCTTTTCGGTTTCGTTGTCGAGACCGTCAAGAAGCTGAGCATCGCTCATGGGGCCAAGGGTTGTTACGGTGAGAACCTGAGTCTGACCACGTGTGAACATACCTGAGCCGTGTACTCTTGAGAGAAGGTCAACCTGAGCGTTGAGAGGACGCATATCGTTGATGCCTCTGCCGTCAACACGCTTGCCTTCGTCAAGAAGCCAGCGTCTTACAACAAACTTCTGAAGCTTATACATGCATTCGTCAATCTTTTCAATGCACTCAGCATATTCTTCGTCAAATCTCTCGTGTACCTTATCGTAAACGGGCTTGAGTCTTTCGTCACGGATTCTCTTATCGTCTGTGTCAAGCGCAAACTTAACATCGTCAATAGCGAATTCCTTGATAGCCTCGAACATTTCGGGTGCGGGATCCTGTGACTCAAAGGGAACCTTTTCCTTGCCGATTTCAGCCTGAATGCCCTTGATAAACTCAACGATTTCCTGATTTACCTTGTGAGCATACATGATACCGTCATACATTGTTTCGTTGTCAACTTCGTTTGCACCTGCTTCGATCATAGCAACAAGGTCTGCTGTTGAAGCAACTGTAACAGCCATTTCGCTCTTTGCTCTTTCAGCTTCTGTGGGGTTGATAACGAACTTGCCGTCAACAAGACCGACTGAAACACCGCTGATGGGGCCGTCCCAGGGAATCTCTGAAATTGAGATAGCAACGGAAACACCGATCATAGCTGTGATTTCGGGAAGACAGTCCTGATCAACTGACATAACTGTAGCAACAACGCCAACATCGTTTCTCATATCCTTGGGGAAAAGAGGACGGATGGGTCTGTCGATAACACGTGATGAAAGTGTAGCCTTTTCGCTTGCTTTGCCTTCTCTTCTCTGGAATGAGCCGGGGATGCGGCCAACTGAGTAGAGCTTTTCTTCAAAGTCAACGCTAAGGGGGAAGAAGTCAACGCCTTCTCTGGGCTTTGCTGCCATTGTAGCTGTGCAAAGAACTTCTGTTTCGCCATATCTGATAAGACATGAGCCACCTGCAAGACCTGCCATTTTGCCTGTTTCAACAACAAGAGGTCTGCCTGCAAGTGTAGTTTCAAATTTTCTGAATTCAGGGAACATAATTTTCTACCTCGCTTTTTTAGTTTTATTTTTTTCGGTACGAGGCAGGGTTTAGCATTAAACTCAACCTTGACACTCAAGGCTCAATTTAGTGCTAAAACCGGAATACATACCCCGTATCGATAATTAACGATTCTGTGTAAAAATGTCTCTGAAATGGAAAGTTTCGTTCACGATGATATATAAATGTCCGAGTTTGCGTGTATTTGGGTATTTCTTTTGGCGAAGCAATACTTGATGTATTGCGAGACGAAAAAATTCACAAAAACGCATGAAATCGGGCATTTAGATTCATAGGGATACGGAACTTTTCATTTCCCTAAAAAACGGCAGACACGAGTATTTCATGTCTGCCGAGTGGTTGCAATTACTTACGGATACCGAGTCTTGCGATGATTGCACGATATCTTTCGATGTCGTTCTTCTGAAGGTATGCGAGAAGGTTTCTTCTCTGACCAACCATCATGTGAAGACCACGACGTGAGTGGTGGTCCTTCTTGTTTGTCTTAAGGTGTTCAGTGAGGTTCTTGATTCTGAAAGTAAGAAGAGCGATCTGTACTTCAGGTGAACCTGTGTCACCTTCGTGAGTAGCATACTCAGCGATAATTGCGGTTTTCTGTTCTTTTGTCATCATGACATTTCACCTCTTAAAATATTATTTGCCATGCTCGACCCCAGTATGCGGCCGGTGAAGTGCTCTTTGAGCAAAACCCGCAAACCGAGAAATCGGCACAATGCTTAGGTATTATATCACAAGGCTTCAGAAAAGTAAAGAGTTAGAGGGAATTTTTTTAGTTTATTCATAAAGTTTTTTGAACTTTTATCGGTACGCATTGTAGAGACCGGCGTCCCGACGGTCCGTTCCCGCCAAAAAAACTCTCCTGAAAGGCGAGGCTCTTGCCTCATCCACCGCAAACGGTCCCCCTTCCCCTTGACAAAAAGGGAAGGCAAAAGGGCACCGCACGGGTGCCCTATAGTGATATTCAATTATCAGAACATTGATTTAACGAGGTTAATAAGCATAACGAACCAGCAGAATATTTTTTCAATAAGGCTGTCACCGTGAACGGGTCTGCCGCAATCATCACAGCAACAACGCTCGCAGATATCATTGCCGTTTTCGTCTATATGACCGAGAGCCGGAAGTTCTTCATAGGTTGAGTAGCTGCAACCCTCTACACTGCAGGTTTGGTGTGCTTCCCAGCCGATTTCTGTGCAGGTGGGAGCCTTAGCTTCGTTTTCAACAATGCTATGAGGATAAAGACACACAGTATCCATATCAAGTGTCATTGCGGGACGAATGCCATGATTTTGAGTTGTGCCATATATACTAACACTAGTAATACTACCATCCAGACTAATAGTAGCATTAGTCCGGGAGTGTATATAGGTTGAACCATATCTACCTACACCGGCATTGCGCAAAGACCAATAACGTACATTTTGGTTACCTATAAAAATTCCCTGACACTTAGCATAGCTACTGAGATATGTTGCTCGAGCCTCGTCACCGGTAAATCCGTAATCGCTGTTTTCTGCATCGGCAGATGAAAGAAGAAATACTTTATCATTGGTTTCGTTAGCGTCATATTTTTCGTAGCCGGCGATACCCTTTAAAGTATTGTAGCTATCATTATTGAGTGTTGTGGTCATGATTTCTTCTTTTTCGCCGTCTGCAAAAGCAGTGTTATAAAAATCATCATTAAGCCACTGTCTTATGGAGCTTGTTTCGTAATTGTTCGCATACATAGTCATAGCAGCATCACTGAAATAATCGACCGTTCTGGCTGTTATACTTTTTTTATTAGGCGTACCATTTACATATGATGCAATGGTAAAGGGCTGTGCATCAATAATAATTTCGCTCAAAACCAGACCTGCCTCCGGGTCAAGGACACGCCAATTAACAGGTTCGAACTTAAACCAATAAACGATATTTTCATAATAGCCGTAATCATCCTGAGTTGTATACTGTACACTGCCATCTATATTGAATGTGAACATCGGTCTATAGACTATAAATTTAACACCGCGATATTTATCTCCGTTGTATGTTACATCAGTGTATCTCATCCAGTCGCCCTCCACAACACCAGAGTCTGTATATGAGTAATACCCGTAGCTTGTCCAGTTTTCCCATTCAGGTGCAAGAGCATCAAGAGCCGCTTTTAAGTTCTCGTCTGTAACCTCACTCTGAGGATATGTACCGAACTGAACTATATCACCCACTTTGTAGTTGTAGGTGTGTTTCGGTTCTGCCCCTGCAAAAGCCATGGGCATAACAGATACAATCATTAAGATTGCGAGGATGATTGATAATAATTTTTTCATTTGTTTTTACTCCTTTCGGGGATTTAATTTTAATTTGCAACGTCATTATACCAAACCGAGCGTAACAAAAGCGTAACTTTTTTGGGCGTTTTTGGTGGTAGTTTATGAACAATTTGTAAACATTAGCGTTTTTGAGCAAAAAAAATTATTTAAGTGCAAAGTGCAAAACGCAAAACGCAAAACGAATGTAACCGTCAGTTTCTGCTTTTTGGTTTTTACACCCTGCAAAATTTTACTTTTTTATATTTTAAGTGCCGCTTCACCGCAAGCCGTTTTGCTCTTAATTTACGTTTGTTTTTTACATATAGAAACTAAAATTGCAATAATTTCTTTATTGTCTTTTTCCATACTTTT
>JAFTYU010000004.1 GCA_017461235.1 Clostridia bacterium | reverse complement strand
TGTACACTCCTTCGTACTTTTTTGTTGCAGTTGGCAGACCGCAACTTCATTATATCACGAAGGAGTTTTCTTTTTGGAATTGTTTCAGCTATATAATTTAATTGAACCACGCGTCTAACGCGTGGTTTTACTATACAAAAAGAGACTGTAAAAACTTTCGTTTTTACAGTCTCTTTTTGTTATATAACTACATAATCTTTTGCGGAAATCATAATTCCGTTGACTTCAACAACAGACGGATTATAGTTGACATATACCACTTTGTTGTAATCATAGGTTGTTTTGTAAACCCCTGAAACAACTTTTTCATGCGAAGTTATTTTCATATCCATTACAGGCAACAACGCCTTGGCATCCGAGTAAAGCTCGGATGTCTGTGTAGCATAAATATTATAATTGAGATTGCTTGAAGATTCGTGTGTAAACAGGAAAGACGGCACAGAACCATACTCAATGTTTTTGAGCAAAGCATCTTCTTGAGAAAGATTCGTTACGTTGATATAATTGCCGCCGTAAATAACGCTGCCGTGGAGCACCATCTGTAAAACAGGAATCTCCGTTACCCCTTCATTGCCACCACAGGATGCGGTTTCGGGTACGTTGAACACAGCATCCGTCTCGCCCATAAGGTAAACTGCAGGATACGACAACATAACATCACCGTTAACACTAAGGGAACTCATTTTTTCCTTCATATTTTCAAGAACCTGCTGTCTGTTAAGACCTCCCTGAAGGTCTGTATAGAGCAATTGAGCTGCATCATTAATACATACGTCCGTATTTTTATAGTCGGTCATCAATTTATAAGCTTCTGAAATATCGGAATTAACTTCCTTTGTACTGGTTAAGGAAAACTTCTGCACTTTGAAGCCTGCAACTTTTGACGGAAGCTCATAAACAGCTGTTTTTACGCCCGATGAACCTGATCTTTCGGTACAAAGATTAATATCCAACCATACAGAATTACCGTTATCGGTAACTTTAGTAAGCATATTACTAAAGCCGTCTTTACCGCCTAAATCGGAATCAAAACTTAATTCGTCAGCATCAGAAGCAAGGCCTTTTTTGCCTGCTCCGGAAAATCTGAGTGCGACGTTTCTGACACCACGTGACTCCAGCAACGCTGTTATCTCAGCAGCATCCTCAAAAGTGGTTGAAGGATTCTTGCCGTCGGCACTGCCGAGAACGTTTATAAAGAAAGGTAAATCGATAAATTTATCACTTATTTCACGTGGTAAATAACCACGCGAAATAAGGCTGTCGCGAACCTGACGTGCTATATTGTTATAATCGGCTTTTTTATTCTCTGTAACGTAATAAGTTTGTGAGACTATACCTTTGTAGGTTTCTCCCATACGCAACTTGCCGTCAACCATACCGCAAGCAGTAACATTGAAAGTGTTATAAAGATAACCGCCACCTTCAGAATGTTTCTCACAGGAAATTTCTGCAAGAGCGTCACCGTCTGAGATAACCGTATTCACAAGACATCCGTTTTTGCTCATAGCGAAGAACGGAAGAACTGCACCCTGTGAATACTCATTAAAAGTGACGTCTGAACCATACATACTCATATTGAGCGTCAGTGGCTTTTCGCTAAACGATGATAAATCAATTACCGCGCCGCAACCGTCGGGAACAGTATAAAACTCATCCCCGAATGCTTCACTGACAGAGAAAAAACCCGGTAATAAACTGAGTTTTTCGATAAAAAAATCTTCGGGAAGTAAAACCGATGATGTGTCTACACTACACACAAAGCCACCGTCATCATATTTGAAATCAACGGTTATCCGCGCGAAAACTCCGGCGCTCTCCACACCTTTTTCAGCCTGTTTTTCATCCGGGAAAAGGCTGAATGTGACAGATGCGCTCTTTTTATTTTCTGATTTCACCTCAAACGTACCGAAATCCGCACAGTTCTCGGTGGAATTTAATGTGTATGAATTACCCGTTTTATCTCTCAATCTGACGTTGAGAACTGACGCGAGAGAGTTTTTTGCTGCATCAACAGAGCGGGAATTAAAGATGGTTTTACCGTTATCACAAACCAAAGCCATACCGGCAGTTTTACTGTCTATGGCGAGTTTTGTGTTACCGTCACCCTGTACGAAAACATCACAACCCGAAAGATCATCAGAGCCCTTTTGGCTTTCAGCAACATATGAGTAATTCTTTATTTCATCCGTTGAAAACGAACCCGAAAAAACTACCGCCGCAACAATGGCGGCAACTAACACTACCGCACATACTGACAACAGTATCTTCTTTTTAAGAGTAATTTTTTTCATACCAAATGCACCGTAATTTCAATAATATGTCTTATAATAGCACGCATTAACTGCTCGTGTCAAACCGAACAACATATTTTTTGTGATATTTTTATAAATAAACTATAAAATAAATGTTAATAAACAATATATAGGTAAATAAATATCGTAAAAACTCTTGTAAATTTTTCGCTTTTGTTATAGAATAGTAGCAATGTCTGTGTTTTTCACGGACGCTTGATATAAAGAAAGCAAAGGATGAAAATTTATGGCAAACAACGAAATCAAAACAAATGCCGAAATTTATCGCGAGCAGCGCAAAGAAAGAATTGCTAAAGCCGCTAAAAAGAAAACTCATGCAAAGCGCGATAAAGCAATAGGCATCATTGTTAAGGTTATTTGTGTTTTAGTTGCATTGGGATTTGTGTTGGCATTTACCGTTAATGCTCTCACACGTGTATTCTATGTTCCCCAGAAACTTATCACTGCCGCTACATACGGTGACCAGACTCTCACTTTTGCAGAGTACAACTATTACTATATGTCCCTTTACAATCAGGCTTGTAACCTTTCACAGCAGTTGGATTCACAGTATAGTGGTTACGGCGCAACATACTTTAATACTGCTGCAGATCCTGCTGAACAGAATTATCCCGGCGAGGATGCTCCCGAAGGCGTTAAAACCTGGGCGGATTACTTCAAAGTTATGGCTCCTGAAAGAGGTTTCCTTATGAAGACTCTCTATAATGACGCCATGAACAACAAGGACTTCAAGCTCACCGACGAACAGCAGAAAACCATGGACGATGAGATTGCAGAACTCAAAAAGACTTACGAAGAACAGGCTGCCAGCGCAGATGTTTCAGTAAACGTTTACATTTCAAAGGTTTGCGGCGAAGGTCTTACAGAAGAAAAATATCTTGAGCTTGTTGAAATAGACTTTGTTTCTCAGTACTATCTTGAGTGGTATCAGGAAAATGCCGCAAAAGACGCTACAGACAAAGATCTTGCAAATTACTACGAGCAGAACAAAGACGATATGGAAATTGCATCAATCAGATATTTCCCTGTAGTCTATGCTAACGCCGAAGACGAAAACAACACATCAAAATATACAAAGGCTCAGGCTAAAGCACGTGCCGAAGAATTCGCAAGCAAGGTTACCGGCGAAGCTTCTTTCAAGGAATTGGCAGTTGAGTATGCAGAAAAAGATGCCAAAGATATGTACAAGGAAGATTCAAATACCATTGAAAAAGGTCTTGTTAAATCTTCTTTGGCACAGCTTTCAGAAGATTTTGCAAACTGGACCTTTGACAGTGCAAGAAAATACGGTGATATCAATGTATTTGAAGTTGAATCACAATCTGCCTACTATATAGCATATATCGTTTCTCCTGCCGCTAAGGACACATCTGTTGGTTCCGCAGATGTTCGTCACCTTCTCGTTAAGGCAGAGACAACCGATGCAAACGGCAAAGATCTCAGCGACAAAGAAGTTGAAGCTAATTTTGCAGCAGCTAAAGTTGAAGCTGAAAAAATTCTTGCTGAATGGAAAAAAGGTAAAGCAACTGAAGATTCTTTTGCAGCACTCGTTAAAGAAAAAACAGATGATGCAGGTTCAAAAGAAACAGGCGGTCTTTACACAGGAATCAATTCTGAAAGCCAGTATGTAACAGAGTTCCGTGATTGGGCTCTTGCCGCTCACAAGCCTGGTGATACAGATATTGTTAAGACCACATACGGTTATCACATTATGTATTTCGTTAAGAGCGAAGGCGTAAAATGGCAGACCGACGCCCGTGATGCTCTTGCATCTGAAAAATCTACCGAGTACCACGACGGCATTTACAAGGATGTTCAGGAAAAAACAGAAGTTGCCAACGAAAAGATTGTTGACTTCTTCGCAGAAAGAAACGAAAACGCCATTACTCGCAATCTCGGTTTATAATCAATAAAGAGAACCATCTTCGTTGTATGAAGATGGTTCTTTTTTTATATATTGTGAAAAAAGTTTTCTGCATTTTTCCAAAAGAGTTTTTCAAGCGCTTCTTTTGAAAAACCTTTTTGTAAAAGTCGGTGATATACATCCCCTGTTTTTTCAACTCCGCATAAATCCTGATGTATTTCGCACCCGTCAAAATCGCTGCCCAGAGACATAATATTCTCATATCCGTTTTTAATAAAAAAGCTCACCTGCTCTGCAAGTGCATCCACACCGAGCACTCCCGGATTCTCTATAAAATCACGACAGTAGTTAAGTCCCACAAGCCCTTGACGCTCTTTTATTATATTCAACTGTTCTTTGGTCAGGTTTCGTTTCTTTCCGTAAGGGTTATCAACAATATCGGCATTGGAGTGACTCGCTATAAAGGGCTTGGTTGAAATCTCTGCAAATTCAAAAAAGCTTTGTCTGTTAAGGTGAGAAACGTCAAGGACTATCCCCAGATTTTCTGCCATTTTAACAAACTCTTTACCGAAAACGGTAAAACCGCCTTCGGAAAATGCACCGCTTGCAATTTCATTCTTATCATTCCACGTCAGAGTTATAACCCTGACGCCTTTTTTATATAACGCATTCAAGCCACCAAGTGTGCCGCCGCAGGCAGAACCGCCTTCAACAGTCATAATAGCTTTCACGGGAGTTTGCGCGCTATCGCCATACATTGATATCAGATTATTGTAAAGAGCAACCTCTCTGTAAAAATTATCGGCAACGTTGTTGAAATAATTCACAGCATCTTCACCGCGTAATTCGTCGGGAATCCACACGGCAAAAAGCTGAGTGTAACTATCGTATATTGCGGCTCTTTCAAGGCTTATATGTAAATTATTATTTTTCAAAGAAACACCTTGATTATAGCACTCTCCTGCCGTATCGCAATGTAAATCAAAAATTTTCATACTCACCTCAAAATACGTTCTTCAAATGATTAATCTTTTTAACATTATACACGTTATCTTCCTGAAGAAGAACTTCGATTATGTCAAAACGCATTTCCTTTTTCAGGTTGTACTTGTTCATAAAACCGCTCGCGGCGCTTTTTATGTTGTTCTGTTTGCGGAAATCAACCGCATCGGCAGGACTGAACATACCGCCTTCTTTGCGTGTTTTAACCTCAACAAAGCAAATCACATTATTTTTTTCAGCAACAATATCGATTTCTCCTGTTCCTGCAGTGAAGTTAGCCGAAAGAATATCATATTTTTCCTGTCTTAAGTAACGGGCGGCAGTCTGCTCTCCGTATATGCCTATGAGTTTTGCATTCATTTATTATCACCGAGTATTTTCTTTAAAAATGAGCGTCTGTGAACAGGTGAAATGCCGTTTTGTTCTATCATTTCATAGTGGAGTTTTGTACCGTAGCCTTTATGCTTTTCAAATTGATATTCCGGATATTTTTCAGCAATCTCCAACATAAATCTGTCACGGCTTACTTTTGCAATTATTGATGCTGCCGCAACGGACATACATTTACTGTCGCCTTTGATAATTGTTATCTCTTTAACGCCCGTGTGCGGATATTGATTGCCGTCGATATATGCAAGGTCAGGTTTAACAGAAAGTCCATCCACAGCCCTTTTCATCGCAAGAAAAGTGGCATTGAGAATATTAATGTCATCGATTTCTTTTTCTGTAGCTATTCCCACAGAGTAACTGACCGCATCCCTAATTATATCATCGTAAACCATATCACGCTTTTTTTCAGAAAGCTTCTTGGAGTCATTTAAAATTTCGTGGGTGTAGTTTTCGGGAAGAATAACCGCAGCGGCAAAAACAGGTCCTGCTAAAGGTCCCCTGCCTGCTTCATCAACACCGCATACTACCGCAAAACCATTATCGTGCGCCTCTTTTTCATAAGAAAAATCCAACATAATAAAAACCTCAAAAAAATAAAAGTCGAAGCATTTGCTTCGACTTTTATTTTAAAACATTTATAAAAATAAATCAATAGATTACGATATACTGCAATCATTAATAAACTGTTGATTTTAGATGCAGAAGGTGTTTTTTCACTCCGAAGGTGTATACAGATACTCCGAGTGATGGAAAAAGCGCCTTATGCGCTAAAAGACACAGTTTATTCGGGCATTTCAAGACTTAATCTTCCGAGCTTACCGCCCCTGTATTCATCCAAAAGCATAACGGATGCTCTTTCATAGTCTATTTCGCCACCTGAAATTAACATACCGCGTTTTCTGCCTATCATTTCGAGTATCTCATAATTCTCTTTATCATCAAAATCGGTAATTTTAAAACGCTCTGTCAATCTTTCTGCATAACCGTTTTTAAGAACATCTATCAGTCGCATTGCCAAGGATTCGATATCAACAACCTCATCCTTAACAGAGCCTATAAACGCCAACCTGTCACCAACGGATTTATCGTCAAACTTTGGCCATAAAACGCCGGGCGTATCAAGCAACTCAATACCGCTACCCACTGCGAACCAACTATTTGAGCGTGTAACACCGGGTTTATCCGCCACTTTTGCGCGATTTCTGCCTGCCATTTTGTTAATAAATGAAGATTTACCTGTATTAGGGATACCCACAACCATCACACGCAACGGCTTTCCCACCATACCTTTTTCGGTATTGCGTTTGATTTTGTCCTTAAGAACATTGCGAACAAGGGGCAAATATGCATTAAGCCCCTTACCCGAACGGCAATCAACAGGCAATGCATATATACCTTTTTTCTTGTAATATTCAACCCATTTTGCCGTCGTTTTTTCGTCGGCAACGTCGCATTTGTTAAGAAGCACTATTCGCGGTTTATTACCAATCATCTCTGCAAGCTCAGGGTTTGACGAGCTCATAGGTATTCTGGCATCAACTATTTCTGTCACCAAATCGACAAAAGGCAGGCTCTCTTTAATAAGCCTGCGTGTTTTTGCCATATGACCGGGAAACCATTGTACTGTTTGTTTTTGTGAATCATTCATAATCGTAAATATCAAAATCCCCGAAGGGTATAATTCTAATAACTGCTTTGCCGAGAATTTCGCGCTCATCTATAACGCCGACTTCAGAAAATCTACTGTCTGTTGAGCCGTTTCTGTTATCGCCCATACAGAAAAGATAACCATCCGGAACGGTATAGGGATAATCATGAACGCCTATATTATTAATATAATCTTCACGTGTGTAGGGCTCGTCAAGAAGCTTGCCGTCAACGTAAACATCGCCGGTCATTTCATCAATATCAATAGTCTGACCGCCTGTTGCAATAACTCGCTTAATAAGCGGTGCGTGGAAAAAGGTATCCTGAGTAATAACAACAATATCACCGCAAACATACTCAGACTTATTAACAGTAAGAAGCCAATCTCCGTCCTGAAGTGTATTGGTCATAGACTCGCCGTCAACACCCACAAGTCTGCACACGAAAACGAAAATAATTGCGATAATAACGAAAGAACTCATTATAACAGACACTAAATCATAAGCAGTCAGGAGTGCTTTCTTTTTAGGTGGTATATCTTCCTTCTCCGGTGCAATGTCTGCAACCACCGTTTCTTCTGCACTGTCAGTTTCAGATGCGGTATAAACCACTTCTTCAACTGAAGCTTTATCGTCACTTTGGGAATTGACTTCAATATCAATAAACAAATCGTCTTTATTCATAAAATCAACCATCCGATTTCATTAAGATAAGAATCAAGGGCAGATAAATATATCTGCCCCCACCTTCCGACTTTATCAGCCGATTTTTTCCTTAACCTTAGAAGCCTTGCCGACTCTGTCACGAAGATAATAAAGTTTTGCTCTGCGAACTTTACCGCGGCGAACAATTTTAATATCTGCAACGTTGGGAGAGTGAACGGGGAAAACCCTTTCAACACCTACACCGTAAGAAACACGGCGAACTGTGAATGTTTCGCTCACGCCGCTACCACGTTTAGCAATAACGGTACCCTCGAAAGCCTGGATTCTTTCTCTCTCGCCTTCACGGATTTTAACGTCGATACGGATAGTATCACCGATCTCGAAAGCGGGCTTCTCAGCCTTAAGGCTGTCCTGTGCAATAAGTTTTAATGCGTCCATAATAACCTCCGTTTTTTTCAAGCGTTCATACCGTAAATGGGCAGCGGACCGCCAGCTTTAATGTTGCCATTAACTGCCGTTGACACCTCGCGGGTAACAACGCACACATAGACTTAAGTATAATAACACATACTTTTGTAAAATGCAACAATTATTTTTAAGTTTTTTAATATATTTTCACTAAATACTTTTTATATAATTCAATGCTTCGGTGTTTGTGCTGTAATAAATATCGTCTTTACCACTCAGCATTTTACAAATACTCTCGAAATAATCCCAGCTGTTATCAATATCAAGCTCGTAACTGTGACCCCATATATAAAAAAGCTGTGTTGTTTCAGATTGCGATTTTAAAAATTGCTCGCACAAATCGAGAAGCTTCGATTTATTTTTTGTAAGGCTTGCGGTAGGCCTTAGTAAATATAAATCACGGGGCAAATCAAAATTGAAGGAATTAGTAATGTTACGGGCAAATGTCACTCCCGTTTTATTTTTTATAATATCCGCCACAGCTTTGTTACTGTTTATGCCGCCGCAAGGATAGGCAAAACCCGTCACCTCGTACCCTGCCAACTCGCTTAAAGCAAGCCTGTCCCCTTCTACCTGCTCAACAATTTTTTCAGGCGGAAGTGTTGTGAGATTAGGGTGAGTAAGAGTATGGGCAGCAATCTCGTGCCCCCGGTAGATTTCCCGTACCATTTCGGGTGTTATCTTTTTATGGGATATTTTTTACCGTCAATCATCAAAAAACCGTCAGTACCTAAAAGCCCCGAGTTAATATTAAAGGTGCATTTCAAGCCATATCTGTTTAATATCTCAACAAATCGTTCATCCTGAGTAACACCGTCATCAAAACTGAAAGTCAGTATTTTTTTGCAACTCATAAAATCACCCCGAAAAAGCATTTACAGGAATCTAAAAAAAGATTCCTGTAGCATTATACTATTAATTAACTTTATTTTCAACATTTCAGGCAGACGGAATGAAAATCATTTTCAGATTTTCGGTAGTGTCTCCTTCAAGGTTGTTTTCTGCAGCGATTGCTTTAACCGTTGTATTATAACGACGGGCAATACCCCAAAGACTTTCGTTATTCTCCTCAGGAAAATACACAGTAATGGCATTATATTTGCGTTTAAGGGGTTTTTCGCTCTCGCTTATATCAATGACCGCATCAACAGTAACTTGGCTCATTACCCACGCAGAAACGCTTATTTCGGCACGAACGCCGACAAAACTTTCTTCTTTCACGTTACAATCCAGCGAAACAACATCCAAATCGGGAATACAACAGATGTTCTTGTGGTTATAATCCCCTTTACGTTTATATGAAAAATCGAAAATTTTTCCCACAGACGATAAATTGCCCGTTGTATCCTTAACAACTGCGTTAACAGACAAACTACCACTTATCACAAGCTCACCATTTTCAACAGCCATCTTCACATTGGTTATCTGAGCACAACAATCAGCAACCGACACAACCCCGTCACCCGACACGGAAAACCTGTCTTCAAAAAGATATGTATCTTTAAAATCATCAGCAACATCATAGAGTATTAAAGGTGATTTTTTTAAATCAAGTGCCATGCGAGTAGAGTAAGCATCAGTTATAACACAAAGTTCTTTTTCTTCCCACATAGTAGCCGTAGCACCTATACTCAAGGAAATATCAAAGGAAGTTGACATACCTGTTGACTCTCCTTTTTGAATAACATCAAGTGCCGCAACCTTTAAAGAAATGCTTCCGTTATATCTTTCATCCATTGAATCATACTCAATAATCTGATTAATCGGCATACTGTGTTTTACGCGTTCAGTGCAGGTTTTGTCATTTGCATTAACGTAACAAATATCAACCACCGCTTCGCCTTTAATCATAATTTTATTACTTATTTTACGAGTTTCCTGACAAACGGCAACAGCATTGGTGCTGACAACAAAAGCAGACGGAGTATTCAATACTACCGTATCACTCATAGAAAAATTCTTTGTACTGCAACACCCGAGAGAGATTGTTTTAGCATCAATTGTTTTTTGCTCGATGCTTTTTGCATCATCAATCTTTAAAATTTGCTCACATTCTTCACTGCTGACAAGGAATTTTATACCAAGACCCGCTTTTATTTCCGCGCGCTTTGTGCCCGTTGCCCTGCAATTGACGTAAGACGTGCTTATGCTTACTTTTGCATCACACGCCTTGGTAAAATCAGAATTTTCGCAATGACGCGTAAATGGTTTTGACTGAGAAAAGGTATAAATACCGCCATCCTCGGCAGTATATATCATTCTCAAATCGCACACACCGTCAACAGTCACCCTTTCTCCCGAAACACGACAGGAATTGACTTTTGTTTCGGCGGTAGATTTGATTATACGCAATATTTCCGGCATATATTCAGGAAGTGACAATTCCGCTTCAACACATTCCTCCACCGTATTGTCATACATCGTTTTAAGAAATTTATAGTCCTCGTGTTTTAATGAAATATCCATAAAAATAAACTCCCTTCATATATTCTCAATGAAATATATGAGGGAGTTAACTCTAATATTACTTTTTAATCTTCTGTTGTTTCTTCGGTAGATTCTTCAACAGCGTCTTCATACAGAAGTTCATAAAGAAGTTGTCTGTTTTCTTCAAAATCCACTGATATACTTGAACCGTCCCACTGACTTGAAAACCACCAGGTATCCTCAAATGGCAATTGTGCAGATACAAACATCTTGTCCATATCCGCACCGGATTTTGTCATACAGGAGCTAAGACTTAACACCAGTGACCAGAAATCCGTTGTGGATAAAGTCGTTTCAATATAAGGAGCAACATCTTTAGCTGTTGAAACCAATCCGAAGATACCTACAGGATTAAGGCTATCCTTTGTTTTTTCCACTATTGCCCCGATAACCTTACGCTGACGTTCGGTGCGGTTAAAATCAGAGTCAAGTTTTCTTATACGGGCATACCAGAGCGCCTGATAACCCGTAAGATGAACATTGTCACCACTTGGTACAGTTTCAGGCTTTTCTTCGCTACCGTATTTGTGGCGATTATTTATGTAATCCGCCTCATCTTCCGTAACCTCAACGTCAATGCCGCCAAGACCGTCAATCAACGCCGTGAACATTTCAAAATCCACCGTTGCATAATCGTCAATTTTAATGCCAAAGTTCTGCTCTATGGTCTGTATGAGCAAATTCGCACCGCCCCAGGCATAAGCCGCATTGATTTTTGATTCGCGGTGACCCGGCACATCAACGTGTGTATCTCGCAATATTGATACAACAGTAATCTTACCCGTTTGCTTGTTGACGGACGCTATCATAATGCTGTCGCTTCGTGAAGCTCCGCCTTTTTCCTTGTCTGCTCCTATGAGAAGAATATTTCGCACGTGACTTTCACTTACGAGCGAATCCACATCCTCAATGTGTTCAATTGGCTCTGCTTCAATAAATTCGCCTACAATGCTGTTAGCCGCAACAAACAGAATACCACCAAAACCGACAACAACAGCAAGTACAATAACCAACAGAGAAATTAACACTTTAGGTGCTTTTGATTTCTTTTTATTCGATTCGGATGTCCTTCTGCCCAGTCGTGCATCGTGGTCTGAGATATCGTCATCAAAAATTTCTTTTTTTGCCACTTCCTGAGTATTGAACCTATCGTTCGCCTTACGGGGCGGAACACTGTTATAACCCGGCGTTCTCGGGCGTGGGTTTATATCCGATTGAGACGCCGGCGCCCTTCTCGCGGTGTTACGGGACGATACAGAAGGTGTCTCGGAATAAACATCTGTATAAATATCCCTGTTTCTGCGCTTTGTTATATAAACGTCATCAGCTTCAGGCTTATGATTATTCCTTCGGCTTATATACACATCACCGTCAGAGTTACTGAATATATCTTCATACTCATCGCCGGTACCGTCCGAAAGCTCAATATAATCATTTTCAAAATCAAGATAGGAATCAACTGATTTCAAAAGCTCTTCGTAATCGTCATTTATTGAAAAAGAATTGCTATTTTCGTCTTTAAATCTTTTATCGTCCACAAAACGACTCCTTTTCACATAATGTTATTGGGATTTTAACACAATATAAAAAAATTTGCAACTCTCGTGTGAGAGTTGCAAATTATCTTTATTTTACTTTGACAATCCAGCCGTTCTTATCTTCGATTTTACCCCACTGAATACCTGTGAGTTCATCGTAGAGGAACTGAGCAACAGGACCGATTTCGTTATTGTTAATAACGATATGTTCGTCACCGTCAATATACTCACCAACGGGTGAAATAACAGCAGCTGTTCCTGTACCGAAGGATTCATTAAGAGTGCCGTTCTTGTGAGCCTCTTTAACTTCATCTATGGAAATCTTACGTTCCTCAACCTTGTAGCCGTGAGCCTTAAGAACTTCGATACTACTTGCTCTTGTAACACCGGGAAGGATATTGCCGTCTGTAAGTTCAGGTGTAATAACAACACCGTCAATAACAAAGAAAACGTTCATAGCGCCAACTTCGTCGATATACTTTCTCTCAACACCGTCGAGCCAGAGAACCTGCGCGTAGCCCATTTTATCAGCCTTTTCCTGACCGATAAGAGATGCGGCATAGTTACCGCCTGCCTTTGCCATACCTGTACCGCCCTTAACGCAACGTACGTATTCACGTTCGATAGCGATTTTAACAGGGTCCATACCGTTAGGATAATAAGAACCAACAGGTGAAAGGATTATAGCAAAAAGATAGCTGTGTGAAGGATGAACACCAAGAAACTCATCAGTGGCGATTATGAAAGGACGGATATAAAGAGATGTTCCGTCGCTATGGGGAACCCAATCGCTGTCAACATCAACAACAGTCTTGATAGCTTCAAGAACCATATCCGGATCAAGACGCGGAACGCAAAGACGGTCGCAGGTGTTATTCATTCTTTCAATATTTTTCTGGGGACGGAAAAGCTGAATATTTCCGTCAGCAGTTCTGTATGCTTTAAGACCTTCAAAAAGCTCCTGTGCATAGTGGAAAACCATTGCAGAAGGGTCGAGAGAGATGGGACCGTAAGGTACAACTCTGCCATCATGCCAACCTTTGCCTTCATCATAGTTCATAAGGAACATATGGTCTGTAAAGATTTTACCAAAACCGAGTTTGCTTTCATCAACAGGTTTTGCCTTGGGAGTTGCAGTTCTTTCAATTTTGAAATCGTAACTCATTGAAATAACCTCTTTTCAAATCAATTAATAGTCGTAACCAAGTTTAAGTGCGGTTTTGTTAACCTCAAGAAGGTGTGCTTTACGTGCTGAAACAACCTTTGAGAGAGGTGCATCAATACCGTCGAAACCGAGCATCGGAACTTCCTTAAGAAGTTTACCTGTGATAATCATATTAGCGAGCGTGCTTATACCCTGCTCATTAGCAATGGATGTTGCAGGAATATAGTACACATCAACATCTGTTCTTTCGACCTTACGCGAAATAAGAGTTGAGTCAACAAAAATTTTACCGCCTGAAACAACTTCATTTTCGTATTTGTCAAGAGAAGGAAGGTTCATAGCAACAAGAACATCGGGCTTGCCTACAATTGGTGAACCGATAGGTTCATCACTTACGATAACACTACAGTTAGCTGTACCGCCACGCATTTCAGGACCATATGAAGGAAGCCATGAAACCTGTTTATTCTCAAGAAGACCTTTGTATGCAACAAATTTACCTGCAAAAAGGATACCCTGACCGCCGAAGCCGGCAAAAAGAATATTACATGTGTTACTCATAATTATTTTGCCTCCTCTGCATAGATATCTTTATAAACACCGAGAGGATAGTATGGAATCATATTTTCCTCGAGCCACTCAAGCGCCTTCTGTGGTGTAAGACCCCAGTTTGTAGGACAGGTTGAAACAACTTCTACAAGTGAGAAGCCTTTACCTTCAAGCTGATTCTGGAAAGCTTTTTTGATAGCTTTCTTAGCTTTTTTAACGTTTGCAGGATTATTAACTGCAACTCTCTCAAGGTAAGCGGCACCGTCAACATTCTGAAGGAGCTCACAAACCTTAACAGGATAACCTACTGTTTCAACATCTCTGCCGTAAGGTGAAGTCTGTGTCACCTGACCGGGAAGTGTTGTGGGAGCCATCTGACCGCCCGTCATACCGTAAATAGCATTATTAACGAAAATAACCGTGATGTTTTCACGTCTTGCGGCGGCGTGAACAGTTTCTGCAGTACCTATAGCGGCAAGGTCACCGTCACCCTGATATGTAAAAACAATGTTATTTTCGGGGTCAGCACGTTTTACACCTGTAGCAACAGCCGGAGCTCTGCCATGGGGTGCCTGAATAAAATCACAAGTGAAATAATCATAAGCCATAACTGAGCAACCAACAGGTGCTACACCTATTGTTCTGCCGTCAATACCGAGTTCATCAATAACTTCGGCAACAAGTCTGTGGATAATACCGTGTGTACAACCGGGACAATAGTGAAGCGGTGCATCTGTGAGTGTCTTTGGCTTTTCAAATACTACCATTATTTGTCGCCTCCTTCATTGATTTCTACAATCTTTGCAAGAACCTCTTCGGGAGAAGGGATCATACCGCCTGTACGGTTGCAAAGATATACGGGCTTCTTGCATTCTGTTGCAAGCTTAACATCTTCAATCATCTGACCCATATTCATTTCGACTGAAAGGAACGCCTTGCATTTATCTGCGGCAGCTCTTAAAACCTTCTTGGGGAAGGGCCAGAGAGTAATGGGACGAATCATACCAACCTTGATACCTTTAGCACGTGCTTCAACTATTGCGTTTTTAGCAACACGAGCAGTTATACCAAAGGAGACTACGCAGATTTCTGCATCGTCCATAAGATATTCTTCATAAAGAACTTCGTTTTCCTCAATTGTTTTATATCTGGCGAAACGCTCGAAGTTTGTTTTCTCAAGCTCTTCGGGTTTGAGATAAAGAGAGTTTACAATATTGTGCTTTCTCTCGCCCTTTGTACCTGTAAGAGCCCAGGGTTTATCGAATGTGTTAGGCTCTGTTTCGGGAAGCTCAACAGGCTCCATCATCTGACCCATAGTACCGTCTGCAAGAATCATTGCAGGCATTCTGTATTTATCGGCAAGATCAAATGCGGTGCTTGTAAGAGAAGCCATCTCCTGCACTGATGAAGGTGCAAGAACGATTTTCATAAAGTCACCGTGGCTACCGCCCTTAACTGCCTGGAAATAGTCGGACTGCGAAGGTTGAATACCGCCGAGACCGGGGCCGCCACGCTGAACGTTAACAATAAGTGCCGGAACATCAGAACCTGCTATGTAAGAAATGCCTTCACTCTTAAGAGAAACTCCGGGACTTGAAGATGATGTCATAACACGTTTGCCTGTTGCAGCAACGCCAAGAACCATATTGATAGCAGCAATTTCACTTTCTGCCTGAAGGAATACGCCACCAACCTTGGGCATACGCTTTGCCATATATGCGGCAATTTCTGTCTGTGGGGTAATGGGATAGCCGAAATAATGCAAACAGCCTGCTCTGATAGCGGCTTCAGCAATAGCTTCATTACCTTTCATTAAAACTTTTTCACCCATTTATCTCACCTTACCTTTCAACGGTTATTGCACAGTCGGGACACATTGTTGCACAGAATGCACAACCGATGCACTGACTCTGGTCAATGCAGTGGGCGGGATGGTGACCCTTTGCATTAAGTTTTGCGGAATCGAGCTCCACAATTTTTTTCGGACAAGCAGTTACGCATAAACCGCAACCCTTACATACATTTTCTGCAAATGTAACTTTTGCCATTGTTCTTCCTCCTGCTTTGCTTTATACAATTTTCTTTTGTAAAGTCAGCGGAAACAGATTTTCCACTTTTCCGTTGAGATTATAAACTAAATCATCTCTAACCGTTGTCATTTTCACGGGCA
The DNA here is from genome assembly GCA_017461235.1 of Clostridia bacterium. GTDB lineage: Bacteria > Bacillota > Clostridia > Oscillospirales > Acutalibacteraceae > DTU089. Next base: position 80,582 of record JAFTYU010000004.1, on the reverse strand, counting down.
AACCCGATAAACGGCTGAGTCTTTCGGTTTCTTCAACCGAATCGAGAATATCTTGTGCTGTTGTTAAAGCCCCAAGATTGGAGTTATTAACAATTGCAGTGAAATTTATATGACCTGCTGCTTCAATTTCACTCATTATTTCAAGCGCATCTTCTGCAGTAGGTGTCAGAGGTCTGTATTTATTGAAAACGAAAAGCATTTCGTAATCATCTTCCGCCTTAATGGCATCAGAATACCTACCCAGAGCGTAAGCTCCGCGGTCATCACCGCCTATATCCATTATCGCCTTTTCTTCACGTTTGTCAAGAAGGGAATAAACTTCCTGCGGCAATGCAGGTAAATCCACATTGGAGCTTGCAAACTCTGAAGAGATGAGTTTTATCCCTGCCGCGTTCAGTTCTTCAAGACTGTCGCGGGTTCTGAAATAAGGATTAACTATATCAAGGTCGGCAATAACTACGTCTTCACCAAGGCTTTTAAGATGCAGTGCGTAGTTGACGGCAATGTTTGTTTTGCCGCTACCGTAGTGCCCCGCAAAGAGAGTCATTCGTTTGTACTGCATATTTCACCAACTTTCAGGTTAGGAGCAACTTTAGAATTAACTAAGTTTGCCTTACGGCAAGTGAAGTTACTTCGTAGTGAAGTTGCAAAGCAGTGAAGTTTGCTTCGCAAGTGATATAAAGGGCAAACTTAACTTCACTTTTATAACTAGATAAAACCTTCACTATGTTTTAACATAACTTCACTTTTTGTACAACAAAAAACTTCACTTGTATCGCCGATTATAATTCGTAATTCATAATTTACAATAATCGTTTAATAAGCGCAGAGAAATCAATGAAGTTTCGGATTTTGCGAACCGAAGCTGTACAAAGGTACTGCGAGTGTGAGCAAAACCGAAAATTCGCGATTTATCAAAGCTTATTTCGCTGGATTTTGCCACTTGTAGTTTTAGGAAGTTCATCTCTGAATACAACAATACGGGGATATTTGTAAGGAGCTGTACGCTCTTTTACGTACTGTTGAATTTCCTTTTTGAGTTCATCGGTACCTTCCGTGCCTTTAACGAGAACGATGCTTGCTTTAACTACCTGACCACGAACTTCATCAGGAGCGGCAGAAACACCGCACTCAAGAACATACGGAAGCTCCATAATAACACTTTCGATTTCGAAGGGTCCTATGCGGTAACCGGATGATTTGATAACATCGTCAACTCTGCCGACATACCAATAGAAGCCGTCTTCGTCCATCCAGGCAACGTCGCCCGTATGGTAATAACCGTCATGCCAAACTTCTTTTGTTTTATCTTCATCATTGTAATAGCCTGTGAACAGGCCGCAAGGTGCGCCATCCTTAACCTTAACAACAATTTCTCCGTTTTCACCTGCTTTAACAGGATTGCCGTCGCCGTCAAGAAGGCATACGTCATATATAGGAGCAGGTTTACCCATAGAACCGATTTTATGGGATGCACCCGTCATATTACCTATAATCATTGTGCTTTCAGTCTGACCGAAGCCTTCGAGAATCTGAAGTCCCGTCGCCTTTTCAAACTGACGGTAAACCTCGGGGTTAAGGGCTTCACCTGCGGTTGTCATATGTTTAACCGAACTGAAATCGTATTTTGATATATCTTGTTTTATCATCATTCTGAGCATTGTGGGTGGTGCGCAGAAAGTTGTTATCTTGTGTTTTGCGAACATAGGAAGAATATCCGCAGCATCAAAACGATCAAAATCATAAACAAAAAGTGCTGCTTCACAGAGCCATTGACCATAAAATTTACCCCACATAGACTTCGCCCAACCTGTGTCGGAAATAGTGAAATGAAGTCCGTCAGGGTCAACGTTATGCCAATATTTTGCTGTATGGAAATGACCGAGTGCATATTTATAATTATGTACGGCAATCTTAGGATAACCCGTTGTACCCGATGTAAAGAACATTAACATAAGGTCGTCGCCGCCGGGAGCATTCTCACCGCGTTCGTAGCGCGAACTGAATAACGCACTTTCTTCGTCATAATTGCGCCAGCCGTCGCGTTCACCGCCGACCGCAATTTTAATCTGAAGCGAAGGGCTTTTTTCTGCCGCGATGTCAACCTGATTGGCAACGTCGCCGTCAGTTGTACAGAGTATCGCTTTAACACCTGCCGCATTGAAACGGTATTCAAGGTCATGTTCAAGAAGCTGATTGGGTGCGGGAATACCGATAGCGCCCAATTTATTGAGACCCAGCATCGCAAACCAATACTGGTAATGACGCTTGAGAATAAGCATTACTCTGTCGCCTTTTTTGATACCCAAAGATTTAAAGTAGTTAGCCGCCTGGTTAGATGCCTTTTTCATATCTTTAAAAGTGAAACGGCGTTCAGTTTTATCCCTTGAAATGTGGAGCATTGCCAATTTATCGGGCTCTTTTTCAGCAAGGGCATCAATAAGGTCGAATGCAAAGTTGAAATTCTCCGTATTTTTGAATTTTATTGATGTGGGTGTTCCTTTTTCGTTTTCTTCAACATCAATAAATTTACGGTAAATACGGTCTTTTGTATCTTTATGAGCCGTATTTGTATCTCTGATGGTCTGTGCGTGAGTGAGCTCGGGAATAGGTTCACCGGTGGGATTAAGAACCAACGCATAGAAGGTACAGTCGCTACCGTCAACCGCAATCATACCGTGGGGTGTGGAACTGTCATAATAGATACTGTCACCGGGACCGAGAATCTCGTAATGCTCGCCAACCTGAACTTTAAGCTTACCTTCAATAACGATATCAAGCTCCTGACCTGCGTGGGTAGTGAGTTCTATATCGCTGTGCTGTTTTGTTTCATCATATGTACTGCGAACGAAAAGCGGTTCAGCAATTCTGTTCTTAAAGGATGCCGCAAGGTTATAGTAGGTCATACCATGGGCTTTTTCTATTTTCTGTCCCTTGCCCGCTTTTGTGAAGACGTAGTTTGAAAGCTTAGGGCTGTGACCCTCGATGATGCTTGTAACGTCAACATTAAATGCGAGAGCACAACGGTAAATAAAGGCAAAGTTAAGGTCCTTTTCACCGTTTTCACAAGCAAGATATTCACTTTCCGTAACATCTGTTTTAATTGCCATTTCGGCAACGCTGAGATTTTCGATTTCACGAAGTTCTTTAATACGCGCTGCCATTTCCTTGATTTTGTAATCAAGACCGGTAATTTTTTCCATAATTATCCTCCTGTAATTCGGCGGGACGAAAAAAACAAGAACTCGTCCCAAAGATAATCTTTGAGACGAGTAAAAACACAAATTTATACCCGCGGTACCACTCAAATTGCAGTTTAAAACTGCCACTCAAGGTCAAACAACCCCTATGCATTCACGCAGCAATCACGGAGAGGTTCTACTAAGCCTGAATCGGCTTTTCTTCCTCCCGGCTCGGAAACTACAAACATCGGCAACCCTACCTGTGGCTTGCACCAACCGCCACTTCTCTGAAAGGTGAATTCACCGCGCCCTTTTCTTCAACGCCTTTAATATTTAATTTTCTCAAAGATACCACATCTGCCCTGTTTTGTCAATAGCAGAAGTTTATTTTGTTAATATTTTCCGTCGGATTACAGCTTGTTTCTGATGATTTTTCCGCTGATTGTTTTGGGAAGCTCATCTCTGAAAACGACTATACGGGGGTATTTATAGGGAGCAGTATTTTTCTTAACGTAATTCTGAATTTCCTTCTTCAGTTCTTCGGTACCCTCGGTACCTTTTGTAAGAACGATACTTGCCTTGACAACCTGGCCCCTCAATTCATCGGGAGCGGCAGAAACACCGCATTCGAGAACATAGGGAAGCTCCATAATAACATTTTCAATCTCGAAGGGTCCGATACGGTAGCCTGATGATTTGATAACGTCGTCAACTCGACCAACGTACCACAGATAACCGTCTTCGTCACGCCATGCGGTATCACCTGTATGATAAAGTCCGTCGTGATATACTTCTTTGGTGGCTTCCTCGTTATTGTAATAGCCAAGGAAAAGACCGCAAGGAACGTTATTATCGGTATGAACTACGATTTCGCCTGTTTCACCGTCTGCAACAGGGTTGCCGTCAGAATCAACGATATCAATATCATAAAGGGGTGTGGGTTTACCCATAGCACCGATTTTGATAGGTGTGCCGTTAAGGTTTGCAATTGAAAGTGTTGTTTCAGTCTGACCAAAGCCTTCGTGAACACGCAAGCCCGTTGCTTTTTCAAACTGCTTGAATACTTCGGGGTTGAGAGCCTCGCCTGCAGTTGTTGCATGCTTTATTGAAGAAAGGTCATACTGTGAGATATCCTGTTTAATAAGCATTCTGTACATTGTGGGGGGTGCGCAGAAGGTTGTGATGTTATACTTTGCAAACATCGGAAGAATTTTCGATGCATCAAAACGGTCGAAGTCATAAACGAAAACTGCGCCTTCGCAGAGCCACTGACCGTAAAGCTTACCCCAGAGCGCTTTACCCCAACCTGTTTCGGAAATGGTAAAGTGGATACCGTCACGCTCAACGCAATGCCAGTATTTGGCGGTGATAAAGTGACCTAAAGGATATTTGTGAGAGTGAGTAGCGATTTTAGGATAACCCGTTGTGCCCGATGTAAAGAGCATAATCATGGGGTCATCGCCGCAAGCGGTATCTTCATCGCGTACAAAACGACGGCTGAAAAGACCGTATTCTTCATCGAAATTGTGCCAACCGTCTTTTGCGCCGTTGGCAACGATTTTAATTTTAAGCGTGGGGCTGTTTACCTGTGCTTCATCAATGCTTTCGGTTGCTTTACCGTCAGCAGTAGCAATTACCGCAGAAACCCCTGCAGAATTGAAACGATATTCATAATCGTGTACAACCAACTGGTTTGTTGCCGGGATAGCAACTGCACCCAGCTTATGAAGTCCGAGTATAGCAATCCAGAACTGATAGTTACGTTTAAGAACAAGAAGGACTCTGTCACCTTTCTTTATACCTAAAGATTTAAAATAGTTAGCCGCCTGTGATGATGCTTCTTTGATATCTTTAAATGTGAATCTTCGTTCTGTCATATCTTCTGCGATATGGAGCATAGCAAGTTTTTCAGGATATTTTCTGCCAAGCTCATCGATGATATCGTAAGCAAAGTTAAATTTATCTTCATTTGTGAATGAGATACTGTCACAAACGCCTTTTGCATCAACGGTCGTTGTAATAAATTTGTCACAGACAAGCTTTTCCTCTTTAGGTGCTCTGCCTACATTTACGGAGCTCATATGCTCATCCGCAACTTTTTCATCTTCAGCCATAACCATAGCAAGGAAAAGACAATCCTCACCGTCAACGGCAATCATACCGTGAGGAGTGGAGCTCTTATAATAGATACTGTCACCTTCGTGAAGAACTTCTATATTATCGCCGACCTGAACCTTGAGTGTCCCCTTGATAACAAGGTCAAACTCCTGTCCGGAGTGAGTAGTAACCTCAATGGGTTTGGACTGTAACTCACTTGAATATTCATATTTAACCCAATAAGGGTTGGCAAGCTTCTTTTTAAAATTGGGCGCAAGGTTCTGAATAAGTATGCCTTCCTCATTAGCGGTAGTTTTGCCTTCTCCGCAACGTGTAACATTGTATGTTGAAAGCTTTGCACTCTGACCCTCTAACAAATCGGTGATTTCAACACCGAACGCAAGAGCGCATTTGTGAACGAAAGCAAAAGGCATATCCTCCCTGCCGTCAAGATACGCATGGTATTCATCAAGTGTAACTTCGGTTTTTGCAGCCATTTCTTCATCAGTGAAACCGTAAATGTTACGAAGCTCGGATATACGCTGAGCAACCTCAGCGAGTTTGTTTGTTACTGAATTATCGACCATAACTTTTCATCCTTTCAAAAAAGAAATAATCAAAAATGCACAAATAAAAAAGTCCCAAAGAAAAACTTTCGTTTTACTTTGAGACGAATAATCAATATCCGCGGTACCACTCAAATTGCAATTATAAAAATTGCCACCTTAAGAGTCTATCAACTCCGTTGCACTAACGCAGCATTCTCGGGAGGCGCCTACTTGATATAAATCGTTCGGACCTTCGGCTCAGAAGGGATGGGTCAATGAAAAAAACAAGCTATCGGCTCACAGCAACCGCCGACTCTCTGTAAACTGTTGTTTTCGACCGTCTTCGTCACAGCTTTTATTTGTGATATTTTCAATTTGGTAACAAGATTATCACACTTCTTTTTTTCTGTCAATAGTTTTCGTTCAATTTTTTCTTGTGTTTTTTGATTTTTTCAAAAAAAACCAAAATAAATGTTGACAAAAAACAAATTTAATGATATCATTTCTCCCATATTCATAAATGCGATGAAGGAATTACGTGTTTTTGGTTTGACATTACAGAGAGTCGGCGGTTGCTGTGAGCCGATATGTTGCAAAAGCTCGGTCTCGTTCCGGAGCAGAGTTTCCCAACCGTTGTTACGTGTAAGAAACTACGGCGGCCCCGTTACCATGGCTACAGGCTTTATACAGAGTCTTAATGAGTGACTGCTTATGCAGTAACCGGGGTGGTACCGCGGATTTTGTAATTCGTCCCTGAGGTCAAAATTACTTTTGACCTCAGGTTTTTTATTGCCACGCTATATACATTATATATTATACGTTCGAAAGGATGAATAAAATGAAAAAAATTATCATTTCCGACATCACTCTAAAAAAGATTTCAGAGGACAGAGCTGTGTCCTTGCTATTCAGAGAAAAATCATCAATTGCAAACTGTGCCGATAAAATCGGTGTGGATGTAATTGAAGTTCCTGCAGTCAAATCCCCTGCCGAAGATAAAATCATCTATAAAACAATTGCACAGAACGTGCAAAATGCAATTTTTGCAATCCCTGTTGGCTTCAACACGGAGGATGTTGCTGTTGCTTGGGAATGCATAAAGGATGCGCAGAAGCCCCGTCTTCAGATTGAGCTTCCCGTTTCCACGCTCCGTATGGAATACACATATCACGTAAAACAGGCAAAAATGCTCGAAAAAATTTCAGCACTTATCAAAGCTGCAAAGGAATTCTGTGCTGACGTTGAATTTTCTGCACTTGATGCAACAAGAGCAGATGAAGATTTCCTTATTGCTGCCGTGAAAGAAGCAGAAGCTTCAGGTGCAAATATTGTTACAATCTGTGACGATGCAGGTGCTTTAACTCCTGACAATATCGCAGAATTGGTTGCAAAGGTAAAAGCAGCAGTAAGCATCCCTGTTTATGTTCAGGTATCGGACAACGTCAGTATGGCAGTTGCTTCTGCATTTTATGCTGTCAAAAGCGGTGCTGATGGTCTCAAATGTGCAATGGCAGGTAAAAATGCTCTTCTCACAGGTGAAATTTCTGATGCAATTAATGCTTGCGGTACACAGATTGATGCTGAAATCAAGCTTAACAACACAAAAATCCACGCAAGTATCGAAGATATGTTATCAAGCATCAGCCACGATGCCTATGAAACCAACAAAGCTGTAAGCGACGGCAAAAAAATCCTTCTCGACACCGATTCCACAATTGATCAGGTTGCTCAGGCAGCTGCCGTTTTAGGCTACGAGCTTTCCGATTCAGATGTGGGCAATGTACAAAAAGCTCTTAAACAGGTATGTGAAAAGAAGGGTGCTGTTGGCTATAAAGAGTTTGAAGCAATTATAGCAAGCTCTGCAATGCAGGCTCCTTCCACCTATCACTTTGAAACATACACAACAACAAGCAGCAATATGTCAGCATCTATGTCTCAGGTTACATTGAAATGTAACGACGAAATCATTTGTGGCGTAAGCAACGGTGACGGTCCCATTGACTCTGTTTTCCGTGCAATTGAGCAGTGTATAGGTCATCACTATGAGCTTGATGATTTCCAGGTACAATCCGTAACAGAAGGCAAAGAAGCTCTCGGCTCTGCGCTTGTAAGGCTTCGCAACAACGGAAAACTCTATTCAGGTAACGGCACATCTACTGACATTGTTGCCGCAAGCATAAGAGCATATATTAACGCATTGAACAAAATCGTATTCGAGGAGGCATAATATGAAAATTGTATTTTCGACCAAAAATGTGCGTCGAACCTCTTTCCTTGACACCTGTCGCTATGCCTTTGATTATGGTTTTGAAGGGTTTGAAATTTACGATGCCATAAAAGAACGAAGCGAACATCACGACAGTATTTTGAGGCGTGAACGTATTGCTGACGCAAAAAGAAAGCTCATTAACAGAAACCTTGCTGTTTCGGCTCTTCGTATGCCCACCCCCATAGAAAGCGAAAGCACTACTGCCGAGCTTGTTGAAAAATATGTTAATCTTGCAGTTGCATCAGGTATTGAAAATGTTATTGTTCACACACAGAGCGAAGTCGCTTTTGATATTCTTGACGAGAAAATGGCAGGCGCGATCAAAAAAGCTCAGTCGGGTGACGTCAACATTTTATTTGAAACAACAGGATATTTTGCACGAACAGAAAATGTAATTGGTGTTATCAACCACTTTGCTTCAGCTGCTATCGGTGTTTCATGGAATGTAAGAGGAACATATTTCGATGCAGGTGAAACTGCTGAAACCACTATCAAAAACTTAGGTGCTTACATTAAATACGTTCGTCTCGGCGATATGAAAGACGGAAAAACCGTTTTAATCGGCGAAGGTGATTTGGATGTCGAGAAGTTGTTGAATGCTCTTTCTTCCCTTAATTATGAGGGCTTCATCTGTGCTGCATGGAACGAAGAAATCAGCGACGCTGACATTGTCCTCACTCACTTCACAAACTACATCTCATCTTTAGGTCGTGATAAAAAAGTTTATGACCATATATATTACAACCGTGATAAATCAGGTACATTCCCTTGGAAAAAATATGATGTTATTGACGCTACATTCTCAGATGTACTTGATAAAATGGCGGAAAAATATCCCGATCAGTATGCTTTTAAATACCCCACTCTTGACTATACAAGAACTTACGAGCAGTTTCGTCGTGACGTTGACGAATGTGCTGCTGCATTGATTTCACTCGGTGTAAAAGCAGGTGACCACGTTGCAATCTGGGCAACCAATGTTCCGCAGTGGTTCATTACCTTCTGGGCAACAACAAAAATCGGTGCAGTTCTTGTTACTGTTAACACCGCTTATAAAATCCACGAAATAGAATACCTTCTCAAGCAGTCAGATACTCACACCCTTATTATGATTGAGTACTGCAAGGACATCAACTATAAGGATATTATTGAAGAACTTTGTCCCGAACTCAAAAGCCTTAAGCCCGGTTCACCCTTGTACTCCAAGAATCTTCCCTTCCTTCGTAACGTTGTTACTGCAGGATTCGAAATGGATGGCTGTCTTACATGGGAACAGATGTTATCACGTTCTTCACTTGTTCCGAGAGAAGAGGTTCGCAGACGTTCCTCACTCGTAAAGCCTGATGATGTTTGTAATATGCAATATACCTCAGGTACAACAGGCTTCCCGAAGGGTGTTATGCTTACACATCGTAACATTATAAACAACGGTAAAACAATCGGTGACAGAATGGATTTATCAACTGCTGACCGAATGATGATTCAGGTTCCTATGTTCCACTGCTTCGGCATGGTGCTTTCAATGACATCTATGATGACCCATGGTGGTACACTTTGCCCCATCCCCTATTTCTCACCCAAGTCATCACTCGCTTGTGTAAATAATGAGCATATTACCTGTTTCAATGGTGTTCCCACAATGTTTATTGCAATGTTCGGCCATCCCGATTTCGCAAAAACCGACTTCTCATATATGCGAACAGGCATTATGGCCGGTGCTAACTGCCCTGCAGACCTTATGCGCCGTGCATCTGTAGAAATGAATATGCGTGAAATTATTTCAGTTTATGGTCAGACAGAAGCGTCTCCCGGCTGCACAATGGGTGAAGTAAACGAAGACCTTGACCACCGTGTTGAAACTGTTGGTAGTGCATTCCCCGGTGTTGAATGTAAAATTATTGACCCCGAAACCGGTCTTGAGCTTCCTGACGGTCAGAGCGGTGAATTTGTTGCACGTGGCTTTAACATTATGAAGGGCTACTACAAAATGCCTGAAGCAACTGCTCAGGCTATTGATAGCGAAGGTTGGCTTCACTCCGGTGACATTTGTATGAGAACTCCTGACGGCTACTACAAAGTTACGGGACGTCTTAAAGATATGATTATACGTGGCGGTGAAAATCTCTATCCCCGTGAAATTGAAGAATTCTACCTTACCAACCCCAAGGTTCGCGATGTGCAGGTTGTTGGTGTTCCCGATGAACAGTACGGCGAAGAATGCTGTGCTTGGATTATTCTTCATAAGGGTGAAACCGCTGACGAAAAAGAAATGAAGGAATACGGTTATGCATCGATTGCAAAACACAAAGTTCCCAAATATTTCTTATTTGTAAACGAGTTCCCAATGAATGCCGCAGGTAAGATTCTCAAATACAAGATGAGAGAAGAATCACTCGACAGATACAATAATCAAAAATAAATTCCATCAGAAGTCGGGTCAGGTACTCGACTTCTGTATTTTTAAACAGAGCAGGTCCTAAAATGAATTACAAAGATTTCAAAATAATTGATTCACATTGTCACATATTCCCTGATGCCATTGCCAAAAAGGCAACTGACAGCATCGACCAATTTTACGGTATAAGTGCGTCGGGAAAAATTGACGGTTGTGCCTTTGTGGGTACTGCCGAAAATCTTATTAAACAATGTGATGAAAACGGTGTTGAAAAATGCGTTGTTACGTCCGTTGCGACAACACCACACCACGCACAAAGTATTAACTCTTACATATCAAGCGAAGTTGCGCTTTACCCCGACCGTTTTATAGGTCTCGGCTCACTCCACCCTGAAAGTGAAGCTCTTGAAGAAGATTTGGAGCACCTTATTGAATTAGGTCTTCACGGTGTCAAACTCCATCCTGATATTCAGAATTTCAAAGCCGATGACCCAAGAGTAATAAAAATCTTTGAACTCTGCAACAAACACAATTTACCCGTGCTTCTGCACACGGGTGACTCAAGATTTGACAACTCTAACCCCAACAGAATCAAAAAAATTCTTAAAATGTTTCCTGATTTAACAATAATCGGTGCGCATTTCGGCGGTTGGTCAATATGGGAAGATGCAACCGAAAAACTTGCAGGCTATCCGAATTTTTACGTTGACACCTGTTCATCGTTTTATGCATTGGATAAGGTAACGACTAAAAAACTTATAAACACCTACGGAACGGACAAAGTAATTTTCGGTACGGATTATCCTATGTGGCGACAAAGTGAAGATTTAGAATATCTTTGCTCTCTTGGTTTATCTGAAACTGAACTGCAGGACATACTTTACAACAATATTCTCAGAGCATTGAAAATCAAAGAATAAAAAAGCTCCACACATCTGTTTTAAACAGATATGTGGAGCATCTTATTTATGGAGTATTTTTATTATTCGCCCTTCATTTCAAGAAGCTTGACTTTGCCGTCATAAGAAGCCTGTGAAACTTTGATTGAATCAAAAATAGCGGCTTTGATATCATCATCTGTTGCGCCCAGTTCTTTTGAAAATCTGTCGGGAATAAAGAGATTCACATCCATGATATCTGCAAGTCCGTCAACGTCGATACCACTCTCGATACCTTTTGCAGCGTACTCTTTCTTAACTCCGCCGAGACCCATTCTCATCATCCAGGGTGCTACGCTGATAACCTTTCGATTTTCGCCCATACCTCTTGCAGCATAAACGATTTTAAGAAATTCCTTCCATGTCATATTATACATGCTGATAGGCCAAGCCTTTGCGCCCTTTGATTTCTCAGCGGCGCCAACAATCACCTCACCGACCTGACGAACGGTGAGCATAGCAGTACCGCCACCGGGGTACATTGTGAAGGGAAGCTTATCCATTCTCTTAATCTGTTCAATAAGGATAACCCAAACGGGTTTTCTGCCGGGCTGTGTACCGAAAATGTAAGGAAGTTCAAGAACTGCTACATCAAAGTTTTCGTCTGCGAATGAGAAAGCAACGTTCTCCTGATCAATACGGCTTCTGATGTAGGGATGTTTCTCGGTAAGCTTCATATCGGGACGCTCTTTTGCAAGATATGCAAAGTAAGAACCGAGAATAACTGCACTCTTAACCCCAACCTCTTTACAAAGAGGAAGTATTCTTTCAAGGGGTTGGATGTTATATTTGTAATATGCATCGTAAACCGGTGCAGGGAATTCAACACGCTCGTCAATACCTGCAGCGAACACAAAACAATCGTGACCCTTTAAAAGCTCGCGGATTTCATCATCTGTTTTCTCATAGATATTGCAGAACTCGAGCTTCATTTCTTCAGGAATGGGAGCACCTTCCGGAAGAGGGGGAAGCGCAACGCTTGTTACTTCGTGACCTCTTTCAATAAATATACGTGCGGCTTCGCAACCAAGAAGTCCTGTACCGCCAATCATAAATACTTTCATTCTGTAACCTTCTCCTTAAAGTTATCAAAGATTTCAGGACCATATACATTATCTTCACCTTTACGATCCCAAACCTGTGCAAAGAACGGATTAATTCTTGCTTCTTCATCATATTTCCAGGGCCAGGGAAGCTCTTCAGGACACCAGTGACCACCTTTAAGAACAAGGTTGGGAGTCATCTCGAACTCATTTCCTCTGGCGCTTACCCATTTAACAGGAGTGTACATATCAACGATTTCAGTTGCAAGACATTTACCTCCTCTGAACTCGGCAGCCTTCTGAAGGTCTTCAAGCGTAAGTGAATCAAAGGGCTTTGTTTCATCGTAACCGTGGTCAAGAACAACAACATCATCTGCAGTTGTCTGTTTTGCAGGGATGATGATTTCAAAATCTTCCCACTTTCTGGGGAGTTTTTCGTATTCTTCCATACTGCCGTAGTAAGCAGTCATTCTCACGTCAACCTTGTTTTCTGCCCACCAGAGTGTACCGTACTCGGGAGTTTCTGCAATTTTCTTCATCCAGAGCTTCTTAAGAAGCGGTGCAATGGGTTTTGCAAGGAATGCCAATTTATAATATGACTCAACATTGTTCATCATCTGTTTGAAATAATCCTTAACAGGAATATTTGCACGGAAATGACAATATTTCTCAAGTTCATCACCGTCATAGTACCACTGACCGTGGAAGTTACGTGTTGTGAACCAATGGGGGTCAAAGAGTTTCTTGGGTGAACCAAGACCGAGTGTACCGAGAAGCAATTCTTCAAACTCATAGTTTGTGATTCTGTATTGTTCACCTGAACCGATGTTATAGAATCTTCTCCAGAATTCTTCAGGAATGTCGTCACCGCAAACGTTTGCAAGAAGACGGCCTGAGTCTTCAACTGTTGCCCATTCAAGCATACCGTTAATGGGAACGTGATACATAATGGGTTCCATATTTTTAAGAATTGCGGGGTAAAGAATACCTGACTGACGAAGTGATACCCAATGTTTAAGACCTGATTCTGCAAAAACTGCTTCTGCCTTGATTTTACTGATAGCATAGTGGTCATAAACACTGACTTTAAGCGGGTCACCTGTTCTACCCCAATGGATGGGAGCGTTTCTGTCACCTGTTTCGGCAACTGTACCTATGTAAACAACCTTAACTGCATCGGGGTCAGGTTGTGCTTTAACTGCATTTACGATATTCTGAGCAGCAGCAACGTTTGTTTTCTGTGTTTTAACAGGATAATAGTCAGCCGCAGGAGAAACCATACCGCCAACGTGAAGAACGTAGTCTGCGCCGTTAACCATTTCGAGAACGTCTTCGTAATTAGTAAGGTCGCCCCATACTAATTTAACCGCAGGGTCATTTTCATAAGCTGCGAATTTCTTTCTGTTCTTTTCGCTATCACGGTTAAGAACAACGATATTAAACTCATTCTTTTTGGCATAGAGCTCTTTAAAGCCTGCCCAACCCATTGTACCGGATGAGCCGGTAAGAGCTACGGTTTTTTTCTGCATAAAAATACCTCCATCAATATGTATTCATACGTTTTAATTATACCTTTATTTTCCTTTGTTTGTCAATAGTGAATAAGCTGATAAACAACGGTTTTTGTTAAATAAGCAACGGACTGTGCAGGACAAAACCCTACACAGTCCGACAATTATCGCAAACGCAATATTTTTTTAGTTTTTCTTGCCAGAAGCTCAATAAGAATACCGTTTTTGGTTATGGCAAAGTCATACAAAACAAAAGCAAGATTTGCAAGTCCTAACAACAATGGTATTGTTAATTTACCGAACTCACTGTACTCCTCCCCTGACACGCCGAAAAGCCAAACACCTAAAATGCCTATGGTTATGGCGGCGGCATTAAAAACCAATGTTTTAATCAACCGCGAAACAATTTTCGGTAATTTTTCAAAGGAGTTTTTCACAAGCGTATAATACCCGAAGAAAAGCACATATGTCAATGCAGTTTCTTTATCCGTTAAAAGAATCATAGATAAAACGGATGTTGCCGCATAGACACCGAATGCCCATTTTTTATTTGATAAATCCCGTACGTATAACACACCAAGACTCGTTACAACAGGCAGAACGTACATAAGCACCGGCAAAAGTGTTGACGTCATCATAAGCACTACGGATAATGCCGTCGTCATACCGCATACGGCAGTAATTTTAGCCTTATTCATTAACCTATAATCACTTCGTGACCTGTTCTTGCAGATTCGTAAATCGCATCAAGTATCTTCATAATCTCAACGCCGTCTTCTGCAGGAGCCTTACAAGGTGTACCATTGAGAACACAATCGACAAAATGGTCTATCTCGCGGCAGAAAAGTCCATCAAAGCTAAGACCCGTATCTTTATTAAAACTGATATCAATAAGGTGACCGTTTTCATCTGTAAAAATCTCAACCTGCGGATCAAGCTTAGCGCCTGCTTTAGTGCCGAAGAACTGAATGTTGCCCTCGGGATTCTTTATATTGAGAGAAAAGCTTGCTTCAACCGAAAGAACCAGCCCGTTATCAAAACGGATAAGAGCGGTTGCAAGGTCTTCAACGTCACAGATGTCATTTTCACCTGCAGAAACAGAGTTATAGCCTTTTCCGCCTTTGATATTCGGACGGTTGTAAAGCTTTTGGAAGGTTGCACCGTAAACGGAAACGGGTTTGGGATTGCCGCAAAGATAACGGGAAAGGTCAATAACGTGAACACCTAAATCTATAAGGGGTCCGCCGCCTGAACGTGATTTGTCACCAAACCAACCGCCGGGGTTACCGTTACGACGAAGATAAGTTGCCTTTGCGTAATAAATATCCCCGAATTTATCCGCATTGATGAAATCACGCATAATGTCCGCATCGTTACCGTAACGGCGCACAAAACCGATCTGAAGATGCTTGCCGTTCTTTTTAGCAGCATCGAGCATAGCGTTTGCCTGGGCGGTGTTCATAGCCATCGGTTTTTCACAAATAACGTCTTTGCCCGCGTTAAGTGCAGCAATTGTACACTCGGCATGGGCAGAGTTCCACGTTGTAACACTTACAATATCAATTTCAGGCAAAGCTTTGAACATTTCATCCTTGTCGGCAAAGCAACGTTCTTCAGGCACATTGAATTTCTCAGCCATCAATTTAAGCTGTTTTTCGTTTATATCGCAGAAAGCGTATAACTCTACATTGGGGTTCTTGATATATCCGTTAATGTGTTCGTACGATATACTGCCAACACCGATAACGGCAGCTTTTAAAGTTTTCATTTTGTTATCCTCCCGAAAGATTATTACAAAAACAATTGTATCATTTTTGTGATTATTTGCAATACTATTTTTGTTATAAATACTTTCAATTTTTTATTTTTTGTCGCTCCACAGGTAGACAATCGTAAAAAAAAATTGTATAATTTTCCCGTTATTTTATTTTTAGAAAAGAGTTTTTGCAGATGGAATATTTATACGAAATGCACGCACACACCGTTGAGGTCAGCGTCTGCGCCGTTGCAACTGCTGAAGAAATGATTGAATACTACGAAGGAAAGGGTTATACAGGCATCGTCAGTACCAATCACCTTAATAATTCAACCTTTAAACAAGCCGGACTTTCAGACGTTTCATGGGATGAAAAAATAGACCATTTCCTGAAGGGTTATGAGTTGCTGAAAAAAGCCGCAGGTGATAAATACAACGTCATTCTCGGCATGGAAATTAATTTTTATAACCATCCCAATGACTACCTTGTTTACGGCATCACAGAAGATTTTTTAAGATCACACGGTGACCTTATGGCAATGCGCCCCAAGCAATTTGCAAAACTCGCTCACGAAAACGGCCTTCTTGTAATTCAGGCACACCCCTTCCGTCGCGGAATGGTTGTTGAAGACTGGAAAATTCTTGACGGATACGAGATTTTCAACGGAAATCCCCGTCACCATTCAGGTAACGAAACTGCGGAGCATTGGGCGAAAATCCACGGTAAAACAATTGTTACATCGGGCTCTGACTTCCACGAAATCGACGATGCAGCTATAGGTGGTATATATTTTAAAAAGCCTGTTAAAACAAACGAAGAATTGCTTGAAGAATTACGTTCAGGCAATTACAGACTTAAAATAACGGATATCCCCTATACAAGACCTGAATAAAAAATCACAAAAGCCATTGACAAATTATTGAAAATAATGAGTTGCTGTGATATAATTCCAATATAAATATTTATTTTGAGGTGTGTTTAATGTCAAAGTGGATTGATAACAAGACTGTAATCATCACGGGTGCATCAAGCGGTATCGGCAAAATGCTTGCCGAAAGGCTTATGAAAGAGCACAACTGTAATGTAATCGGTGTTGCAAGAAGCGAAAAGAAAATGCTCAACTTCGTTGAAGAGCTTGGTGATTATTCAAAATTGTTTTCTTACAAGCTTTTTGATGTCTCAAGCTATGATAATTGGCAAAGCTTCCATGACTGGCTTGTTGAAAACGATATAAAGCCCGATGTTCTTATCAATAACGCAGGCGTTCTCCCTCGTTTTGACAGACTTATGAACTATACCAAAGAAGAAATTGATGAATCAATCAACATTGACTTCTATTCTGCGGCATATTCTTCAAAAATTATGCTTCCCGTTCTTCTCAAGAGTGAGACCCCCGCAATTATAAACGTTGCATCATCTGCAGCACTTATGTCTCTCGGCGGAACGTCAATGTATTCTGCAAGTAAAGCCGCCGTTAAAGGTATGACAGAAGCTATGAGAGAAGAACTCAGAGGCGAAGCTTACATAGGTCTTGTTTGCCCAGGATTTACAAAAACGGATATTATGAGAAACCAGGGTGCCACAAACGGTACAAATCTTATAGAAATGGTTTCAACACCCTGTGACAAGGCGGTCAACAAAATCCTTAAGGGTATTCTCAGGAAAAAGAATTATATCGTTGTTGGCTTTGACGGCAACGCAATGGGCAAATTTAACCGTCTTATGCCCGTACAGGGGTCAAGACTTTTCAGTTCGGTAATCAAAGCCTTCAAAATTGACCTTTTCGCTTCAACCTTCGGTTACGAAAAGAAGGGCGATAAGAAATAAGAATAATCGGCGCAGCCCCGAAATTATTCGTTTTTCATTAATCATTATTCATTATTCGATTAAACAAGCCTTCCGGAAACGGAAGGCTTGTTATCTTATATTCCCTTTTCGTCATAAAGGAAAATTGCTTCAAGTGCAATTTTCACACCTGTGTCAATAGCCTGAGGCGAAAGATTGTTCGCATCGTCAAGACGTGTGTGATAGTACCTTGCGGGTGTGGGATCCATTGCGGTAAATGCACTTGCAGGAACGCCTGCCTGTGACATTGCGGCGGCATCTGTTGAACCTAATTCAATAGTACCGATGGGAACTTCCATACCCACGTTTGCGGCGGCTTTTTGAAGAAGCTCTGCAACACGACGGTCATTTTTAACCATACCTGTCATATCTTTTTCGTAGATTTTTGCGAACTCAAGTTCACGGATAGTATCAAAACTTACAAAAACAGTTTCAACTCCGTCTTCACAAAGCATCTTTTTATTGGCTTTCGCAAATGCCTTTGAACCGCGAAGACCTGCTTCTTCACCGCCTGCACAAAGAACTGCAACCTCGGTATTTTCAAAACGGATATCGTTATCGCTCAAAAATTTTGCGGCAGCACAAGAAATGAAACAACCTGAAAGGTCATCATTTGCACCCATAACAGGGAGTTTGTAGTTAGAAAACTTGAATGCCATAACAAGCACCGGAACGGTTATATACATAATGACCGCAAGAATTTTAAGAGCTATACCGCCCTGAGCACTCCATACGATTGAACCGATAACTCCGTCGGCACGAACCATACCGAAAATATTGGCACCTATACCGAGAAGGATGGCAATTACCGCAGTAACGATAATGAGAGCAACAACAGTTCTGCCACCTTTGTATGTATAAGTCCATTCAAAAGCAGAGTCGGTATGCCCCGAAAGAATTATACGTTTTTTAGTTTCGCCCGTTGCCTTACGCACACCATAAACGTTACCGCTCGTTTTTTGGGGAAAGAAAACGTCAAGAATCGGTTTGTAAAATATAAATTCAGCAAGCACGAGAAACAGAGTAATCGCAGATAACACAAGCGCTGCAATATGCCAGCCTAAAGTGAAAAATACTGTATTGAGAATAAGCAATGCCGCACCGATGGGAACCCATGACATAAATGCTTTATCACTGCATTTATATTCTTCACGGCGTGCCTCGTCACAAAATTTTTCAAGGTCTTTGAGCATATATTCCTGTGCATCTTTTTCTGCATCACTGCCCACGGGTCTGGGACCGAAGTTTTTACAAACATTCTTTATGCTTTTCAAAGCATAGTTTGTATATTCCCTGACTTTTATATCAAAATTGGGTATACTTTCGTTGGCTTTCATTTTCATCCTTCTTTACATCAATTTTTAACAATTATATAACATCTTTAAAAACATATCAAGTTTTACATTAAACATTTAACAAAGTTTTCAAATATTTGCCTGTGTAGGATTTTTTACACTTGGCAACATCCTCAGGTGTACCCGTTGCAACAACTTCACCGCCGCCGTTACCGCCTTCCGGTCCCAGATCAATAATATGATCGGCAGTTTTTATCACATCAAGATTATGCTCAATAACCACTACGGAGTTGTTTGCATCAACAAGCTTGTTCAGAACATCAAGAAGCTTTTTTACATCCGCAGTATGAAGTCCCGTTGTAGGTTCATCAAGTATATATATGGTCTTGCCGGTTGATTTTTTTGAAAGCTCTGTAGCAAGCTTGACGCGTTGTGCCTCACCGCCGGAAAGAGTCGTAGCAGACTGCCCGAGAGTGATATAACCAAGTCCTACATCGTAAATAGTTTCAAGCTTATTCCTGATTTTCGGTATATTTGAGAAGAAATCAAGAGCTTCCTCAACGGTCATATTGAGAACGTCGCTTATACTTTTACCTTTATATTTTACTTCCAACGTTTCACGGTTATACCTTGCCCCACGGCATACTTCACAGGGAACGTAAACATCCGAAAGGAAGTTCATTTCAATTTTGATTATACCGTCACCTTCACAGGATTCGCACCTTCCCCCTTTTACGTTAAAGGAGAATCGGCTTGCATCGTATCCCTTGGCTTTTGCATCCTGAGTAGAAGCAAAAAGAGTTCTGATATCATTGAAAACACCTGTATATGTTGCGGTATTTGAACGTGGTGTTCTTCCTATGGGTGACTGGTCAATATTTATAACCTTATCAAGATGTTCAATACCTGTTATATCGTCATGCTTACCGGCAAATTTACGCGCATTATTGAGCTCTGCGGCAAGCTTTTTGTAGAGTATTTCGTTAACGAGTGATGATTTTCCCGAACCTGAAACACCCGTAACCGCCACAAGCTCGCCCAAAGGAATTTTAACGTCTATATTTTTAAGGTTGTTTTGCTTTGCACCCTTTATTTCAATAAATTTGCCGTTTCCTTTACGTCGTTTTTCGGGAACTTCAATTTTCTTTTTACCCGAAAGATACTGACCCGTCAGGGATTTTTCACATTTTTTTATATCTTCCACAGTACCCGCACAAACGATTTCGCCGCCGTGAACACCTGCACCGGGACCAACATCTACGATAAAATCCGCTTCATTCATAGTATCTTCATCGTGTTCGACAACAATAAGTGTATTACCCATATCACGCAAATCACACAAGGATTTGAGCAGTTTTGCATTATCGCGCTGGTGAAGACCGATGCTGGGCTCATCAAGGATATAAAGAACACCCATAAGCGATGAACCTATCTGGGTTGCAAGGCGGATACGTTGACTTTCGCCGCCTGACAAGGTACCGGACGAACGCGAAAGAGTAAGATAATCAAGACCTACATTACACAAAAACGCAAGTCGTGAACGGATTTCTTTAATAATCTGTTTACCGATAATCTGCTCTTTTTCTGTAAGCTCAAGATTCTCGATAAATTCAAGCTCTTCGCGGATAGACATATCCGTAAATTCTTTTATGTTTTTACCGCCCACGGTTACCGCAAGAGAACCGGGTTTAAGTCGTGCACCCTTACAGTCGGGGCAAGGACATGCGGTCATATACTGTTCAATCTCCCTACGTGACCAATCGCTTGTGGTTTCGCGGTAACGGCGTTCGAGATTGTTTATAATTCCTTCAAACTCCGTCATATAAGTTCCGCTACCGTATTCGTTCTGACGAACCATTTTTATACGTTCCCCGTCTGTGCCGTAAAAAATTGCTTTGCGTCCTTCAGCAGAAATCTCCCTGAACGGAGTATCAAAAGTAAAGTTATATTTATCTGCGAGAGCGTTATAATACATCCCTGCAATACTGCTTGAATCGGTATTACTCCATCCGCTACCCTTTATGGCACCTTCGTTAATGGAAAGCTTTTTATTGGGAACGAGCAAATCTTCCGATACTCGCATAAACACGCTGAGACCCGAACAAGTGGGACACGCACCGAAGGGATTATTGAAAGAGAACATACGTGGTTCAAGCTCATCCATACACGATCCGTGCTCAGGGCAGGCAAAATTCTGCGAAAACAGAATCTCTTCGCCACCTACAACATCCACAAGAACATTACCTTCCGTAAGTGAAAAAGCGGTTTCCAACGAATCCGTAAGACGTGACATAATTCCGTCTTTCATAATAAGACGGTCAACAATTATCTCTATATTGTGTTTAATATTCTTCTTAAGCTTTATTTTTTCTGAAAGGTCAACAAGCTCACCGTCAATACGTGCTCTTGAAAAGCCTGATTTTGACGCAGATTCAAGCTCCTTCTGAAACTCACCCTTTTTGCCCTTAGCAATAGGCGCAAGAATCTGAAACCTTGTTCCTTCGGGCAATTTCAGGATTTTATCAACAATCTGGTCAATTGACTGTTGCTTTATCTCTTTACCGCAAACCGGGCAATGAGGCACACCTACGCGAGCATATAAGAGCCTTAAATAATCATATATCTCGGTAACGGTACCCACTGTTGAACGTGGGTTTTTAGATGTGGTTTTCTGGTCAATTGAGATAGCGGGTGAAAGTCCGTCAATACTGTCAACATCAGGTTTTTCCATAATACCCAAAAACTGACGGGCATATGAAGATAAACTCTCCATATATCTGCGTTGACCTTCCGCATAAATAGTATCAAAAGCAAGCGATGACTTACCTGAACCCGAAAGTCCCGTGAAGACAACGAACTTATCCCTTGGTATTTCAACACTTACATTTTTTAAATTGTGTTCTCTTGCACCTTTGACAATTAAATTCTTTTCCATAAAAATCCTTTTTTATTTTCCGTCTTTGATTTTTTGTATTTTATCTCTAAGATATGCTGCGTGTTCAAATTCAAGCAGTTTAGCGGCGGCTTTCATTTCTTTTGTAAGAGCATCAATAAGCTCATTCTTTTCCTTTTCGGAAAGTCTGCGCTTTGCTACGCGCTCCTGAATATTATCCTTGGAGCTTATCTCCAGAATTTCACGCACATCCTTCTTTATGGTTTCGGGAACAATACCGTGTTCTTCATTATATTTCATTTGCTTTTCACGACGGCGGTAAGTTTCCGTAATTGCCCTTTCCATAGAGCCCGTGACTTCATCGGCATACATAATTACCTGACCGTTGGCGTTTCTTGCCGCTCTGCCTACCGTTTGTATAAGCGAGGTTTCACTTCTTAAAAAGCCTTCCTTATCCGCATCGAGAATTGCAACAAGGGACACTTCGGGTATATCAAGACCTTCACGCAGAAGGTTTATACCTACGAGAACGTCAAATTCACCTAAACGCAAGTCACGTATAAGCTCCATACGTTCAATGGTATCAACATCAAAATGCATATAACGCACTTTTATGCCGTAATCGGTGAGATAATCTGTTAAGTCTTCCGCCATTTTGCGTGTGAGAGTTGTAACAAGAACTCTTTCTTCCTTGGCAACTCGCATATTTATTTCGGATATAAGGTCATCAATCTGACCTTCGGTAGGTCTTACGCTTATTTCGGGATCAAGAAGACCCGTGGGCCTTATAACCTGCTCCGCAATCTGCGAGCTTTTTTCTTTTTCGAGTTCACCCGGAGTTGCGCTGACAAATATTTTCTGATGAGTTTTTTTGTAAAACTCATCAAATTTCAACGGGCGGTTATCGAATGCAGAAGGAAGCCTGAACCCGAAGTTAACAAGACTTTCTTTTCTCGAACGGTCACCGCCGAACATACCACGCACCTGGGGAAGCGTTACGTGAGATTCGTCAACGAACAAAACAAAATCATCGGGAAAATAGTCCAGCAATGTAAAGGGTGCAGAGCCGGGCTCCCTGCCCGACATAACACGGGAATAGTTTTCAATACCCTTGCAGAAGCCTGTTTCACGGAGCATTTCTATATCATAAAGTGTTATTTGCTGAATACGTTGAGCTTCTAAAAGTTTACCTTGAGATTTAAACTCCTCCACCCGTTGCTCCATTTCATTATAAATATTTTCAAGTGCCTTTTCCATTTTATCAGGCTCAACAACGTAGTGTGATGCCGGATAAACGGCAACGTGAGAAAGAGTGCATTTAACCTCACCCGTAAGGGGATGAATTTCGGAAATTCTGTCAATCTCGTCCCCGAAAAACTCAACTCTGTACGCACTTTCCGAAGAATAAACGGGAAAAATCTCAACGGTGTCCCCTTTTACTCTGAACTTATTTCGCGTGAAACTGACATCGTTGCGTTCGTATTGAATTTCCACAAGTTTTTTTATAAGCTCGTCCCTGTCCTTCTGCATACCCGTACGCAGAGAAATAACCATACTGCGGTAGTCAATAGGATCGCCCAGAGTGTAAATACAGGATACGCTGGCAACAATTATAACATCGCGCCTTTCAGAGAGTGCCGATGTTGAGGAATGGCGCAATTTATCTATTTCGTCATTTACAGCACTATCCTTTTCAATATAGGTATCCGTTGAAGGAATATATGCTTCAGGCTGATAGTAGTCGTAATAAGATACAAAATATTCAACCGCATTTTCAGGAAAAAACTCTTTAAACTCAGAGCAGAGCTGTGCAGCAAGTGTTTTATTATGGGCAAGAACGAGAGTGGGGCGGTTAAGTTGGGCTATAACGTTAGCCATCGTAAAGGTTTTACCCGAACCGGTTACACCTAAAAGAGTTTGTTCATCATAACCTTTGTTGACGCCGTCAACGAGCGTTTTAATTGCTTCGGGTTGGTCCCCTGTGGGCTTATATGGTGAAACAAGCTTGAATTTATCCATAAAACTTTCCGCCCTCCTTTTAAATCAATATTCATAATATTATACCACGGAACATCTTAAATTAAAAGACAATACAACAACTTTATTATATAATAATAAAAACTTTCAAATATACGTTTTTCTTCTTGATAATCGCATTTTAATTGTGCTATATTAAAATAAATATTCTATGATTAGGAGAATCATTATGCGAACCCCAAAAGAACACGTTTTATTCGATATGCTGGAGCAATTAAAAAAATACTGTGAAACCGACAGCGTTTCTATGCCTGAATGGATCTCTTATGACGGCAATTATCTTGGTGAGGGCAAGTATGAATTTTTTCCCGAAACCGCAGAAACAAAAAAACTCGGCGAGCATTGGTTTGCAAGATATGACTGCGCAAGAATTTTCAAAACTCAGTGCACTCTACCCGAAAGCTTCAAGGGCAAGAAGATTTATCTCAACCTTGATTTCGGCGGTGAAATCATGGTTAAAATCGACGGTAAAATTGCCAACTCCGTTTCATCCCGTGAAAACAGCGGTTGGGTTGCACGCGAAACTGTTGTAATGAACGATAAATTTTTAAAATTCGGTGAGCCGATGGATATCGAACTCGAAGCAGTTGTTGACTCCGCATCTTTCTGCAACGATGCCATGGCAGGCAAAAAAGAAATGGAATACAAATTAAAATTTGCAAACTTCGCCTGCATTGATGAAATCTGCGAAAAATTCTATCTCAACTGCGTTATGGCTTGGGATGCTTTAAAATACATAAAAGATGCTTATATCCGCGAGGCGGTTTACAAAGTTCTTGATGATTCTCTACACCTTGTTGACTTTAATTTTGATGATTCAGACACAAGAAAATCTATTGCCGAGGCTTGCGAATATTTTGATACCGAACTTGCTAAAATAAAGCACACACCTCAGTTCGAGGTTATTATGGACGGTCATAGTCACCTTGACATTGCGTGGCTCTGGCGCGTTCAGGAAACAGAACGCAAAACGTCACGTACTTTTGCCAACAATTTAGCCCTTATGGACCACTATCCCGAGTTCACCTTCACACAGAGTCAGGCGATTGTTTACCATTGGATAAAGAATAACAACCCCGAGCTTTACGAAAGAATCAAGGAAAAAGTTAAAAACGTGCAATGGAACATTGTCGGTAACACCTGGGTTGAATGTGATACAAACGTGGCATCAGGCGAAAGTATGATAAGACAACTCCTTTACGGCAGAGAGTTTTTCCTTAAAGAATTCGGTGTTTCATCGGATACATACTGGCTCCCCGACTGTTTCGGCTTTTCACATGCTTTGCCTCAGATTATCAAAAAGAGCGGTATGAAGTATTTTATCACTTCAAAACTTCGTAATCAGGATACCAACCGTTTTCCGCACACTCTTTTCAAATGGAAGGGCGCAGACGGTTCCGAGATACTTGCATTTAACCAGAGAACTCACTATCAGGGAGATTATGACCCTGCCTACCTTGTTGAATCTGCTGATGAATGTGATTTAAAAGGCTCTATGAAAACCGCCTTCGGTATGTTCGGCTACGGTGACGGCGGCGGAGGAAGCACCTACAGAATGCTGGAAAATGCCAAAAGGCTCAAAAATTTCCCCGGACTTCCTTCTGCAAGAATGGGGCACCCGCAGGAATTCTTTGCGGAAGCAGAAAAAATCCGCGACGAACTCCCCGTATATAATGACGAATTATATTATGAAAACCACCGCGGCACATATACAAGCCAGGGATTCATTAAAAAAAGAAACCGCAAGAATGAATTCTTACTTTCAAGGATTGAAATGGCAGGTGTTTTCGGTAAAGGCTACGATAAAGAGAGAATGCAGAACTTATGGCTTTTGCTTCTTAAAAACCAGTTCCACGATATTCTTCCCGGTACATCCATCCACGAAGCCATGGAGGATTGCAGACCTGATTTCAAGAAGCTTGAAAACGAAGGTAACGAAATGTTCAACAGCGCCCTTGATGCAATTATCCCGGATATCAACGTAACAGAAACCGGTATTATTGTGTGGAACTTCCTTTCGCACACAGTTACCGCTCCCGTTACGGTAAAGGGCAACAAATCCTTTGACTCTCTTTGCAGAAGCTTTACAAAAAACGGTGAAGAATACACCGAATTTATTGCAGAAAACGTTCCTGCCATGGGATACAAATTTTTCCCCTACGCAACTGCAAAAGATGCCGAAAACGTACATATCGGTGACGGCGTAATTGAAAATAAGCTTCTGCGCGTAGAATATGACGAAAACGGCATTCTTACATCAATATTTGATAAAGAAAACAACCGTGAAACTCTTGATGGTGAAGGTAATCTTATTTCCGTATTTATTGATAAATGCGTTCACGAAACTGCTTGGAACCTTGAGCAAAACTATGAAAAGAAAAAATGGGAGCTCCGCAAAGCAGAAAGCATCGAAATCACGGAGCGTTCACCTCTTCGCGCGGTGCTTAAAGTTACAAGAAAATTCAATAAATCAACTATTACACAGAACATCATTCTTTATGCCGACAGCAGAAAAGTTTTATTTGAAACAGAGATTGACTGGCAGGAGCGCGACAAGGTTATGAAAGCAGCCTTTGACGTTAATATTCTTAATAACGAAGCTACTTTTGAAGCCGCTCACGGTGCAATTAAACGTCCAACTCACCGCAACTCACCCTTTGATGCTGCGCGCTACGAGCAATGTGCCCACAAATGGGCAGACCTTTCCGAAGGTGATTACGGCGTAAGCATTCTCAATGACTGCAAGTATGGCTATGATATACTTGACAGCCGTATGAGAATAACACTTCTGCGTGCTCCTACCTGCCCGGACAGAAAAGGCGATTTGGGTATGCACACATTCACGTATGCCTATTATCCTCACGCAGGCACATGGCAGACAGGCGGTACCGTAAAAGAAGCCTTTGAGCTCAACCTTCCCTTAAAGGCTACACTAACGAATGCTCACGAAGGCAAGCTGCCCGACTGCTACAGCTTTATCAACTGCGATAATGACGATATTATAATAGACGCGGTAAAACAGGCTCAGGACGGTAACGGAATTATATTGCGAGTTTATGAGAGCCGCCGCGTACGCGGTGACAGAACACTCACGGTAAATCTCCCCTTCTCAAAGGTTTACGAATGTAACCTTATGGAAGAAAATGAAGGCGAATTTGCTTGCTCCGATAACAAACTCATCTTCAATATAAAACCCTTTGAAGTTAAAACCTTCAGACTCGTAAAATAATCAAGAGGTGTAATTATGATACAAACCATAACAAACCCTTATGCTCCCGGTACGGCAAACACTAAGCTTTTCAGAATACCTGCTATGTACACCTTAAAAAGCGGCAGAATCATTGCTTGTACGGATATCCGTTACGGCGGCGGCTCCGATGACCCTGCAAATATTGAAACTGCCGTGCGTTATTCCGATAACAACGGCAAAAGTTGGTCAGATGTCAAATTCATCAACCATTTTGACGATATGGAAGACATCGACCATCACAAAGCCGTTGCAACATCTGCGTCATTCATTGACTCAGCGATAGTTGAAAGCTCAGACGGAACAGTTTATCACGTTTGCGACGCCTGTCCTGCATATATGGGTCTTTGGAGTGCAGGCACATACGGCAAAGAGAACGGATATATTGACGGAAAGCTTGCTCTTTGCGACAAAACAACACCCAACAAGGCCGAAAGCACAAAACTCAATAAAGAAACATACCCATACTATGTAGGTGAATTTGAAAACGGATTTGCACCCGTTCTTAAGTTTGCGGACAACACTCTTTACAATGATTATTTTGTTGATAAGGATTACAACATATATCAGAAAAACGGCGAGAATCTTTCACCGTTTATGATAAAACAAATGAAAAAAGACGGCTCTCTGAGTGATAAAGAAATCGTTGCAAACATCTTTTACGCCTACG
Source organism: Clostridia bacterium (assembly GCA_017461235.1). Taxonomy (GTDB): domain Bacteria; phylum Bacillota; class Clostridia; order Oscillospirales; family Acutalibacteraceae; genus DTU089. Next base: position 52,855 of record JAFTYU010000004.1, on the reverse strand, counting down.
CGCCCATAAAGATTTATCCCACATACTATCTCTGGGTAAAAAAGAGCACAGACGGCGGTGAAACCTGGTCTGACGGCAAAATAGTGAATACCGAAGTTAATTCAAAGGGGTTCACGGGTTTTGCCCCCGGCAGAGGCATCTGTATTGAAAAGAATGGAAAAACGAGAGTTATTTTTGCCGTTTACGATAACAATGACGGCAAGGAATATACAAGCGTTATCTACACCGATGACGGCGAAACCTGGCACCGTTCGGAAAAAGCCAACAAGGTTGGCAACGCCGGAAAAAGCTCAGAAACACAGTTTGTTTTACTCAATAATAACATTCTGAGAATGTATTCACGAAATACCGCGGGATACATCAGCTATTGTGATTCTGCAGATTATGGTGAAACCTGGGGAAAATACACGCTTGACCAAGACCTTGCATACTGCTCAAACTGTCAGTTTTCCGTTATAAATTACAGCAAAAAGGTTGACGGTAAAGATGCGATTGTTATCTCTTACCCTTCGGCAAAAATCCGAAAATGCGGGGTTATAAAAATCGGTCTTTATGATGAAAACAATGTTGTCGAATGGAAATACCGCAAAAATGTAACAACCGGTCTCAACCCTTTCAGTTTTGTTTATTCATGTCTTACCGAAACCGCCGACGGCAATATAATTGACCTTTATGAAAGCAATAAATTCGAGTTATCCGTTGCCGCTTTCACAATAGAAGACTTAAAAACACATGACGACGGTAAGCTTTCATTTATAAACAGAATCAAATCTAAAATTTATAATAAAACAAGGAAATAAAAAGCCAACCGTTTCGGGGAAACACCTCGAAACGGTTGTTTTTTGTATTAAATTAAAAACTGTTGATTATAAAGAGATTTTTTAGCATTAAGACTGAAACGCAGAACCATCCCTTGTCTTATTTTCAATAATTAATCGACAAAATTAAAAACATCCTTATTTCTCTCTTTAAAGATCTCAAAAACAATTGTAAGCGCTGCCTCATCATCTACACTTACATAAGTTTCGCCCCCATCGTCAGAAGTTTCAATTTTAAGAATAATAACTTCACCTGCTTCGTCTGATTCCTCCTCAGGTAGAAACACCACATATTCTTCATTGTTATATTTAATTAAATCAAGAAATTCAAATGTAACATCATTTCCTTTTTCATCGGTTAAAACAATGTTTTTTAACAAACTCTCTGACGAGCCACCTGCATTGTCATCCAGCAACATCTCTGTAAGGGTGTTATCTGATACTTCACCAACACCTTCAATATCACCGAATAAATCGTTAAATTTTGCATCAAGCTCTTTTAAAAATAGCATCATCAGTTTTACTCATTGTGTTATCCTCCAAAATGTTATTCAAATTAGTATTTTCATTTTAACATACCATATTTAACAGGACAAGGGAAAATCAGAAAAAAATCAGGGGAGCGGTTCTGTTATTGGATGGTTTCCCAACGAAAACCGCCCTTGATTTTAAATTCTAAAGAGCAAAACCTTGATTTATAAGGGTTTATGGCTCAATCATAGAACCGTCCCCTGATTGGTATATTATCCCGCTGTCTTATTCATCCAATATTTTGAACAAAAAACTATCACCGCAATAATTTACATAAAAATAGTTGTCATTGGTTAATTTCCTTAAGTGATATCCACCTTTGGTTATCCAAAGAACATTGCCTGATAAATCCATAATACCTGAATAGAATTGAAATTTATAGCAATGCTCCTCAAACCAAAAGAAATCTTTTGTTATCCACCTTAAACCTGAAAGATTTTTTTCGGATATAATTTCATACGTTTGCTTTTCAACATCGCATAAATACGCAGTTTTTCCACCGTTTTTCCGTGGTGTACACAACAACTTTGTTCCGTTTAATTGTGAAAAATCATCATAACTGCACCACCATTTATTGATATCGAATGAGTTTGATTCTCTACCATTAAATACGATGAGTTTGTGTTTTTTTGCGTTCTCATCATCCTCTAAACGAATAAACTTATCCATTTCAAAAAAACCGCCACCTGACACAGAGGAGTATATGGTTTCAATTTTATTGGTCTTGAAATTCCAAATTTTCAAATCACGATTCGGGTGTGGTTTTGTAAATTGATAATACATAACTTCATTATTGGAAATAAAAGTTAGCTCAGGACAATAGTCTACAGAAATACTATTAACCTTGACTAAATCCGGTAATGACAAGACAACAAGCTCTGTTTCACCTTCGGCAGTAAACAATCCGTACTTTTCATCAGGTGTAATACTATTTATTATATGGGACCTGTACTTTTTATGAATAAGTATTTCTCTCGTCTTAAAATCTTCAATCCAGACCAATTGATTGTTTGAACGCACTATATAATTCCCACTTTTAGGAATATCAAAAACAGAGTTTTTAATGTGTTCTACATACTCAATGTTTGTGTTTTCGATTATCATAAATACTCCAATTTTGTTTTTAATGTTGCCAAAGCCAAATGAACTGCAGCATCCTGTAAAGTTTTATCATCACTTGTATCTCGTGCACTTGTTAGATAACATTCCACACTAGCATGATACAAAGATGTATGTATATACCAATGCGCTTCACGATTCATTGTTGCAATATTTTCTTCGCTATTAATTCCAATGCCTGCACCTTCTATAATCAGAAAATCAGGGACGGTTCTGTTATTTGATGGTTTCCCCAACGAAAACCGCCCTTGATTTTAAATTCTAAAGAGCAAAACCTTGATTTATCAGGGCTTACGGCTCAATCATAGAACCGGCCCTATCTTGCCCGTTTGGTAGTTCCTGAAATTAAAATTATTTCATCGTTTTTTGTTTCGATATAACTCAATAGATACTCACCATTTCCCAAAATATCCATTGAGTTAATTTCGTAGGCATCGGGGTAGATATCTCGCACAAGTTTTGCCTCGTTAAATATCTCATCGGGGGCAAAAACCGCCGCAATATTTTTTTCATTTGCAATTTTGTGTAAGATTTTTTCTTGAATTCGCACTAATAAATTCAAATCAAAGTCAAAACCTTTTGTACATGTATAAAATATCTCAGCTTTCTCATAACCGCGAGAACCATCGTAGTCATTAAACAAATTTATTACAAAACTATTGTTTTTATCCGAAAGTAAAATTATTCTATCGATAGCATTTTCGGCTAACATTACATCAAATGAAAGGTTTTCGGACTCAGCTAATATCTTTAATTCCTTTTCATACAAATCAAAATTCTCTTTAGATTCTTCCGGTTCTATTAAATGCTTGGTTAAATACAACGGATAAATATTCTTTTCCGGTATGCTAAAGTTAAAAGGCAACAACTCCAAATTATTTCTAAAAAGCACAGGTTCTATATTTTCATATTGCCATACACCGTTTTCATCCTTAGAAAACTCACATATGACAACACGGTGCGGTTCAGAATAGAGTACCTTGGCATTATCCTGCGAAAACCAAAAGACCTTATGATAATTGTCAGATGAAATCAGACCTGTTTTTTCATACAGATTAACAGTTTCATCATAATATACAGCAGACATTATCTCAACATATACATACGGTAAAACTAAAGTTAGGACCAGAAACATTACAACAATAAGTACTATCTTTTTCTTCATTGTTAACCTCCATTAATTATCAAATTGAGAGAAACTCCTAAAACAAGAGCAAACGAAATAACATCATAATGTTTCTCTACAAACGAACCGAACTCATTAGGTGCAGGATTGTTGTGCGGAGAACCACCCCTGATTTTAAATTTTAAAAGAGTAAAAGCCTTGATTCATCGGGGTTTACGATTCAATCACGCTAACCATCCCCCTGATTTTTTAACCGTCCGTTTCAAAAACATAAGTAAATTTGTTGGTGAACACAAGGGAATATTTCCCTGTGTTAGAACAATAATAACCCTCTATGTTTTCATAAGCAGACAATTTCAAATCGTCTTTTGTCAATATATCCACAGTTTTTTCACCGTTAAAAAAACAGACTGAATTGTCATTAATCAAAAATTCACCAATAAAATCCAAATTTTCAATTTTATATGCACCGAATATCTGTTTCTTTTTTAAAATTTTTCTTTTCATTTTAGTAGCAAGAATACAGCCCTTACTGAACAAATACCGGTCGGGTTCGGGCATTTTTCTTTGATATTTTGTAAACTTGCTGACCAAACTTATTTTACCAGAAAGCACGTCAAATTCACTAACCATATACTTTCGGTACGGCATTAAATGTGGATGAATAAAGGAGTATAATTGTATTTTACCACAACAATCATAGGATTTAACAGAACATAAAATCCCCTTGTCATACAAAAACTCATCCTGAATTTGCAGGTTGGGACAATCAAACAAATAGAGTAAACCCTTCGTTGACAACACCAATAGTTTATCTTCAATGCAATGGACGGTTTTAATTATCGTTTTGTGAAGCTCCTTTACACAAACCGAAAAATTATTATTTAAATCAACAACCAAAAGTACTGCACCGGTTGCATTTGATTTTTGCAAAGATACTACAATATAATTTTTTGAATTATGTATAGGTGATATTAACCCTACATCATCCTGAACGTAATCTTTTATAGATACAACCTTAACAGCTTCACCGTTTATACAATCAATGATTAATAACTTTTCCAAATCACAAGTTTTTTTATTATATAAGATAAGGGTCACAAATTCATTATCCTTTGAAAAAACGATAGAAAACACACCTAATCCAAAAACATCAATTTTCGTTTTGGTATTGAGATTAAAATCATATAAATATGTCTGTTCGTTTTGACTTTTAGCTACAATCACTTTTGTGTCATCAAAATTAAAGACAACTTTGGCATTTTTCTCTTTGATTAATTGCGTCATTATATACCACCACCATGACTAAGCATGTACATATAATTGAAAACTGACAAATAAATTCTCAAAATCACTAAAGCCAAATACACACCCGTTTTATCCAACTCATCATAAAATACCCCGGTTAATTGATATACAGCAGAATAATAAATATTAGTATTTAAAGCACTATGAAAAGATGCGTTTAGCCACATTTTATTTATGGGGGAATCAATATCAATACCACTAACTTCAAGATAATAAGAACAAAATATACTATCGGGCTTACCCTTATTAAAAAATATTTTTCGAGGTGCTATATGATGTTCTTGCTGTCCATTACGATATTTATAATTCGTTATTCTGCTGTCAATATCTTTTGTTAAAGATGATATAGTAACATTAATCAATTTGAAAGCCATTACGGTACACCAGATTTTCCATTTAGTTATCATTTCATCTAAAGAAAAATCCATACCATCAAATTGAAAAAGATTAGGATTAACAAGCCATACTAAAATTATAAATATAATACCAATAATTACGAGATATCCTATAACAGATATCACGGATATACCCGCACCTACGGCTGTAGCACCAACATACATACCCGTATAATCCACATTCATTATGGGATTATTATTACAATAAGCAAACAAATTTGCACCGTGAACCGTGCCGCTTGTCCTTTCGAGTATGGACGTATCATCCATATTCAAAAACCTGCAATACAGGGGATTATAGTACCTCGACTGAAGGTAATAAAGGCCTGTGTAGAAGTCATACATATAACATCTGTAGGTTAAAAAATCAGGGGTCGGTTCTGTTATTGGATGGTTTCCCAACGAAAACCGCCCTTGATTTTTAGTTATTTAATTTGTTGACGTGTTTTTCGTTGTTGCATCGTCATACTCATAAATCTTTTCGTAAACATATGATGACATTGCATCAACAATAAAATAATCCTCGTTACAATTAGTATTTGCAAAGGAAAAAGTATCGTGCATAATCTGAATCTCGCCTTTCAGATTCATAAGTCCACTACGTCCTAATTTGCCTACATTAACTTGTGAAAACCAAAACAAATCATCAGAAACCCAATAGGTTTCTATAGGGCGACTGAAAGATGAAATAGGTGTAAATTCTTTAGAATCAAAATCATAAACGCCCAAAACAACGTTTCCCTCTTCTATATATTTGTTAAATAAAATTTTATTATTTAAAATGTTACTGAAATCATAGAAATTGCCGTCTTCCTGGCACGGTATTTCTTTCTCTTGAAAATTTTTACCGTCCCACATAACAAATTTTGTAAGAGCGTTTTCATTTTTTTTATTCTGTAACGGAATACACAGCAATCCATCATTCCAAAAGGGATGTTGCAATGGTAAACAAAACTTATCATAATCGATGGTGTACACTACACTTAATTTACCTGTTTCGATATTATAAGTGTATAACTTTCCAGCCTCTTTTCGTACCCGTACACAATAAACAAATTCAGCATCGGATAGAAAATCGACGAAAACAACATATTCGTCTTCGGCAACGTCCAAGGACACAACTTCTTCCAACTCCGGTAAATTAAAAACTTTAATTCCTAATTCACCATTAAACGTACCAACACAGTATTTATCGTTTGGTGAAATATTTCTAAGGATAACGCAATCAGACTTAATGGTTTTAATTATTTGGTTTGTTTTGAAATCAGATAAATAAATCTTCCTATCCGTTGAGCGAACCATATACTTGTTACTTGTTGATATAGCAACACATGAGCCTGATAATTTGTATTTTTTTCTTAAACCAACTACTTTTTTCATTATAACACCGCCAATATCGTGCATAGTAGAACAATCAAGGGAGCGGTTCTGTTATTGGATGGTTTCCCCAACGAAAACCGCCCCCCGATTTTAAATTTTAAAAGAGCAAAAACCTTGATTTATAAGGGTTTATGGCTCAATCATAGAACCGTCCCCTGATTGGTATATTATCCCGCTGTCTTATTCATCCAATATTTTGAACAAAAAATTATCACAGCAACACCTAACATTAAAATATTGGTCATTGGTTAAATTTCTCAAGTGATATTCTCCTTTTGTTATCCAAAGAACATTGCCTGATAAATCCATTATACCGGAACTACAATCATAGTTTTCTCCACTTTCTTCAAACCAGAATAAATCTTTTGTTATCCATCTTAAACTAGAAAGCTTTCTTCTTGATATAATTTCATACGTTTGCTTTTCAACATCGCATAAATACACAGTTTTTCCACCGTTTTTACAGGGTGTACACAACAACTTTGTTCCATTTAATTGTGAAAAATCATCATAACTACACCACCATTTATTGACATCGAAGGATTTTGATTTTCTCCGGTCAAACACAATGAGTTTGTGATTTTTTCTTTTTTCATCGTCTTCTACACAAATAAATTTATCGTTTACCGAAAAAACATTTACTGACAGCACGGAATAAATTGTTTCGATATTATTTGTCTTGAAATTCCAAATTTTCAATTCTCGCTTAGGGTAAGGCTTTGCAGATTGCCAAAACATAACCTCATCATTGGAAATGAAGGTCAATCCTTGACAATAGTCCACAGAAACACTGCTAACCTTAACTAAATCCGGTAATGACAAGACAACAAGCTCTGTTTCACCTTCGGCAGTAAACAATCCGTACTTTTCATCAGGGGTAATACTCCTAATAATATGTGCCCTGTACTTTTTGTGAATAAGTATCTCTCTCGTCTTAAAATCTTCAATCCATACCAGATGATTATTGGTTCGCACAATAAATTTTCCACTTTTAGGGATATCAAAATCACAATTTTTAATGTGCTCTACATACTCAATATTGGTGTTTTCGATTATCATAAATAGGTCAACTCCCATTTCAGTGTTGCTAAAGCTGTATGAACTGCAGTTCTTCGGGAAATATCATCAACCCCCGTATTCTTTGCGTTTTGCAGATAGCTTTTCACACTAGCATGATACAATGATGTATGTATATACCAATGAGCTTCACGATTCATTGTTGCAATATTTTCTTCGCTATTAATTCCAATTTTTGCGTAATCTAAAATTTTTCTAGATTTGTCTGCTCTGGGGTCTATCCTTGCAACGATATGATGTCTATTAATTTTATTGCTTCTACCACGTTCATTAGCTTTAACTTTGGCTCGTTCCATCTGACCTTCTAACGTTTCAGGAACATCAATACCCAATTTATGTTGAACATCTGATACTACTTTGGTAACAAGCTCACTTAGCCAAGACCAAACTTCTATCGCAATGTTAATCATAACAATAAATACAGTATATACAATTACACTCAGAACAATCAGAGCCCAGAAAAACCAAAGTCCATCCGATGACCATTCATCTTGTCGTTCTTGTTCGATTGTACCTGCTCCGCTACCCATTCTTCCGGTTGGATCAATCAACTGAATAGGATCGTTATTACAATAAGCAAAAAGATTTGCACCGTGAACTGTACCTGAGCTCCTTTCGAGTATGGACGTATCATCCATATTCAAAAACCTGCAATACAAGGGGTTATAGTATCTCGACTGAAGGTAATAAAGGCCTGTGTAGAAGTCATACATATAGCCTCTGTAGGTTATGGGAGTATATACGGCGGCTTCTGCTGATTTATTAATACCTTCCAGACTGCTTCTGTCTAAAATTACGTTTACGTTACCCCAGGAATCGTATGCGTACTGTAAAACATCTTCGCCGTTTTCATTATAAACGGTTGTTATGTTACCGTTCATATCCTTCAAAAAGAAGAAGGTTTTTGTAGTATTGTCATCTGCCGAATAAAGTTCGTAGCCAACGGAATCATCTGTATTATCGAACAGCATTTTGACTGTGTTTTCAATTTCTCCGTCGGCGTTAATTACCGTGTAGCCCTGAAGTTTTCCGTTTTCCCAAATGTAATAATATTGGGTCATAAGGGTATCTGTTTCCACATCGTAAACAGCCATTTTTGTCCTTATACCCTCCGAATCGTAGGTGTATTCATACCTTGTACCGTCAACTATGGCGGCGGATAACTGTCTTCCGTTCCATTCAAGGGTAGCGTTCACTTCATTACCTAAGAAATCAACACTTGTCATATTAAGCGGGTTGCCGATTGCATCCGTTACAATCGCGGTATCGCCGTAAGCGGTCAGTTTATCTTTCCACTCTGTATCATAAGTGTAATTTACGGTTGATATAGGGTCACCCAACTCATCAGCAGAATATTCATATTCTATTTTCTGAGTTATGTTTCCGCCTTTGTCATATACGTAAACGTAACTTTTTTCTGATATGAGGCTATTTTCGCGAACTAATTGCCCAGCCTCATCATAAACACAACTGCCAACAGAAACGCCGTTAAAACCCAGATCAGATATATTTACGCTGATATCGGTTAAATTACCGTTTGTATCGTAGGTATATAAATACTCATAGTCGGATAAGGTCTGTGTTTGTATTTCACTTGTTTCACCCGAAAGAGTTTCGGTTTCTTTGGTTAACACGGGTTTATAGCTGCTGACAAGAGACGTTGTTCTGTTACCTGTTAAATTTTTATATCCGTAAGATGTTTCGATATTCAAGGTTTGCTTTGAATCGGTTGTTTCAGAAACAACTGTTGAAAACTCTTTCTTTGTTTGTCTTCCGAAATAATCGGTTTCAGAAACAAAATTATAGTTTTTAGTGTTGCTCGTAATTTCCTGATTTGTAACTGAAGTACCTTTATCCACGTTACCTGAATAGGTAGAGGCACATTCAGTATAAGATATTCCACCTAAGTTTTCAACTTTTTCTTCATTATTGTTTAACTGAGTAGAATAAAGCGTGATATCGTCGTTCTCTCCCTCTGCATTCAGTAAAACTATTGTTATGTTATTTTCATCATAACGTATCTCTGTATTTTCAAGTTTATTTTCAATAACAGAAATCATACCGTTAGTGTCATAGGTGTATTTATAATCGGCAGTAAGAGTTCCTGTAGATGAATATGATTTTATCGTAACAACATTCCCGGCATTGTCATACACATAGTCTGTGTAATCGCCGTTTCCGTACGTCAGACGGTTGATTCTGTTTCTGTTGACTCCTTCACCGTATTCATAATTTACCAATGACTGCTGACCGACTTTAACCGAGATCACGTTACCCCATGCATCGTATTCATAGTTATATGAAAATCCGTTGTGAGTTATATTGCTTATTCTATCATCTTCATAAGTATATGCGGTATTCATATTGTTTCCGCAGCTAAGATTACTGACAGAAGTTGTAACACTTTTCAGCTGATTCATAGCATCGTACGAGTAAGACGTAACGTAATCATTGCCGTTTGTTACGGAATTCAGTTGTCCGTTTGACTGATTATAGTTATAAAACGTATTTACGCCATTCATGTCATTTTGACTGCCGTAGTAATTACCGCTCACACTTTGAGAAATATTCATTTCTTTTTCGCCATCGGACATAGAGAACCAGGAACCCTCTGCGGTGTTGCTGTATTCATAGCCACGGTTACATGATACTTTGCTACAAGTATCTGAACAATCTCTGCAGGAACAATCAAGTTGTGTACAACCTTCGCAGGTGCATTCACCGCAATCCGGACAGCTTTCGGGTGTGCAGACCGTTGTGCCGTCATGACTGCATTCGCAGTTGTTTTCGCAATATGAACATGAACACATGGCTGTAGTTTCACTATCCGTTTCGGTATCAGTTGACGTACTCTCACTCGGTCTGTACGTGTTTATTAAAGACATATCGTCAAACCAAGCCATTCCGTATTGGCAAATATGGATAACAAATAATCTGATTTCATCATATTCAAAATCAATATTAAATTCACAACTGTATTTTTGCCAGTTATCATTGAACGGATTGGGATATATTCGCGTAACAGATTCCCAAGTACCGTCCGCTGTTTTGGCTTCAACTATAATACCGCTTGAATACGCCAGATCATCAACGTTGTGATTCTTGAAATTTTTACTCAAAAAACTAAAATGATACCCATCGCCTGAAACGCCATCGGGAACCTCAATAGTTTGTATCGCGTATAACAAACTGTCTGTATCACCCACAAACCGCATAGCACTCAATGTATTTGATTCTGACTCCGTATAAGTTACCCTACTTATTTTTGAACTATCTGAAATATCCCAAGAGGATAATCCGTCATCAAAACCGCCGTTAATAACTATATTCTCTCCATCAACAGCATAATCAGTCTCATAGTCAATGTACAAACTCTCGTTAAGGGTGCCACAAGACATCATAGTATCGCTGAAAGCCCGTGAAACTACCGTGCCGTCGTTATTAATGATCGATATGGTTCTGCCGTACAAATCAAACTGCTTTGTCTGGCTCACGTTATTGGCATCAGTAAAAGTTTTTTCATATGCATTAACCTGCGTAACAGTCAGACTTCCGCCCAAAGTTGGGTCAATCGAATTTTCGGAATACACCTTTTCTGTTATTGTGCAATTACCAACCCCTGAAAATGCATATTCCAACGTGTAGCCGTCTATGTTTTTGACACTTGTTAAATTGTCCGTAACATCATAGGTAACACTTTCTCCGTCAGGATATGTTGCCGACGTTAATATCGGCACACGGCTACCGTTAATTTCTCTGAATGTGTATCCATATGTGATTTTATAATCCACGTTATTGTTATCAGCGTCTTTGAGTTTTATTGCATTTCCACTGGCAGTATAGGCTTGTATAGATGTTAACAATGAACAATCTTCGCTTTCATATTCGGTATATAAAAAACGATATTCTCTACCTACGCCATCCACGATTTTATTAATAGAATAGTTTGCATTGTAGTTTACAGTAATAGAGGCGGTTGAACCGTCTTCACCCGAATTTATTTTAGTCAATAAACCTTGTGTATTAAACTCATAGGTTTGATTCTGTGAATCTTTAATTGTTGCATAACCAAAATTAGCAGATAAATCACTTTCATATGAGGTACTTAACCACAGTTCGTAGCCTTTTTCAGTTGAAAAAACATCTACAACTTCAACCCATTTACGTTTTCCATCCTGTACAGTATCACTTTTTTCAAAATATACAGTTTGACCTTGATCGTTATTATAAAGAATATACTCTTTACCATCTATTATCCCTGCATATTCCACACTTTGGTTATAATTGGTTTTCCAACCAAAACCGTAATACGCCGCAACACCGAAGAATATTAAATTGTAAAAAGATATGGAACCTCCTGCATTGCTGTTGTAAAAGCGCTTAATCTGAACGGGCATAGTAAGTCCGGATAAACCCAACTCATCCCTTTCGATATATATCTGATTACTGTAATCATTGTAATATACCTTTCCGGCTCTGCCCGCGCTTTGTAGATGGTAATCAAATTGTTCTTCCACACCTTGTGATTCATAATACTCTATCACAAAATACGGACGTCTGTTTTCAGAATTACTATCTTCTGATGAACAAAAAACAGCGACACCATCATCTGTTGCAGAAGTTATTAAAGCTATGCCATTGTAATCTGAACTGTTGGAAGCAAAGGCTTCTGTTACATCATACACCGAATATTTTCCGCTTGATTCACTCGTATATGTTCTTATATCAAGAATAACATTCGTATCAAGAGACGGTTTATTGTTAAAGGTTACCGAATTTTCAGTCCAATTACCAACGACGGGACAGGCGGCAACTTCAAATTCGGATGAATCACCTGATGAAACTACGAGACCGGTATATACATACAACAACGCATTTTTAATCGCTAAACCGTTATTGAAATAATAGTTATTTACAATATCTATATATGATATATATTCGATTCCTTCTGATGTATGTCCCGTGTAAAGTGATAATTCACTACCACTATTTACTGTTGGTGAGGCGGATGATACCATAGTATCAATTATTCCGTAGTTGTCATCGTTCACTTCAATAACAGGATCGATGATAACCGGGTATTTTGCATCGGTTTTCAACCATTCATAAGACGGCTTGTATTCCAAAACGTATTTACCGCTTTCTCCCATTAAAGCAACTTCAATATCTTGTGATGATGCAGAGTTGCTATCATACATTATCGGTGTAGGAATTTTAAATACAATGTCGCCTTGCGTACTTGTAAATGAAACGGATTTATCGTCATTCAAAGTTGCACTCAAATTATCGGCTGTTATATCATAGCTGTACGTAACCTCTTGTTTCGGTTTCTTTTCTAAGATAATATTTTCCTTTATACCGGCAGACGTTACACAATATTCAATACTTGTATTATCGCCTACATCTTCAAAAATCAATCCGGATTGCGTTTTATCCGCTATATTATAATTATCGGATACATTATCAGTATTTGGTTCAACTTTTTTAGCTTTCGATTTCTTTTTCTTATCAAGAATATCTGTTCCATTTAACTCAAACGTTAATGAAAAACCGTCTTTTTCAATACCGATTTGAGAATTACCGGTTAGTTCTTTTGGAAGTTCTACTTCAAAGAAGTTATTCGAATTAGTATAAAAATCCGTTTCGGGAACCTCAACAAGGCTATTATCAATTTCATACCAGTTTCCATTTTCTTCGTAATGAACGGGTGTAGAAGAAATAACAGCTTTTTTAGTTCCTTGTCCCGTTTTGTACACTTTAGTGAATTTATCACGTTCTTCTACAATTTCATTTATAGAACCAGATAACATATCTTCTGCCATTTTTTCGGCAGACTCAGTATTCTCTTGACTTTCCTGAACCTCTGCCGCTATGGCAGGATTCGCCGCAGAAAAAACACCTAAAAACATTATGACCGACATTATGAGTGACATGGTTTTTATAAAAGTTTTCATCATTTACCTCCTATAAAATTTTCAAATTATCACGCACCGGTTTTTTACCAAACCATCGGTATCATCTCCTGTTTTTTTATGGGGTTCACTTATATATGACAAAAAACGCATAAAATTTCACGTTTTTTCAAAAATTTTTTAAGTTTGTATCATTGCACAAAAAGAAGTTCTGTATTTAGTTGGTTTTGACTATATATAAACACAAAAAGAGTTGCCTTAACGGAGACGCTTCGTAAAGAAGTAGTCTCCGTTTTTCTATATAAAGAAAAATTGACACTTTCAGTTAGTGAAAGTGTCATAGTGGGTTACATACTTTTAAATTATACCTATCTCAAATATGAAATAATAAGTGATATTGTGAGACGGGTCTCACAGCGATATTTTCTTTTAAAATCCTAGCCTATAGCAAGATATTTTTAAAAGAAAGCGATATAAAAGCCTTCGGCTTTTGCGATATTATATTCGTGTCTTTTCTCACGGCGAAAGCCGTATATCGTGCGGTTTACCGCATATCGCAACGAACGTTATATCGCTCGTGCAAAGCACGAATATAGCTGAGGCATCTTCCTTACGGAGGGTGCCTCAAATGCAACTCTTTTTTTATTACGCGTAATTTTCTGACTTTAACGTGTATTATGATACTTAATGATGTCAGGATTTTTTAAATCTGTGATTTTTTATAATTTAGCACCGCCTTTGCGGACGAGAATGGTATCTTCACCGATTACCACTATATCCTTCCAGCAAATAACGATTTCTTCACCACGACCCAAAAAACCGCATATTCCCCTACCGCAAAAAACAGTTATGCTCACAAGGCACCCTGTACAAGTATCTATTTCAACATCACTGACACAACCAAGGCGACAGCCGTTATCAACATTGACTACTTCTTTGGCGCGTAACGCAGTTACCGTACACTTCAATATAAACCACCCCTAAAACCCGAACTCATTACGGATAAACGAACAACGTGTTAACGTACCCAAGCCGTATTTATGACGTATATCGTCCTTGGCGTTTTCAAGTCTTTGTTCTTTTTCACGTTTTATATGATAATCAAGATCAAGAAAAGATATCTGTTCACAGACTTCGTCCCCGTTAAGAAGCTTTGTGCCTGTTACGGTCAACGCCCTTATTGGCTTTTGCGTTACGTCGATATTATCCTGAATCAAAGAAAGTGCCGAACGCCGCAAATCGAAGCTTAAATCCGTCGGCGATGAAAGCTGAACAGACCGACTTATACTTTGCATATTTGTATCCTTTATACCGACCTGTATTGCTGAACATTCAACGTTGTGCTTTCGGAGCCTTGCGGCTACTTTATCACACAAAAAGAAAACGCAGGTACGCACATCTTTTTTACTTGTAAGGTCGCGCTTGAACGTTACGCCGTTACCGATTGATTTATATGCTTCGCGATAATTAAATGGTAAAACAGGCGAATAATCATACCCGTTTACATTCTGCCAAAGAACTCTGCCGTTTTCACCCAACAGCCGTCTGAGAGTCCGTTCATCTGCACTTGCGATATCACCTATAGTAAATATCCCTACACCGCGGAGCTTTTCCGCAGTACGCCGACCTACCATAAACATATCGTTCACAGGCAAAGGATAAATTATCTTTTTAAAATTATCTTCACTTATGACAGTTGTAGCATCAGGCTTTTTATAATCACTGCCCATTTTTGCAAAAATTTTGTTATAAGACACACCTACAGATATGGTTAAACCCGTTTCCGCCTTTACGACACGCCTTAATTCATCAGCAATATCCTGACCACTACCGAAAAGATGCGTTGTACCGCTTACGTCCAGCCAGCATTCATCTATACCGAAAGGCTCAACAAGGTCGGTGTACCTACAATAAATATTGAAAACGGTTTCGGAATATTTTTTATACAGCTCATAATGTGGGGTTACGGTAACCAGTTTCGGACATTTGGATTTTGCCTGCCATATAGCCTCCCCGGTTTTTACGCCGTATTTTTTTGCCGCTTCATTTTTGGCAAGAATTATACCGTGTCTGTACTCCGGGTCACCGCAAACTGCATAAGCATATTTTTTCAATTCCGGATTAAGCACACCCTCAACAGATGCAAAAAAACTGTTGCAATCGCAATGTAATATGGTGCGTTCCACACGCCGTCACTTCTTTCTGAACATTTGTTCGTTTTGTATTATAACAGAACATTTGTTCTTTGTAAAGTGATATTTTGAAATCATTTAAATTTTCAAAGCACCAAACCCAAAACCATAAGTGGTTCGGTTTTAAAATATATATCATCAAAATCACTTAAAGGCAACGGATTTTTGCCCTTTCCTATTTCCACGGTAAAAGCAGGTCTGCGAAACTCTTCAATGAACCAGTCTTTCAAGCCTCCCGATGCGGCGTGTCCTTCGTTTTTTACAAGTGCATAGTCGGTCAACCCACCTAAAACCTTGGCTATCGTATAAGATTTTTCAGGTGTATTATTTCCGTACTCATAATAAATTTCTTCCCCTTGCGAGTGGAATGTAAAAAGCATATCCGGCATTATATTACGGCACAAGCGTGTTATGGCTTTTGTTTCGGGTTCACTTTCGGGAAAGGCACCCCCAAAGCGTCTTGGTGACGGTGAGTCGATACCCCGCTCTTTTTCGTAATCACGTAAAGCGTACCAATCCGCATTAAAGTTGTGGTTAATGTCCACTCCCCTTGCGTTTGCGCTCCATCCGCTGAAATCACCGTTACATATACGGGAATCAATCATTTTATATTCTTCGCAGGCGCAAGCACCTTTCACGGCAATTTCTATACCATCGGGGTTAATTTCGGGTATTATTATAAGACGCCTGTTATTAAGAAGTTTTCTCACATTGTATCCCGATAGCTGACCATCATTTTCACTCTGATACATAATGTTTTCACAAAAGCGTAATAATACCAAAGAAGTAAGCCATTCCAGCCCGTGTGTACCCCCTACGTAAACTACGGTCTCTTTTCCTTCGCCAATAACAAAAGAATATATTTTTTTACCCAGTACCGATTTACCGCAGGATGCGACCTTCATCTGCGGATACACAGCCTTTAATTCATTGACATATCTTTTGTACACCTCATATGTAAGCGTAACATTTTTTACCGTTTTCTGCATAATACAACCTCCGCTTTTCACTTTTTCCGTATTCAGAAATCTTTATAATATATGCTCAATGACGTGAAATATTTACAAATCTGAGTTTTTATGGTTTAATAAACAGAGTAAAGTATATACACTCTACATATTTTTTCGGGAGTTATTTTTATGATTGCAGTTTGTATTATAGTTTTTTTAATTGCAAGTGCCGCTGCCCTTGTAATTTACAAAATAAGCAAAAAACAGGATAATTTTATTAAATCCTGCGTTACGGCATTAGCCGCTATATTGCTTTTTGCGGCCGGGCTGGAAGTTTCTGTTTTCAACATCAACTATTACACTACCGCAGATAACACGCCTGTTGATTTATCCGCATATATGGCGGAATACCTTAACGAAGAAGGCTTTTACAGTTTTACAGGCTTTAGTGAGATTGAATTCAATGATATCAATGTTGAAATCGACAATATCAGAATAGACCTTACCGAGCATAACACGGATGTCGTGGATGTTACTCTTTACCTTACTGATGAAGCCAATCAATATTACTATGCCACTCCCGAAAGACAGATTTATTACTCCATTGAAAAAAGTGAGTATATCAACATAAATACAATAGGCGCAACCGAAGAGCTGAAAATAAAATTCGGTGATGAAGAATCAATAAATGTAAACTCCATCACCATAAACAACCAACGACCGTTTGAATTTTCAATTTTAAGATTTATTCTGTTAATCGGTATTTTATTTTTATTATACATTTTCAGACCTTCATCCCCCATATACCTACACAATATCACTCAAGCAAAAAATCTTAAATACAATCTTACCGTAGCGTTTATTGCCTTGCAATGTATTATTTTTGTTTTCGTCGGCACTATGAATCCTTCGTTTTTAGGATTTGATATAACCGATGAAGGCATAACATTTTCACAGCTTGCCTTTAAGCATCACAATCAATACGATGAATTGGCTCAAGCTATACTTCAGGGCAAAACATATATCGATAACGATGATGTGCCACAATCCCTTATTGATATGGACAATCCATACGATACAGTTGCAAGAAAGATTACAGAAAACCTTACAGGCGACACATACCGCTGGGACGTGGCATACTTTGACGGGCACTATTACGTTTATTTCGGCATAGTTCCGCTTTTATTAATGTATCTGCCGTTCAGAGCTATTTTCAATGCACCTTTCCCGTCGGCAGCAGGCATAATAATTTTCGCCATGATTTTCGCTATAGGTGTATTCAAGCTACTGGGTATCATTTGCGAAAAAAAATTCAAAAACGTTTCCGTCGGCGTTTATATGCTCGTGTCTTTGGTAACTGTAAACTGTTGCGGTTCGATGTTTCTTGTGAAAAGGCCGGACTTTTATTCCGTACCCATTATGACGGCGTTGGCATTTATTGTATGGGGGCTGTTCTGTTGGATAAAAGGAAAGCACACGCAAAAATGCCAGAATGTTTTTCTCCTTCTCGGTTCACTTTTCTGTGCCCTTGCAGTCGGCTGCCGTCCCCAGACAGTTCTCGTCTGCGCAGTAGCAATACCGCTGTTTGCAGGTTATTTCTTTAAAGAAAAACACATCGCGACTAAAAAAGGCATACTTAACCTTGTTATGTTGGCAATCCCTTTCATCGTTGTTGCCGCAGGTATAATGTACTATAATTATATCCGTTTCGGCTCACCCGTCGACTTTGGTTCTGGATATAATCTTACTACAAATGACGTTACAAAACGCGGTTTTGATATGGGAAGAACAGGACTCGGTATTTTCACATATCTTTTCCAGCCGCCACAATTCACAGGTGTTTTTCCCTATATCAAGGCAGTGAAAATCGACACAAATTATATAGGCAGAACAATTTACGAATTTTGTTTCGGTGGTATGATAACCTGTCTTCCCTTCTTGTGGTTTACAGGCGCGTTGCCAAAGGTACGAAAAAAGCTGAAGGAAGCAAAGCTGCTTGGTTTTGTTCTTGTTCTTCTCGGTGTCGGTTTTGCCCTTGTTATTGCAGATACACAGGCAGGCGGATTGTTGCAAAGATACTACAGTGACTTTGGTATAATTTTCTTTATAGCAACGGCTATTACCGTTTTTGCCTTGTTCGAAAACTTTGATTTAAAAGAAAGTCACATAAATTTAAACACACTTTTATTCATTTCGACAATTTTAAGCATTGTTTACACAATAGCACTTGTTTTTTCTGTGGCAGATGTTACAATAGATACACAGAACCCAACTTTATACGCCAAGATTTTACATCTTGTTGAGTTCTGGATTTAATTTATTACAAAGGAATGACACCATTGGCAAAACTCAAGAAAAACACAATATTCAGATTAATCGCACTTTCACTTGCACTCGTAATTACAGTCGGAGCATTTGCAGGTTGCGGTAAAAATACCGAAGAAGAAACTACAACTGAACCCATACAAACTACCGCAGCACCCACTACTACGTCACCTTATTTATCAGGTGATATAAATCCCTTGACAGGTGAACAGGGTTACGATAAAGAGCTTCTCAATAACCGACCTATTATGATTTCGGTTGAAAACCATAAAGATGCACGACCCCAATGGGGTATAACCGACGCTGATATCGTCTGGGAAATGGAAGCCGAAGGCGGTATCACAAGAATGCTCCTTATGTTTGCGGATGCTTCACGCATTCCCGATAAGGTAGGCCCCACAAGAAGTGCAAGACACTACTTTGTTGAGCTTGTTGAAGGTTTTGATGCAATCTTCGTTCATTTCGGCGGTAGCCCGCAGGCATACAACGCTATGAGCAACCATGGCACGGATCACATTGACGGTATGAGCGATGGCAACACATTCTCAAGAGATACTTCACGAAACGTTTCATCTGAGCACAGAGCTTACACAACAGGTGAAAAAGTTGTAAATGCTATTGAAAATAAAGAATTCAGAACTGAAATCGACGAAGACTATCTCAACCCCTTCAAATTCAGTTCTTCCAACCGCAAGCTTAATGACGGTGAGTGTACAGAGATGGTAGTTGACTTTTCAAACTATGCCACATACACATACACCTATAACGCCGAAGACAATCTTTATTACAGTTCTCTTAACGGTAACACCTTCAAAGATAGTGACGGTAATCAACAAAATTTCTCAAACCTTTTGATCTGCTACGTTGATAAATCAAGCTTAGGCGACGCAAAGGGCAGAATTTCATTGGACCTTTCCGAAGGACACGGTGTTTATGTTTCCAACGGAACATACGAAGAAATCACCTGGGAAAAAGGTGATTACTCCGATATGATGAAGTTCTACGACGCGGATGGCGAAGAACTCGCTCTCAACACAGGCAGAACATACATCGGTCTTGTAGCATCATCACAGGAAAGCTCCTGCACAATATCATAAGGAAAACGCCCTGTTTTAAACAGGGCGTTTTTGTTAATGCAAAATTCAAAATGTAAAATGCAAAATTTCGGAACTGCGTTGGCTATTTATATAAGTTTCGCATACATCTGTTTTGATATTCTTCGGGACGAATATATTCAATTATATCTGCCCCACCTTGACTTATATACATTTCTTCTGTATCAAGCTGTGCCTGTTTTAATTTTTCGGCGACTTTAGTATTTCCTACAACAGGCAACACATCCGTAATAGTGTTAAATAATGTACTGTACATTTTCCACAACAGCTCTTTTTCATTCATAAAAATCACCCTAAAACAAAAAATGCGCAGCCGAAGCCACGCATGAAAAACACAAGGCTTCATTTGCTGCGACACAATTCTTATAGTTCAGTAACAAACGACAAGACAGAAGCCCGTGTTTTTACCCAAACACAGGAGTCATCTGTTACTGAAAAAATTTAATTGTGTCGCACTAATAATTTAACACATATTTCAATATTTATCAACTGTTTTTGTTTCAATTTTTCTTTTATGATGCCGACCGCAGATCCCAATAATTTTGCATTTTGAATTCTGCATTTTGCATAAAAAACAACCTCCGAAGAGATTGTTTTTTACCATTCAAATTCGGGACGTGGGTTATCCACATACTGTGCGGCTTTCAGAAGAAATAATCTTACAGGCTCGATTTTTTTAACATAAAAAATCAAAAGATCCGAAAACTCTTCAAAAGTTCCTATATCTTCATCGGGAATATAGAAAATCATCTCCCAGTTTTTGTACTTTATATACTCTGCCGCAGGGTCATCCGCTGAAAAGCCACGGGGCATTGTTTTTAACTTATCACCCATAAGAGCCAATCCGCTTTTGTCCAGAGCTTCACGCAGTTCATCATAATGGAGAGAAATATATTTTCGGATATTGTTCATTTTAGCTGTGGTATCACACCATAACCCCGTACCAAAGCAAGAGCCCCCGGGTGTTAACATCAGAAAGTAGCCGATGGGTAACCATGATTTTCTATCCGCGGCAATATACGCCCTGAACGCAGGATTATACGGCGGTCCGTTTTTGTGAAAACGCATATCCCTTGCTATACGGTACATCCATTCTCTGGGCTCCATATACATTATTGATTTACCTATATCAGGAGCAACATCACTCAACTTAAAACGGAACATATCAAGAAAACCTAAAAACTGTTTTCTTGCTGCATCGTATTCATCGTGATTGTTATGAAACCAAGTACGATCATTATTGGCGCGAAGGTTTCCCGAATATTTTAAAATGTTATTAAAATTCATATCACCGCTAATTTGTATCACCTTTTCCCAAAAATCATATAATTAAATTTATCACAGCAACATTTAAAATGCAATATTTTATTGACAAGAAACACATATTTAAAGTAAAATTATTGTATCAAATATGAAAAAAAGAGGTTATTTATATGGCTGTTTTTAAACCTTTTAAAGCATTAAGACCTATCCCCGAATACGCTTCAAAAGTAGCGGCACTTCCATATGATGTTATGAACAGCGAAGAAGCTAAAGTAATGGTTGAAGGCAATGCCTATTCATTTTTGCATATAGATAAAGCAGAAATAGATTTGCCCGATGGAACGTATTTATACAGCGACGAGGTTTATGCCAAGGCCGCCGAGAATCTTAAAAAGTTCGAAAACGACGGCATAATGAAATCTGACGAAACGCCTTGTTTTTATATTTATCGACAGATTATGAACGGCAGAGAACAGACAGGTCTTGTAGGCTGTGCAAGCGTTGACGATTACATTAATAACCACATCAAAAAGCACGAGCTCACCCGTGCTGACAAGGAAGCTGACAGAATCCGTCACGTTGACACCTGTGATGCAAACACCGGTCCCATCTTCCTTTGTTATAAAGGCAAATCAGATATTGCAGACATTATTGAAGAATACAAAAAATCAGAACCCGTGTATGATTTTGTTACTGATGACGGTATCGCAAACACCGTATGGGTAATAAATGATGAAAGTGACTGCAAAAAAATTTGTGCACTTTTAGGTGATGCGGGTGATTTTTACATTGCAGACGGTCATCACCGTTGCGCATCCGCAGTAAATGTTGCAAAAATGCGTCGTGAACAGAATCCCGATTACAACGGCACTGAAGAATTCAACTTCTTCCTTGCGGTTCTCTTCCCTGCTGAAAGCCTTGAAATTATGGACTACAACCGTGTGGTTAAGGATTTAAACGGCAACACAAAGGAAGAATTCATTGAAAAGATTTCTGAGGCGTTCACTGTGGAAAAAGCTCCTTGTAACGGTGCATATCATCCTGAAAAAAAACATACCTTCGGTATGTACCTTGATAATGAGTGGTATAAGCTTACCGCAAAAGAAGGTACTTTTGATGAAAATAACCCTGTTGACCAATTAGATGTTTCTATTTTACAAAAAAATCTTCTGACCCCTATACTCAATATAGGCGACCCGAGAACAGATAAACGAATCGACTTTATTGGCGGTATCCGTGGCTTGGGTGAGCTTGAACGCAGAGTTTCGGATGATATGGAGCTTGCCTTCTCAATGTATCCTACCACTCTTGACGACCTTATGGATATTGCTGATGCTAATATGATTATGCCGCCAAAATCCACTTGGTTTGAGCCCAAACTCTTAAGCGGATTATTTATTCATAAGCTTAAATAAAAACATTAAAAGACCTTGATTTTCAAAAACGAAAATCAAGGTCTTTGTTAATAATTATATTTAATTAATTATTGATTCTTCCCAACTATCATAGGGGTCGATGCCAAAGATTGTTGCAACTGTGGGTGCTACGTTAGCGAGACCGAAGCTGCCGTCTTTTACTTCATAATCATTTTTGCTGTAAATGATGAAGGGAACTTCATTAAGAGAGTGGGCAGTTCTGGGTGCGATGTTGCCTTTTTTATCTTTTTCAAGCATTTCATCAGCATTACCGTGGTCGGCAGTAATAAGAACTGTTACACCGAGTTTATCCGCAACCTTAAGAACTCTTGCAAGACCGAGATCAACTGCTTCAACTGCGGTGATAGTTGCATCAAGGTTACCTGTATGACCTACCATATCGCCGTTGGGATAGTTGCAACGGATGAAGTCATATTTACCACTTTCCATTGCTTCGATAACTGCGTCTGTAACCTCCGCAGATTTCATCCAGGGTCTTTCATCGAAAGAAACTTTATCGGAAGGAATTTCCATATATGTTTCAAGATCTTCTGAGAATTTGTCGCTCTTGTTACCGTTCCAGAAATATGTTACGTGACCATATTTCTGAGTTTCGGAAACTGCAAACTGATTCATACCCTTTGAAACAAGAAGCTCGGAAAGTGTATCCTTAATTTCGGGAGGATTAACAAGGTAACGCTCGGGAAGCTTAAGGTCGCCGTCATACTGAAGCATACCTGCATATACAACATCGGGCTTTGCACCTCTGTCGAAATATGTGAAATCATCGTTATCAAAAGCCATGCTCAATTCAATCGCACGGTCACCGCGGAAGTTGAAAAGAACTACACTGTCACCATCGTTGATTGTGCCGACGGGCTCGCCGTTTTCGGCAATAACAAAGGGAGGAAGATCCTGGTCGATAATACCGTCATTTTCTGCGCGGTAGGTTTCAATAGCCTCAGTTGCAGTTGCAAACTGTCTGCCGATACCTTTAACGTGGGTATCCCAACCAACCTTAACCATATTCCAGTTAGCCTGATAACGGTCCATTGTAACAACCATTCTGCCGCCACCTGAAGCGATTTTACCGCAGAATGTATCGTCGTTAAGCTCTGCGAAAGCGTTTTCTAACTGTTCAACGTAAACAAGACCCGATGTTGCGGGAACGTCACGACCGTCGAGAAGAACGTGAGCGCGTACGTTTTTAACGCCGTCTGCCTTTGCTTTCTTAACCATTTCAATAAGGTGTGAAATGTTTGAGTGAACGTTACCGTCGGAAAGAAGACCGATAAAATGAAGTGTTGAACTTTTTTCAACACAGTTACCTGCAACCTCTTTCCAAGCATCGGATGCGTAGATTTTACCTGACTCAATTGACTCGTTAACGAGCTTTGCGCCCTGTGAGTAAACCTGACCGCAACCAAGTGCGTTATGACCAACTTCACTGTTACCCATATCGTCATCAGAAGGAAGACCTACTGCAGCGCCGTGGGCTTTAAGACGAACATTGGGACATTCTTTAAGAAGCTTATCAAGAACAGGTGTGTTGGCAAGTGTAACCGCATCGCCTAAACCTGTTTTTGAGTATCCTATACCGTCCATTACGACGAGAAGTATTTTTTCAGACATATATAATTCTCCTTTTACAGAATTATAGGGCAGACAGAAGTCTGCCCGTAATTATTAAAATCAAACGGATGCCGCTTTAACGATAACAGAGAAGTCCTCTGCTTTAAGTGAAGCACCACCGATAAGACCGCCGTCAACATCAACCTTGCTGAGAAGTTCGGCCGCATTCTTTGCGTTCATTGAACCGCCGTACTGAATTGTAACGCGACTTGCACATTTGGGGCAGTAGATTTCGCCGAGAACCTCGCGGATTGCGTGGTTAACTTCATCTGCCTGTTCTGCAGTTGCAGTTTCGCCTGTACCGATAGCCCAAACGGGTTCGTAAGCGATGATGATTCTGTCAAGCTCTTCGTTAGAAACGCCCTGAAGTGCAATCTTTGTCTGTGAACGAACAACCTCCATTGTAACGCCTTTTTTACGTTCGTCGAGAAGTTCGCCAACACAAAGAATTACTGTAAGACCGCTGTCAAGAGCTGCACGAACGCGTTTGTTAACTGTTTCGTCGGTTTCGCCGAAGTATTGTCTTCTTTCGGAGTGACCGATAATAACGTACTCAACACCGATAGCCTTAAGCATGGGTGCAGAAACTTCGCCTGTGAAAGCACCGCTTTCTGCCCAGTGGCAGTTCTCAGCACCGATTTTGATGTTGGAGCCTGCGGCTGCTTCCTGTGCTGCAAAAATATCGATATAAGGAACGCAAAGAATAACGTCACAATCTGCATCTGCAACAAGGGGTTTCATTTCGTTGATGATAGCTTTTGCTTCATCGGGAGTTTTATTCATTTTCCAGTTACCTGCGATAACTGCTTTACGAAGTGATTTATCCATAACGATTACCTTTCTTTAGTTAGGAATTAGGAGTGAGGAGTTTCGGGGCAAAGCGTGCCGATTATAATGTTTGATTAAGTTCAGCCATATTGAAGAAAAACAGTAAGAGAACTACCCACCACCATCGCAAGCGATGGTCCCCATCCCTTTTTGCGTCGCAAAAATGGGATGATAGGCTTCGCATTACCGAAACTTTTCACTCAACACAATCTATCTGAGATGTGATAAATAATAGTTTGCGTGCAGTTGGCGTTTTCTCTGCCCCGAAGGTGTATATAGATACTCCGAGTGGGCAGAAAAACGTCAAATGTGCGTGAAATATTATTTATCGTTTACTGCTTCGATGCCGGGGAGAGCCTTACCCTCAAGGAACTCAAGTGATGCGCCGCCACCTGTGGAAATGTGTGTCATTTTTGCGCCGTAGCCAAGAGTGTTAACTGCTGCTGCTGAGTCACCACCACCGATGATTGTTGTTGCATCTGTTTCAGCAAGAGATTCAGCAACTGCGATTGTACCCTTTGCAAGGATGGGGTTCTCGAACACGCCCATAGGACCATTCCATACAACTGTTTTTGCAGATTTAACTGCTTCTGCGTAAAGAGCAGCTGTCTTGGGGCCGATGTCAAGGCTCATCATATCTGCAGGAATCTTGTCCGCATCGCAAACCTGAACTTCGATTTCAGCATCGATAGGATTGGGGAAATCCTTTGTGATTGTAACATCAACGGGAAGAAGAATCTTAACACCTTTTTCTTCTGCCTTTTTGAGCATATCTTTACAGTAGTCAATCTTTGTTTCGTCAAGAAGTGATGTACCTACGCTGTAGCCTTTTGCTGCAAGGAATGTGTAAGCCATACCGCCGCCGATGATGAGAGTATCGGCTTTATTAAGAAGGTTTTCGATAACATTGAGCTTATCAGCAACCTTTGCACCGCCAAGGATTGTAACGAAAGGTCTCTGGGGATCTTCAACTGCGTTACCGAGATATTTGAGCTCTTTACCCATAAGGTAGCCAACTGCTGCTTCTTCAACGAATGATGCAACGCCTACTGTAGAGCAGTGTGCTCTGTGAGCAGCACCGAAAGCATCGTTAACATAGATATCGCAAAGTGAAGCAAGTTCTTTTGAGAAAGCTTCGCCGTTCTTTGTTTCTTCGGGACGGAAACGTGTGTTCTGAAGAAGAACAACATCGCCGTCTTTCATTTCAGCCACTGCTTTTTTAGCATTTTCGCCAACAACTACGTCATCTGCTGCGAAAACAACATCCTGACCGAGAACTTCGGTAAGTCTTTTTGCTACGGGAGCAAGAGATTCTTTTTCGTTGGGGCCGTTTTTAACTTTGCCGAGATGTGAGCAAAGGATAACCTGTGCGCCGTCAGCGATAAGTTTTTTAATTGTGGGGAGTGCTGCTGTTATACGGTTTTCGTCAGTAATAACGCCGTCTTTGAGCGGAACGTTAAAGTCGCAACGAACGAGAACCTTTTTGCCTTTTGCGTTGATGTCATCAACAGTTTTTTTGTTTAAAAGACCCATTTTTATAACTCCTTTTGTTTGTTAATTTTTTACCGAATATATTTTATACTAACCGCCGTTTTTTTTCAAGTATATTTACTATTTTTTGAACTATCATTTTCAACATTCTTTTATAGGGTAAACCCGTGTTTTTTGTCGATTTACTTTAAACAGACATTTTTTCGCGAATTTCTTTGAGAATTTTCTTTTCACGTCTTGAAACCTGCACCTGCGTCATACCCAGCTCTTTAGCTACAACGGCTTGTGTTTTCGATTTGTAATATCTCAGATCTATTATTTTCCTGTCATTTTCGCAAAGGTCCGCTATACATTCATCAAGGCAGATTTTCTCATTGATGCGTTCTTCTTCACTTTCTACGGGTATGTCAAATTGTTTGCCGGATTCATCCTCTGTGGCAGTAAGTGATACCACGGGTTGAAAAGCAAGAAGCAACTGACTTGTTTCATAAACACTTAAACCCACGTACTCCGCAAGTTCGGTAACGGTTGGCTCTCTCCCGTATTCATCGGTAAGATTTTGTTTTTCCTGACATATTTTACGCGACCGTTCCTTAAGACTGCGACTGACTTTAACCGTCCCGCCGTCACGGAAAATACGTTTAATTTCACCAAGAATTGCCGGGACTGCATAGGTTGAAAACACATAGCCGAGGCTTTCGTCAAAACCATCAACAGCTTTAACAAGACCGATACAGCCCGCCTGGAACAAATCATCATAATCCACTCCCCTGTTTTTGAACTTCTGTGCACAGGAGTGGACGAGTCCCAGATTATTTTCAATCATTTTATCCCGTGTGGTCATAATACTTTTCCTTTGATTTTTTTATCAATGGTTACGGTTGTGCCGACCCCGGGTTTTGAACGCACCGTCAGTTTATCAGAAAAGCTTTCCATAACCGAAAAGCCGAGTCCCGAGCGGTCACCCCCCAGACTTGTATATAACGGTTCCATAGCCTTTTCGACATCGGCTATGCCACAGCCTTTATCCCTAACGCGCACGCGTACTATACCTTCTTCAAAAACGGCGCAGGTTATGTAAATTTTCCCTATAGTGTTGCGGTAGGCGTGAACTATGCAATTAGTAACCGCTTCGCTGACAACGGTTTTTATATCCCCCATTTCCTCCACAGTCATATCAAGCTGCGATGCAAAAGCCGCTACCGCCATACGTGAAAAGCTTTCGTTTACAGACCTACTGTCAAACACCATTTTTAATTCATTGATTTTTTTCATGATTTTTCCTCTTTCCTTTTTATTCTTTAACTTTATTGATTTGTGCGAGTTTTTCTATTCCCGACATTTTCATAATTTTATAATCACGCTCGCTAAGGTTATCGACCCTTAACTTTTTACCTTTTGAAGATGCAAGGCGATATCTTCCCATAACAAGTCCTACTCCCGAGCTATCCATAAAAGTAACGCCCGAAAAATCAAGCACCAACATCTGTGACGTTTCGTTCATAATGATAGCATCATCAATCGTGTTGCGAAGCTCGGGTGCTGTATGGTGGTCAATCTCACCCTTAAGATAGGCGTATATTGTATTTTGTTTTGTTTTAATCGTAACAGGCATAATCACTGCTCCCCTGAAATATATTTATACGTTAAGTGTACATCTCAGGATGTAAAATAATTGTCGAAGATTGACCGAAAAAACACATAAAAACATCCGAAGAAACTTTAAAGTTTCTTCGGATGTTAATTGGTCTCTTAGGGTTGGAAATAAACCCGTAAAGCATCGGACCTGAATTTACTTTGTCATTTTTTCCTGTTTAACCTTATGATCGATAACGTGACGTGACGCAAGCTCCTTCTTGATATCATCAACGGAAATACCCATTTCAATCATAAGCACAAGCACGTGATACATAAGATCAGAAATTTCATAAATAGTTTCTGCCTTATCGTCAGCCTTACCTGCAATTATAACCTCGGTGCTTTCCTCGCCTACTTTTTTAAGGATTTTATCAATACCCTTTTCAAAAAGATAGGTTGTATAAGAGCCCTCTTTAGGATTGGTTTTTCTGCCTTCAAGCATTTCAACAAGTGCCTGAACAGAGAATGCGGGTGCAATCTCATCATTTTCCATCACCTTGTTGAAAAAACAACTATCCTCACCGGTATGACAAGCAGGACCGTCTTTTTTTACGCGTACGGTAAGGGCATCCATATCGCAATCTGCTGTGATACTGACAATATGTTGATAGTTGCCGCTTGTTTCACCTTTAAGCCAGAGCTCCTGTCTTGAACGGCTCCAGAAACAGGTCATCTTCTTTTCAAGGGATATTTTAAGGCTTTCTTCATTCATATAAGCGAGAGTGAGCACATCCCCTGTTTCATCATCAACAACAATAGCAGGGATAAGACCCTTTTCGTCAAACTTAAGTTTTTTAATATCAAACATATTATAACCTCACAGTAATGTTATTTTCATTTAAAGTTTTCTTCAGATCGTCAATTGTAACTTCACCGTAATGGAAGATGGATGCCGCAAGACCTGCGCTTACATCGGGTACGATATTGAACAAATCAACAAAATCCTGTTTGCCGCCTGCACCGCCCGATGCAATTACGGGAACATTTACAATCTCGCATACGGCTTTTAGCATCTCAATATCGAACCCCTTTTTAACACCGTCTGTGTCAATGGAATTCACAACGATTTCGCCTGCACCGTTGTTTACGCCGCGTTTTATCCATTCGAGAGCATCAAGGCCTGTATCTTCTCTGCCGCCCTTTGCAAACACGCGGAATTGACCGTCAACACGTTTAACATCAACCGAAAGAACAACGCATTGGTCACCGTATTTCTCTGCCGCCGCAGGGATTAAATCGGGATTTCTTATTGCACCCGAGTTCACACTGACCTTATCTGCACCGCACTTTAAGACTCTGTCAAAATCCTCAAGAGTATTTATACCACCGCCGACTGTCAAAGGAATAAACACCTTTGATGCAGTTTCGGTTAAAATATCGGTAAAAAGCTTTCGTCCGTCTGATGATGCAGTTATATCATAAAATACAAGCTCATCAGCACCGTGTGAACTGTAGTATTCCGCCAACTGAACAGGAGAAGAAATCTCGTTAAGATTTTCAAAATTCGTTCCTTTAACAACTGTACCGTTGCGTACATCAAGGCATGGAATAATTCTTTTGGTAATCATTTTATAACCTCCAAAGCCTCGTTAATCTTAACAGCACCTGTATAATAAGCCTTGCCTACAATGGCACCATAAAGGTTCATTTCGCTCAACGCCTTGATATCATCAAGTGTAGAAACACCGCCGGATGCAATTATATTAACCGAGAATTTTTCAGAAAGCTCTTTATAAAGCCCACGGTTAGTGCCTTGCATTGCACCATCTTTTGATATATCGGTACAAATAACCGTTGAAACACCGATTTTTTCAAGCTTTTCAAAGAACTCAAACGTGCCGTATTCTGATTTTTCTACCCAGCCCTTAATAGCAACCTTACCGTCTTTGATGTCCGCACCCACGGCAATTTTATCGCCGTAACGCTTAACTGCGTCCTTCAAGAAGGCTTCATCCGTCACTGCGGCAGTACCGAGAATTACTCTCTTAACACCTGCATTAAGGTACGCTTCAACTGTTTCCATAGAGCGGATACCGCCACCCACTTCAACATTCAAGGAAGTATTTTCAACAAAGCTTTTTATAATTTCAATATTGGGTGTACCACCGTCACGGGCACCCTCAAGGTCAACCGTGTGGAGTTCTGTTGCACCCTGATTTTCAAAATCCTTGGCTATTTCCAAAGGATTTTCAGAATAAACTGTAAGGTCATTATAGTTACCTTTCAAAAGGCGAACCGCCTTACCTTCATATAAATCTATTGCAGGAAATAATCTCATTTTACTCTCCGATTTCACAAAATGCTTTTAATATTTTTAAACCTGTATCACCGCTTTTTTCCGGATGGAACTGACAACCGAAAATATTGCCCTTACCGACAGCCGCCGTAACCTGAACTCCATATTCTGCAGTAGCAATAACGGACTCATCGCAGTCTGTGGCGTGATATGAATGAACAAAATAAACGCAATCACCGTCGTTTATGTATTTAAAAATCGGACTTTCACATTTGAAATCAAGGGCATTCCACCCCATATGCGGAATATTTAAATTTTCGGGAATTATACCTTCAAGAGCAACAACGTTGCCCTTAATAAAGCCCAGACCCTCGTGCTCGCCATATTCGTAACCCTTCTCAAAAAGTAGCTGCATACCAAGACATATACCTAAAAACGGCTTGCCGTTTTCCGCTTCGGTTTTTATTGTATCCACAAGACCTGTTGCACGAAGTTTTTTAGCGGCATCACCGAATGCCCCTACCCCGGGAAGAATAATTCTGTCGGCTTTTTTTATTGTATCGGGGTCATTTGTAACAACTGCTTCAACACCGATTTTTTTTAGTGAGCACTGCAATGAAAACAGGTTACCCACGCCGTAATCTATAATAGCAAGCATTATAAAACTCCTTTGGTTGACGGTATTTCGTCTTTTGCTTTTTCGTCGATTTCCACCGCTTTTTTCAGTGTTCGGGCAAGGGATTTGAAGGTTCCCTCGATTATGTGATGGCTGTTAACACCGTCAAGTCTTCTGATATGTAAGGTTATGCCAGCATTAAAGGCAAAAGCAATTACAAATTCACGAAGAAGCTCTGTATCAAAGTCCCCGACCATAGGTGCCGGAATTTTCATTCTGTAACGAAGATAGGGTCTGCCGGAAATATCAACGGCGGTGAGTATAAGCGCTTCATCCATAGGAAGGATTGTGCTGCCGTAGCGCTTGATTCCCCTTTTATCTCCGAGAGCTTCTTTAAAAGCCTGACCAAGAGCAATACCGATATCTTCGGTGGTATGGTGTCCGTCAACTTCTAAATCACCGTTACATTTAACGGTAAGGTCAAATCTGCCGTGCTTACCGAATAATATCATCATATGGTCAAGAAAACCGATACCCGTATCAATATCACAAATGCCTGTACCGTCAAGATTGATTTTAACCAAAACATCGGTTTCCGCAGTTTTTCTTGAAATTTCAGCTACGCGCATTTATTTGTCCTCCAGAATTTCTTTGGTTTTTTCTATAAATACCGCCATCTGTTCGGGTGTACCGATAGTTATGCGGTTAAAATTCTTTATCCTTCCGCTTGTAAAGTGACGGACAAGAACACCTTTTTCTTTTAATTTCAGATACAATTCTCCGCCGTCAATTCTATCCGACTGTGCAAAAACAAAATTTGCCTTTGACGGAAGAACAGAAAAACCGAGTTTTTCCAATTCATTTGTAGTGTATGCTCTTGTATTAATTATTTTTTTACAATTATCATCATAATAATTCTGCGAATCAATGCAAGCCGCGCCTGCCGCAAGAGTAATACGATTTATATTGTAGGGATTAGTTGAGTATCTTAACTTATGCAAATCCCCTATTATCTCCTTATTACCAATAGCAAAACCCAATCTTGCTCCTGCCATTGAGCGTGACTTTGAAAAAGTCTGAACCACAAGAAGATTGTCGTATTTTTTCACAAGGCTTACTGCACTTTCAGCACCGAAATCAACGTACGCTTCGTCAATGACAACCACGTTTTCGGGATTGGTGCTTATTATTCTTTCAATCTCTGCAAGACTCAATGCAAGACCCGTAGGAGCATTGGGATTGGCAATAAACACACAACCGTCAACGCCGCAGAATTTATCGGCATCAATCGTAAAATCATCTTCAAGGGGAATCACCGTGTAATCGGAGCCGTGAAGATTTGCAAACACGCTGTAAAATCCGTAAGTAATGTCAGCAAAATACGATTTCCTGCCATTGGCACCATACGCCATAAAAGCAAAATTAAGAATATCATCAGAGCCGTTTGCGAGAAAAATATTTTCACTCTCAACACCGTAACAATCTGCAAGTTTTTTTGTAAGCACTCTGCCATCCGGGTCGGGATAAAGCCGCAGATTTTCAGTTTCGTTCACATTCACAGCCGCAAATGTTTCAGGTGACGGCGGATACGGTGACTCGTTAGTATTTAATTTTATATATTTCTTATCCTGCGGTTGTTCACCGGGCACATAAGCAGCCAGAGAACTGTAACGCTCATCAAGGAATTTACTCATAAATTTATTTCTCCGTTCTGATGCTGACGCTTCTTGCGTGCGCCTGAAGACCTTCTTCATTTGCAAAGCGGACTACTTTATCCCCTATCTTGCAAAGTGCTTCATTACTGAAATATGAGAATTGGGTCTTTTTAACAAAATCATCAACCGAAAGCGGACTTGAAAAACGCGCAGTACCGCTTGTAGGAAGTGTGTGGTTAGGACCTGCAAAATAATCCCCCAAAGCTTCGGGACAGTTTTTACCAAGGAAAACAGAGCCTGCATTTTTAACGTATCCGAGATACTCAAACGGATTATCAACACAAATCTCAAGATGCTCGGGAGCAAGAATATTGGAAACATTCATCGCCTCAACAAGGTTGTCCGTTACGATTATTTTACCATTTGTATCAACAGAGCAACGTGCAATTTCGGCTCTTGGTAAAAGCGGAATCTGTTTTTCAAGTTCGGCACTGACTTTTTCCGCAAAAGCCATACTGTCGGTAATAAGAACCGCTGTAGCCATTTTATCGTGCTCTGCCTGTGAAAGCATATCAGCCGCAATATGTGCAGGATTGTTTGTTGAATCCGCAACAACAAGAATTTCACTTGGTCCTGCGATCATATCAATATCGACCATACCGAAAACCTGTTTTTTAGCTTCTGCAACAAAGGCATTGCCGGGACCGACAATTTTATCAACCTTGGGAACGCTCTGTGTACCGTAAGCAAGAGCAGCAACCGCCTGCGCACCGCCGATTTTGAAAATTTTATCCACCCCTGCAATTTTAGCCGCCGCGAGAATTACCGGCTTCACCTTACCTGCTTTGGCAGGTGTAACCATAACAATCTCACTGCAACCTGCAATCTTTGCAGGAACACAGTTCATAAGAACGGATGACGGATAAGCCGCTGTGCCGCCGGGAACATAAAGACCAACCTTTTCAATGGGCAAAACCTTCTGCCCGATGATAACACCGTCTTTATCGTTGATTACAAAAGAGTTGCGAACTTGCTTTGAATGGAAAGCGGTGATATTCTCCTTTGCTTGTGTGAGAATATCAACAAGCTCATCATCAATTTCATTGAAAGCCGCTTCTATTTCTTCTTCGCTGACTTCAATAACATCGTCAACGGCGCCGTCAAACTTTTGGCAATATTCAACAAGAGCCTTGTCTCCGTTTTCTTTAACATTTTTTATAATATCAGCAACGATACCTTCAACATCAATGGTCTGTTCGCTTCTTTCGAGAATCTGTTCAATTGATATTTCGTTGCGGTCGTATATTTTTATCACTGTTTTTCCCTCACAATCGTTGAAAGCGCATCCTTAAGTTTGTCAATAAGTTGAGATTTGAATTTATAGGATGCTTTGTTTGAAATAAGACGTGCACTTATTTCAACAATAGTTTCTTTAGGCTCGAGACCGTTTTCAAGAAGAGTTGCCCCTGTTTCCACAATATCCACAATAACATCGGATAGACCGAGAATAGGCGCAATCTCAATAGAACCGTTAAGTTTAATTATATCTATATCACGGCATTTATCGGCATAGTAACTTTTTGCAATATTTTCAAATTTGGTAGCCACACGTAAAGTATTAGCACCATTGTCCGCAAACTCATTTTTTGCAGCAACGCACATACGGCATTTGCCCATATTCATATCAAGAAGCTCATAAACATCGGGCGAATACTCTAATAAAATATCCTTACCTGCAACGCCGATATCTGCCGCGCCACGTTCAACATATATGGCAACGTCCGAAGGCTTTACCCAGAAATAACGCACTTTTTTTTCAGCATTTTCAAAAATAAGACGTCTGTTCTTTTCGTGAATCTGGGGACATTCAAAGCCGGCCTGTTCAAACATAGCATAAACCTTTTCGCCCAATCTGCCTTTAGGGAGAGCCACATTGAGATATTGGTCATCATTACAGCCTTCAGATTCTTCGGATGACTGAAGAATTCTGTCAACTTCGTCAAGATAAACCGCAAAACCTATAGCTCCTGCTTTTTTATTGACGCGCTCCATAAGTCTGTCGTATCTACCGCCGGAAAGCACGCCCGTAGGCACTCCGTGCAAAAAGCCTTTGAATACAATGCCGTTATAATAACTCATATCGTTTACAACAGAGCAGTCTATATTAATATTCTTTTCGTAACCCTTTTGTGTGAGCATGCTGCAGACTTCACAGAGCTCGTTATAAGCATTCTGCATTTCAGCATTTACAATAGAGTTACCGATTTTTTCGAGTGTTTCGGAAGGTGTGCCGTAAGCATCAATAAGACTTAAAAGCTTGTTGCTGAGAGCATCGCCTACGCCATACTGATTACAAAGATTTAAAATAACGCCGCTGTTCTTTTCAGCTACGGCACAAAGAAGCTCTGATTTTTTGCTTTCGGATAAATCCATAGCGCTGAAAAGTCCGCTGAGAATACCCATATGGGAAATATCAAGAACATAATCTTCACTGATGGCATAAAGACTTCGCGCTGCAAGAGTTATAACCTCGCATACCTCACCGATATCGATATCACCCATACATTCAATGCCTGTCTGCATTATTTCACTGAACCCGCCTGCCTTTTTAGTTACACGGTAAACGTTTTCATTATAATAAACCTTTTGCACGCCCGTAGCGGAATCATCAAGATTTTTAATAATAGAAAAGGTTACGTCAGGCTTTAAGGCAAGGAGTCTTCCGTCGGAATCGGTAAAAGTAATACAGTTACCGCTAACAAGGAAATCCTTATTGCTTCCGTAAAGGTCATACTCCTCAAATTTGCTCATTTTAAAAGGTTTATAACCGTATTTTGAATAAAGACTGCGCAATTCAAATATTATCTTTTCAGAATTGTTTAGAACAGATAAATCAATACTCATTTTGTTTCGCCGCCTTCTTTTTTCAATCTGTCAATAATTTTCCTGTAACCGCCGGTGCCGTAAGAAAGACACTTATTAACTCTGCCGATAGTTGCAGAGCTTGCACCCGTTTCCGCAGTGATCGCAGAAAAGGTTTTGCCCTCGTCAAGTTTTTTGGCAACGCTCAGACGTTGGGAAAGAGAAATTATTTCATTTATTGTAAAAAGGTCTTCAAAAAACGCCTGACAATCTTCCTTATTTTCGAGACTTAAAATTGCATCATAAAGTTCGTCAACATAACTGTTTTTAAAGGGTGTCATAATAATATCGCAATACCCGATGTATTGCTCCTTTCATAATACTGCCTGTTATAAAAAACGTATTCATATAGTAGCACGCTAAAGCGCTAAAGTCAACACAAAAAGAGCTAAAAAAATAATATTTTTTGCATTTTGGGAAATTAAACAAAATCACCTTAAAACACGGGTCTTATATAGTGAAGGTGACAAGACATTAAAGCAATAATATATTATCATTGCTTTTGCTGACATTAAATTTGTGTTATGAGATTTACATTTTTAAAATTTCTCTTGAAAAACTCAAAACAATTATATATAATATCTTTTGCACATATAATATGCTGGAATAGCTCAGTTGGTAGAGCAGCTCATTCGTAATGAGCAGGTCGCGTGTTCGAGTCACGTTTCCAGCTCCAAAAAATAAAGCATCTGCAATAGCAGGTGCTTTATTTTTATCCAATCCTAAGGATTGGCATGTAATCACGCGTCAGCGTGTATGTAATTGCCGAAGGTGTATATATACAATCCTTCGTATTGATTACATACGCAACTAAAGTTGCGATTGCATTCCGTCCGAAGACGGATTACATACACATCTTCGGTGTGATTTTCTTTCTTACAAAAACTCAACGAAAGAAACCTGAACGAGCTCATTGAGAAAATCGTGGTATCAGAAAAGGAAATCATAAACGGTGAAAAATACCAATGCGTGCATATATACTACAAGTTCGTGGGGTTGATGAGTATATAACACCGTTTCGGGTACAATTTAAAGAACCGAGTAAACTTTTGAGCTTACTCGGTTTTTCGTTTATCTATAATTAATCAATGTAATATGTAGAATCCTCATCCTGAATCTTTATTCTTATCAAATCAGAAAATTCGTCGTTATAGTTATGCTTGAATCTATATAAAATTCTTTTCAGAATCTCAATATCATTCCCTGCTTCTTCACCGAATGCAGTTCTTAATTTCTCAATACCTATAAACTCGATATTAATGCTTTCACCATACATATCAGTTAAACAATCCCAGAATGCATCCCAATTGTTTCCATAATAATCAGGAAAACTCAAACCATCTTTTATGGCACTATGCATCTGAGCATAATATTCAACTTCTGAAAAATCCACAATATATGTATCCTTTTGTTCGTACATAGCAACCTCCACTTATGGTAGTATTTCATAAAAAGTCTGATAATGGTCATAGGTAGCAAACAATAAACCATCATTAGAATATAAAATTCTTTTGTCATTCCTATAGCCTTTTATATAATCGAAATCAGCTTCACGCCATACACGAGATGCCTCAGACGGCAGTTTACCTAAATCATTATAAAAAATATCTCCGCCTATTGATTTACCAGGTAAAACATCATTTAAATTGCCTAAAGCTCTTTTCCATCCTGATTTCAATGCATCTTTTTTGGTAACATAAAAATCCGGCAGTTTTTTCAAGTAACAAAGTTGAGCATCAGCACCAAGTGGACCGAGTTTTGTTACAGTACCAGCCATTTTAGTCCTCATAAACGGTAACTCACAAAGACCATTCGGATGTATAGGCATAATATCATCCCGCTCAAAAGTCGTATCATATATAGTACCATGTTTCTTAAAACATTCAGCACATGTTGTAAATTTTAATTTAGATTCCCAATTTTTCCAATTAACACTATTACCTGACAAGTGTCTGTCGGGCATAAGAGCCGTTAAATCATTCCTTCCTCGCTGCAGAACATTTGTTCGAACAATTGTATTATAGCACGAAAATTCCAAAAATCAACCCCGAAACGAAAATTTTCGAAAAAATTGTTACTTGTAATATTATGATTTCAAAAAAGACTATGTAGAGTTGATTATTGTATAACTACCAAATACTTATCCTTAAATACAACCATAGGTCGCGTGTTCGATTTCCGTCACCAGTTCCATCAAAAAGCCGAGTAAACTCAAGGGTTTACTCGGTTTTTTGATTACAAATTAGAAATGCTTTTTCTTATTAATTATGTATCGTTTTCAATTGTATCTGTCTGTTTAAGGAAGAAAATAGTTTGATTTTTTCCTGCGGTTCTCTTAATTAATTCATCTTTTCCTATTATTTTGACAAGGTTTATTATTTTTTCCTCGTATGATGTTGTGTTATGATAATATATGTATGTTCGTACATTATCGTTTAGAATTAAAAATTCGATTATATCTTTATCAACAATATCAAGAGAGTGACCAAAAAAATATATTTGATGATAATATTTATGTGGATTTTTAATTTTAAATGGTTTTTTCTTTTTTTCAAAGAACCAAATAGCTAATTTGATTTTTTTATAACCTTTAAGTTTATACGTGTATGTGTCTTGTTGTTCTTTGATATTGTCTAACCATTCTCTGTGTTCTCGTCCGGTGTTTTTGTGTATTCGCTGAAAGTACTTTTTAAATTTAATAAAATCAATGTTTGTGTTAGTTGATTCAAGCGGAAGATATTCGTTGATACCCAAGATCATATTGCATGTATCTTTACCATGTATTTGAGCTTTACCGTGAATGTAATTGAATTGAATTCTTTTTTTAGTTGTAGCGTATAGTCTTTCAAAAGTATTGGTGTAATTAAAAGAAAGAACTTTATCAATATGTAACATTGATATATCTGGATTTTCAACGATACGAACTCTCTTACCGTCAATATCATTAAAATAATATATTTCATTTATATAATTATATAAATATATTTCTAATGCTTCAGTTAAGTTATATAAATCTTTGTCAAGTAAGTCTATAAGTGTTTTTTTATCAATTGTAAAATCTTTGGGTAATAAATTTTTGTATTGTAAGATGTTTTCACTCCATATTTCAGAATCAAGTTTTTGAACTATTTTAGAAATTTCATCCTCAAAATTTATCCAATTTTGACCTATTTCATTTGAAATTTTATTAAAGTAGTTTACCCAAAAATTACTGTGTGTAAGATTATAAATCAATGTTATATCATTTGAAATTTCATCACTACTTTTTTTATCAAGTAAATCAGTTAAAGAATTCTTTAAAGTTTCATTTTCTTTGATATATTTTTTTAGGTCTTTTGAATATGAATCTTTAGTTGATGGGTTAATATTTTGATTAAGCGCATCGTGTGTTTTGTTTACTAAGTTAACAAAGTCCAAAAAGTTTCGGTATGATGTAGGCAAACCGTGGGCAATGTCAAATCCGTTTCCAATTACTAAAATGTTAATAATAATCACTCCTAAAAAATAAAGTTTCATAATATATATGACAATATTCGACAAATATTTCAAAAAATTTTTCAGTTTTTTCGAAAAATGGCAAATTGCACATAGTTTGATTTGGTTAGTTGTTTGGTTTGACTAAAAATCCCCAACACAGAAACGTGTTGAGGACTTTTTCTTTGTTTATTATGTATAATGTCTTACAATATCTTTTAAACTTTCTGCGGTGTCGCTTTCAATTTCAATTAAATTATCAAGTTCTTTCGAAAGCTCTATAACCGCTGGGGAAAGATGCTTGATTTTTTCTGTTACATTTTCTTTTGTAGGATCAAGGAAGCGTACAGCATCATTTAAATCGGTAAGTTGTCGCTCAGCTTCTGCTTGTACAGCAGTTGGCAAATATCTTATTTTTTTGGCAATCCTATTGATTCTCCCGCAAAAATCATTTATTGCCTGTCTGTTATTTTTTATAAGCTCATTCTTTTTCAACATATTATTCACCGCATTTCTTTCCGCATTTAGCACAAAAGATATCTTCTTTATCAATGATGTTTCCACAATTCGAGCAACTGTACATAGCATTTTTGGTGGGTGAACCGCATTTAGTACAGAATTTAGCATCAGGTTTTAAGACTTCACCGCATTTTGTGCAGAATCTGTTGCTTCCATTATGTAATGCTTGGAGATTGCCGGAAAATCCCATATTTGCGAGTGGCTCAATTGTTCCTCGTAACATATTGCCAAAAGCCATAGCAAGAGGAACTTGTGAAATCATACCACCTATATTATCCTGCGAGCCTTCGTTGGAAGCATAACGTTTCATAAAATCTGCAATTTGTTCATCGACCCAATTGTAGCCT
Source organism: Clostridia bacterium (assembly GCA_017461235.1). GTDB lineage: Bacteria > Bacillota > Clostridia > Oscillospirales > Acutalibacteraceae > DTU089. The sequence goes on along the minus strand of JAFTYU010000004.1, from coordinate 12,571 downwards.
TCAATGTTACGGCTTGCCACGGTTGAAAGTGCGTTTTGAACTTGCTTATAATCGCATTCTTCAAGCTGTATTGTTGAAACGAAGAATTTTGCTAGTTTTACTCCAAACTCAGATATTTCTTCATTAAGAATACCATGTATCGCAGTTGACATTTCATCAAGGTGAGCATTGATGGTTATAAATGAAACTGCCGACATTGCTTTTGTGAGATAGGTTTTAACCCTTGTTATAATCATTTCACGAAAATATATAACAAGCGAATCTTTGTTAAAAGCATTTGTTGTTCCTATAAGCTTTGTTAAAAATTTACGAGAGTCCTCGATATGTACGCCCATACCTCCACTGGCACCGGCGTGGAGTAAAATATTAAATTGCGGATCAAGAATCTGTATTCTGTTTTGAGTGCCCCATTTCATATCGAGTGGCATTGTTTTGTTTATAAAATAAATTTCACAATGGAACGGAGATTCTCCACCAAAGGGGAGATTAATCAGTTTTGATAGTAAAGGGATATTTTTCGAAGTTAATGTGTATTTACCAGGACCGAATAAATCAAGTGCTTGTCCATTTTTGAATAATATTGCCTCTTGTGATTCGTGAACAATCAACTGTGAAAGAGTATTAAAATCTTCACGAGGATGTTTCCATATAAATGTATCGTTATTACCTTCGTATTTTATGGTATCTAAAACTGACATATATTTTCCTCCTTTTTTATTGATTTGTTAAATTGCTTACTGCCTTAATTAATTCTTGTAATTCATTATAGAAATTAATTTTGAGATGATAAATATCTTTTACTGCTAGTTCTTCATATTGGTATTTGGTTTTTGATCCCCAAAAAGAAATACCGTCAAATTTCTTTCTAACAATTGTTCCATCTGCAGTTAACCACCCATTCTCAAAAGAAAATGAATTAATGTTTTTAATAGGTTCATCAAATCGTGAAGTAAAACCTAATTTATCACATACATCTTTTTTGTTCTGACAAGAATTCAATTGGTTTAAGAAAAAAAGGATTTGTTCATCAATCCTCTTTATAAACATTGATATTATATGGTTGTCAGTACAATTTTTGCTATTCCGAAATGCATACAAGGCATTTAAATCAGGATTTCCTTTTTTAAGAATATCAAACCAGAAAACAACAGCTTCTCGTCCTAAAACATCTTTGTCATTAGTTAGTTTTAAAGCCGTAATTAAATTTGAATCAGCTTCTTTCAAGCAATCTGTGTGAGGTATTCTAATGTTATTTGCAAAAATATAAACACAACTTTTAAAGGTAAAGTACCAACCTCTGAAATCATCAGGGTATTCATCTGTTATGTTTTGGCAAAGCTCATATGCCTGGGCATATTTCCCTAATTTCAAATAAGTTTCTACATTATTAAGAAGACGCACTTTTTCCGCTTCACCTTTTGTAATTTCAACTGCACCGTCGATTTTAACCATCTGTACAACTTTTTCTTTAGCATATTTCATACCACAGTTTTCGCATTCTGCAATATTACCAGCATTCATAATTAATGAACCACCACAAATTTCACACATTAATTTGGCCATAACAAAAACTCCTTATTAATAGTCCTTTTCTTTAGCACATTTATTACATTTTTTCAATTTCCTTTTTTACATTAAGAAAACCATCTACGTTTCAGTTTTAATGAATCAATGACTTGTTTATAATTTTCATCTGTAAACTCAAATTTACTTCTATAGATTCCTTTTTCATTTAAAAAAATATCATCATAAACAGCATACAGACCAACATAATGTCCTGGATGCTTATTAACTAAACATTTATCTGTGAATTCTATAGAAGTTTTAGTATCAACATACCATCCATCAAATTTATTGCAACTATTTTTAGGTAAATATTCATATATTTTTTCCGCCAATTCTTTAGCTCTTTTATAAAAATCTTTGCAAAATTCAGGTCCGTATTGCAGTAGTTCAAAGTCACCAGGCAATTGATTCGTATCAAGTTTTTCGGGATTCTTTATTTTATTCAAAAAAATCTGCCATTTCTCATTGTAAGTTTTTTGATTATTAGTTTTTTGTTTTTCAAGTTCTTGACTAATTTTCAATGCAGTTTTTTTATCAACTAACATCATCGCAGTTTTATATTGTTTTTCGGCATCTTCAACACTACGTTTATGCTTTTCTTCTGTGTGTTTATTTAATTCTGAATCATTATTATCCAGAGTAAAACGTGTCAACCCCAACCCAAGCCAACCATTCCAATCAGCCGGATAATCTTGAGTAATCTTAACATAAAGTTCTTCAGCTTCTTTATGTTTATTCAGTTTATTATATGTATACGCATTGTTCAAAAGTCTTTCTTTTTCAACTTCACCTTTTGTGACTTCAACAGCACCATCAACTTTAACCATCTGTGCAACTTTTTCTTTAGCATATTTCATACCGCAGTTTTCGCATTCTGAAATATTATTCACATTCATAACCAATGAACCGCCACAAATTTCACACATCAATTTAGCCATAATTCTATGCCTCCTTATTTTATCTCTAAATTATCAATAGCATATTCAAGGCAAAGTTGAATTACTTCGTTTCTTGTTCTTCCTGTTATTGAAACAATTTCATCAATTTTTGCGATTAAATCACCAGGAATTCTTGCTGAAATAACCGCTGTTTCGCCTTTATAGTTTTTCTTTTCAATAATTAATTTTTCTTTCAAGAAACATCACCACCTCAGTTACTGTAAACACAATAACACAAATGTATACAAATGTCAACACCAGTTTACGAATTTTTCTAGTGTGCAAATCAATCTTTATCTATATTTCTAAAATGTGTTTTGTGATAAATAGATATGGCAGGAATAAGTCCGTACGTCTTTTAGGACGTTCGGACAGCTCACAACAGACGGCGATGCCGACACAAAAAAATCGCCCTTAAATACAACCATAGGTCGCGTGTTCGAGTCACATATCTGCCAACAAAAAACGGTCTGTAAAAACAAAGGTTTTTGCAGACCGTTTTCATTCAATTTACGCACTTGTCACTTCTTGCTGAAGCAAAATATCTTTATCATTAATGTCAAGAACACCATCAAAATTCAAATCACAAGCATATTTTTGCTTTGTGTTTAATTTATCCTGATTTATAAGTCCTTTTTTAATGGCTTTTATGTCATTCGCAGTAAACGCTGTACCATCAAAATCAAAATCGCCTTTAAGATAAACGTCTATTTTAACAATATGACCGTAAATAAAGCGCTCCATAATTGAACAGTCAACCACATCAAGTGCTCCGTCACCGTCAATATCAGCGATATGCATATCTCTATACGCAAGATTTTCGTTTGAAAGAGCTTTATTTACAAGTTGCTGATAGTCCTGAACATCTATATCTTCATCATCGTCAATGTCCCCTATATTAACCAAAGAATAGCTGTCCGTTCCTGAAACTGCGTGTACTTTGTATTTACCGTCAGTATTAAACGTAGGTGCCGTGGCATCTTTATTAATAACCTGACCCCAAAGCTGCTCGGAGTTAGCGGACTGTAAAAGATACGAAACTTCACCATTTGCGAACTGTGCTACAGTTTTAACTTCTGTTGCATTTGCAATATCTGCGGTTACGCTGCCGTTTGTAGCGGCACCTATACCGTTCTGAATGGTACCCGAGCCATCAGACGGTGAACTGTAAAGATAATAGCAATTAGTGAAGACTGCATTGGTACCTTTACTACCTGAAACTCCACCGACATAGTTAGTACCCTGAACGATACCTGCGCTGTAACAATTCTTCACAGATACGTTATTGTAACCGGTTACGCCGCCCACATAAGAACTGCCTTTTGTGATTGCATACAATGAGTAACAGTTTTCAATTTTTCCGTTACCATAACCGCAAATACCACCTATATATTGATTACCATAGAAATAGGAATCATCAATACCTACCCTTTCAATTACGGAATCTGACTCTGCATAACCAAAAAGGCCACCGTAAGAAAGGCTTGTATCATTCATATAAAGTCCGTTTATTGTATGACCCTGACCATCAAAATGTCCGTTATACTTGCAAGTCTGATTACCTATGGGTGTCCAATTTCTGAAGCCGGATGTATCACTCGCCAATGTACCGTAAGCCGCAAGAACGCCACTGTTGTCAGTAATGTCGCAAGTAAGCACTGCGTTGGCATTCACGTCACCGTTGTTGACGTTATCCCTGAACCAATTAAGCTCACCCATACTTGAAATCTCATAAACGTTATCAAACGCGTTATCATCATTAACATCGTATTTGTCCGTAGTAAGTTCGGGAGCTTTATACCTTCCGCACATATCACAAAAACCATTTGTATAGGTTGCATCACAGATATCAGTTTCTTCCTGTGCAAGGGGTTTGAACTTGTTACGGATTGAAGTTACGTCACCTGTTGTAATGTAATAGCAATACTCAATGGGTGTATAACTTTGGAAACAAATTGAATCCATAACACCTATGTATGACGTTGAATTATGATTTGCGGCAGGTTGACCGGGTATAAGGTCTGACGTCATATTCGCATCATCCAGAGACGTTAAAGTATCACGTTCCATAACACCTGCGCAGAAATCAGTCTGACCCGGAGCATAAACACCTATACCGTAACCGCTCGAGCCGTCGCCTACGAAAGCCGCCCAGTTCTCGTTACACGGGAAATTCTGGTCATCGCGTCCGCTCCAGAACTGCAAATCACTTCTTGTAACCTTAGTGTTACTGTCTAACCAAGCCTCACCACCCGAATAATACACAAAATTATTAAGTGGCTCGACGCAATAGAATGCGGGAACCTCCTGATTAGTTGTCAAAGACGGATAGCCCGAGAAATCCACAAATCTGCAGGATGCTCTCATCATTCCGTCTTCGAGAGTGTACCATGCTTCCATATATGTCGGTGTTATATACTGTGACTCGCGTGCCCAGTCAAGGGGACGGCATTTTATATAAATGTAACTATCCGTAACCTGTAAATCAACAATTTTACTTGGATCGTTATAAACGTTACCGCCTTGAACAGGGTTATATGGCCATGCTGCACCTTCAAACATCCCCGGCTCATAGGTAGAGTCGCCTGCACCGTAATATGACTGTTGAACAAGTCTGCCCGTATCGTGAGCGTTAATCAGATTAACATTACCTAAAGTATTATATCTTGTTAAACCTGAGCTCTTAAAATCAGTAGACAAGCCAACCTCCACAGGGTTCGTAGTGGCGCCAAAATATGACTTTTTCTGCGCTGCTACAACACTGTTTCCTAAATCTTCCATATATGTGAGCGCGCCGCCCCAATCAAGATCTATGCCGATTTTGTAGTCAGCGCCCGAAAGGTAAACCATACCATAATCATCACTTATATCAGTACCCTGACTTAAATTAAGGGAAAGAAGCGTAAAATCTGCAAATTCTTTATCAAGAGACTCAAAACTAATTGAAACGACCTTACTCTGAGTTGTTCCGTCAAGGAAACCATCAATATAACTTGAAAAACTACCACTATCAGCCGCTTCTAAAAAGAATTCTTCTGTAACCGTACCGAAATTCATTGTTCCTTTAACGTAAGCATCAGAAGAATAGGTTAATTCAAAACGATTAAATGCGGTTGAGTTATAATTGAGAGTATATGTATTATTGGCAAGTGAAGCTGTGTACTGTGTGTTATTAAGCATTATGCTTTCGTTTTTGGATGCTTCAACATTTACGGTAAACTCCGTTGAGCCGCTGCCGTAAGAAACAGTAATAGTCTGTTCGCCTGTTGCAGATAACACCATAGGAGAACAAATAAAATCTTCATCAATATTTTCTTTGGTTCCGTCAGGATAAGTTACAGCTAAAACAAGGCCCCTTGTATTAAGTTTTTCACCCGAATAATAGTTTTGCTTAACAGGTGCACATACTACTTCTAATGCACTAACGGGAATAGTTGTCCAGTATGAAAACAGAGAATAACTCTGCGCCGACATTTTTGTGTCTGAGGTTATTTCTTCACCTTGACCGTCGGGCTCGGTAAACCAACCTGAAAAAACGAGTCCTTCCCTCTCCGGTGCAGGAAGCTCACCGTAGGTTGCTCCCGATGAATATGTGAAAGATTTTCTGAAGTCCAAATCCTTTGAATATTCGTAAATCTCTGTTTCACAAATTCTTATATCTGAAACCTTTGCCTGAGAATCCGGCCAGTTATTATCAAAACGAACCTGAATATATTCAGTACCGGAAGGTGTAGTAAAATCCCATTCGCTGAGTCCGTAGTGTATGGGGTTATAGCTCACCCATTCCGTAAGATTTCCGTTTGAATCATAGTAGAAAACAAAAGCTTCCATATTCTGTGTAGGATTGCTCTCTGTTCTCTCTACCGAAAAAGCGAAGGTGTATTGGGTATTGGGTTCAACATCCATATAATAATATCCGCTGATACTATTTCCGAAGGTTGTATAAGTTTCAACACTTTCAGTTGATGTATTAACAAGGTTAAAAGTGCCTGTTTCAATATCCTCGGTCAACTCACCCGGTGTACCGGGCGCGACAATACTTGAATTTGTATTATTAGACCATTGCTCAAAAATAAACAAATTGTCAAATGTAAGCTCATATACACCCGAAGCCGAAAATGCTACAGGCGATAAAAGGCTTGATACAAGCAACAACACGCATACACAAATAATTGAAACACGTTTGAATTTCTTTCTCATATAAAAACGAACCTCCGTTTTAATTTCGCCAATACAAAGCAATCATAACATTTATTGAATTTTTTCTCAATATCAATTTGAAAAATCTTTATATAAAAAAATATAACCACCGAAAACGGTGGTTATGCTTATCATTTATGTCCAAACTGTTGTTTCATTCGTTTTTCTTTTGAAAGGATTCTCTTTCTCAGACGGATGCTTTCAGGGGTTATTTCAACAAGTTCATCGTCACCGATAAACTCCATTGATTGTTCAAGAGAAAGCGTTGTAGGCGGAACAAGACGGAGTGCCTCGTCACTACCTGATGCGCGTGTGTTTGTCATTTGTTTTTTCTTGCAAACGTTACAAACAATGTCTTCATTCTTTGCACATTCACCTACAATCATACCTTCATAAACAGGTACACCGGGTCCGATGAAGAGCCTTCCCCTATCCTGTGTATTGAAAAGACCGTAGCCTGTACTTTCACCTGTTTCGTGTACAACGATTGAACCGCGTTCACGCATCTGAATATCACCTTTATAAGGCTCATAGCCTGCAAAAAGGTTATTCATAATACCATTACCGTTTGTATCAGTCATAAACTCAGAACGGTATCCGATAAGACCACGTGCAGGTATTTTGAACTCAATGTGGGTTGAACCGCCATCGCGCACATCCATATTTTCCAGTTCACCCTTACGTGAACCGATTTTTTCCATAACTGAACCAACATAATTTTCAGGAACTTCCACTATAAGCAATTCCATAGGTTCAAGAAGTTCACCATCAGGACCATTCTTAAAAATAACCTGAGGACGTGAAACCTGAAACTCGTAACCCTGACGGCGCATTGTTTCAATAAGTATTGAAAGATGCAGCTCACCCCTGCCGCTAACCTTAAAGGAGTCGGTAGTATCAGTTTCTTCAACACGCATACTTACGTTTGTTTCAACCTCTTTGAAAAGTCGGGCGCGGATGTTACGTGATGTAACGAATTTACCTTCCTTACCTGCAAACGGGCTATCGTTAACCATAAAGTTCATTGAAATTGTAGGTTCATCAATCTTAACGAAGGGAAGCGGATCGGGATGCTCTTTATCGCATACCGTTTCACCTATATTAAGGTCAGTAATACCCGACACAGCAACAAGATCGCCCATCTTTGCTTCCTGACATTCCACTCTTGCAAGACCTTCAAAATTATAAAGTTTTACAACTTTTACGTTTTCGGTTGACCCGTCCTGCTTGCAAAGAACTGCCTGTTGACCTTCTTTTACACTACCGCGTTCAACTCTGCCTACACCGATTCTGCCAAGATAATCGTCATAATCAAGGCTTGAGAACAAAAGCTGTAACGGCCCGTCCATCTCACCGCAAGGTGGGTCAATATTTTCAATAATGGAATCGAAAAGCGGACGCATATCGCCTTCCCTTACATCGGGTTCAAGAGATGCGTAACCGTCACGCGCAGATGCAAAAACAACCGGAAACTCAATCTGGTCATCATTAGCACCAAGCTCAATAAACAAATCCAGAACTTCGTCAATAACCTCAAGCGGTCTTGCGCCGGGTCTGTCAATTTTATTAATAACAACAATGGCTTTTTTACCGAGAGCAAGAGCTTTTTTAAGCACGAAGCGTGTCTGAGGCATACAACCTTCAAAGGCATCAACCAACAACAGAACACCGTCAACCATCATCATAATACGCTCAACTTCACCGCCGAAGTCTGCGTGACCGGGGGTGTCAACAATATTTATTTTCACACCGTTGTAATGTACGCCTGTATTTTTGGAAAGTATTGTAATACCGCGTTCTTTCTCGAGATCGTTGGAGTCCATAACACGATCATCAACCTGCTCATTTGAACGGAATATACCACTCTGATGAAGAAGCTGGTCAACAAGTGTTGTTTTACCGTGGTCAACGTGGGCGATAATGGCAACGTTTCTTATATCTTCTCTTCTATCCACTGATTTCACCTTCAAAAATTTCAAAATCCGATAAATAATTACAATAAATAATTAAATATTATATCACTCTATATGCGTATAATCAAGATTTTTAATACCATTTTTGGTAGAAAACAAACAAATATCCATATAATTATTTATTCACATTACCAAATAGAACTTCATAACCAACTTATCGTTTGTAACTTTACTGATTACACATTGAAAAAATTTTTATGTTTTGATAAAATAACTTCGGTGATTATATGAAATTTAAAAATGTTTTGCTTGCAAGTGACTTTGACGGTACTTTGAAAACTGATGACGGAATCATTACCGATGATGTAAAAAAAGCAATATCCGGTTTCATGGTACAAGGCGGTTTTTTCACCGTTTGTACCGGAAGAATATATCAGGGATTCCACCTGTACAATAAGGAATACATTAATGCGCCCGTTTTGCTCGGTAACGGTGCTATGGCTTATGATTATGAAAAAGAAAAAATCATTTTCAACGATGCAGTCGGTGAAGAAGGTTTACCTGCAATACGAGATATATTAAAGGTTTTTCCCGATATTTCTATTGAGTTTTATAACTTTGATAAGGTTTGCGCAATAAATCTCAACTCCCACTCCGAACAGCATTTCACAAGTCAGGGCATTGAATTTAATATAATAACCGAACCCGAAGATGCAAAACTGCCATGGACTAAAGTTATGATAGCCGCCCACGGGCATTCAAAAGAAGTTCAGGATATACTTGAAAAACATCCTGAAGTCAACTTCTTAAAAACTACGGGTGACTATGTCGAAATACTGAAAAAAGGTGTTGATAAAGGTACAGGTCTTTTGAAGCTCGCAAATGCTCTTGGTTGTGACGCCCGGAACACTTACGCCGCAGGCGATGGATACAACGACGTTGAAATGCTTGTTGCTGCCGCAGGTAGTTTCGTTCCTGAAAACGGTTCAACGGAAGCCTTAAGTGTTGCAAAGCACGTAACACGCTCCAATAACGATGGCTGCATTGCCCACGCTATTGAAATACTTAATAATATTTATTGATAAAAAACGGGATGTAAAAAACTTTGTTTTTTACATCCCGTTTAATTTATTTAGTGAACATCCTTACAAGTAATACCATCTGTGTAATAGTAACTTCTTGAATCACCATTAAATGCTCTTACTGTGTATGTGTATTTAACACCTTTAGTTGTAGACTTATCAAGATATGCAGAAGATCTTACATTCTTAACAGTACCGATACGCACCCAACCTGAATTTGCGGTTTTACGGTAAACATAGTAACCTTTTGCACCGTCAACTTTTTCCCATGAAACTGTGATACCTTCGGATGAAGATTTTGCACTCACAAGGGCAGGTCTTTCAAGACGAACTTCACTCTCACCTGCATAGAAGTAGCTGATATTTTTGCCTGAAACTACTCTTACAGTGTATGTATACGTCTGCGCAGCCTCAACCTTAACATCGCCGTAATATGCTTTCTTGGTTGTACCGATCAAAGTCCACGATGTATCACCGAGTGCTTTACGGTAAACTCTATAGCTTGTTGCACCTTCAACTGCAGTCCATGTAACTTTAATACCACCGGGTGTATTGTTAGCTTTAATGTTAACAGGAGATTCAATGAACTTGATTGCTTTGCCGTCAACATAAGGACTTAAGCCGGCAGCATTGCGCGCTTTAATTGTATATCTGTATATTTTACCGTTTTCAACAGTCTTATCCACAATAGATGTAGCTGCTGTAATTCTGATCAATTTCCATTTTTCACCGGCACCACGTCTGTAAACGTTGTAGCTGGTTGCGCCCTCAATCTCAGTCCAGGAAACGTAAACACCATTTGTTCTGTTAGCAAGTGTTTTAAGTACGGGAGTTGCAGTAACAAGCTGGGGAATAATAACTTCGCCGAATTTTTCGTGACAGGTGTTACATTCCTTGTGCTTTAAACCTGAAGCATAAACCGTTGCTCTGTAATCAATAACCCATTTATAATCTTCATGAGCACAGGGAGCTTTTGCAAAAAGAACTGTTTTTGCATCGGCAAGATTAGGTTTAGTATAACTACCGTCAGCGTTAACAACAGTTACAGTATATTTATAGATTTTACCAACTGTAACGTCCTTATCAACATACTTTGTTTTGGTCGTAGTAGCAATACAATCAAGCTCACCGTCAGCACCTTCGGCGCGGTAAACAAGATAGTTAACAGCATCTGCACTTCCTGTCCAGGAAAGTTCAACACCATCAAAAGTACATTTTAAATCTTTAAGCTCAGGAGCTTCTGCGGCAAATGCTGCTACAGAAAAAACTGATAACAACACAAGCACTGATAAGAATACACTTAAAGTCTTTTTCATAATACTTCTCCTTTTATGTACATATTAAATTACTATTATATTATATCACTTTTTTGATTTTTAGGAAGTAGCATATTAACTAAAATATAACCAATTTTTTTGTGACAAAAATGCAACAAAATATGTAAATCGACAAACACCAAAATAAATGGGCGCTTTATCAAAATATTATTATCAATCAGCGCGTAATTTCATCTCTTTGCCATCTCTGAGAAGTTGACGTAAAGTATCTGAATCATCGGCTTTCATAGCGTCGCTGTATTTCTGAAGCTCAGCAATAATATTGTCCAGCTCGAATATCAGGTTATCCTTATTTTCAAGGAAAAGCTCTGTCCACATATACTCATTAAGATAGGCAACACGGGTAAGGTCTTTATAGCTACCCGCAGAAATGCCTTTTCTTTCAAGAGCAGACGGACTTTTAACAAATGCATTTGAAACAACGTGAGCAAGCTGAGAAGTAAAAGCAATAAGCTTATCGTGTTTTTGGGCTGTCATTACCGAAACTCGTCCGAATCCGAGTTTCATAATTACTTCTCTGGCATTCGCAAGTATTAATATGTCTTCATTCTCTTTAGGAGTGAGAACAAAGGGTGCATTATAAAACATTGTGTCTTTTGAATTTTCAAAGCCTGAATACTGCGTACCCGCCATAGGATGTCCGCCTACAAAAGAGAAGTTGTGATTCTCTGCAATAGCAAAACATTTATCACAAACCGAACGTTTAACACCGGCGCAGTCTATTACAGTAGCTCCATCCTTGAAAATCTCTGCATTTTTTTCGACATATTCAATAACTGCTTCAGGATAAAGCGGTATAAAAACATAATCACATGCTGCAAGCCGTTTTTCAGTCAACTCTCCGTCAATGCTTTTATCAGAAATTGCAGACTTTACAACCTCATTATTAATATCATAGCCATAAACCTTATAATTTGTGTTCTTCTTTGCGGACTTTGCAAGAGAACCACCAATAAGACCGAGACCAACTACACCGATATTCATAAAAATTCCTCCAAAAATAAAACCCTTGCAGTGAATGACTGCAAGGGAATATCAAACGATACAAAGAAAGCAGCACAAATCACTATTACTTATTCACCTAAGTAATAGTAATAATAGTATGTAGCTACGATAACATTCTTCATAACGATTTTCCTTTCATTTTTTATGATACTACCACTATATTTTTTATTTGTCAATAAAAAAATCAAAAAATAAAGAAAAAAAGAGTCGAAGTAAAACTTCAACTCTCGTCAACAAGGCAAATACCCTGAAAACTGAACAAAGGGAAAGCGAAAGAAACAAACGAAATGGTCAAGCCCTCGACCTATTAGTACTGCTTAGCTGAACATGTCACCATGCTTACACACGCAGCCTATCAACCTCATAGTCCTTGAGGGGTCTTACTAACTTAAGTTATGGGAAATCTTATCTTGGAGATGGCTTCACGCTTAGATGCTTTCAGCGTTTATCCAATCCGCACATAGCTACTCGGCCGTGCCACTGGCGTGACAACCGATGCACCAGCGGTGCGTCCATCCCGGTCCTCTCGT
>JAFTYU010000023.1 GCA_017461235.1 Clostridia bacterium | reverse complement strand
AAAAATGTCCTGCAGGCGTTTGTAAAGACCTTGTTACATACTCAATCGACAAAGATAAATGTATCGGTTGCGGTATCTGCGCTAAGAACTGTCCCGTTGATGCTATTACAAGAACAGAGTATATTGCTCCCGGTCATAAGCTTGCATCATTCTCAATCGACACAGACAAATGCGTTAAGTGTGGCGTTTGTGTTGGTAACTGTAAGTTTAAAGCGGTAATTAAATAAGGAGGAACTAACGATGGAAAATGCAGTAAATATTAAAATTAACGGCTTTGATTATCAGGTTCCTGCCGGTTCCACAATTCTTGAAGCCGCACATAGTGTAGGTATTGAGATTCCCACACTTTGCTATCTTAAAGAAATCAATGCTATTGGTGCTTGCCGTATATGTGTTGTTGAAGTTAAAGGTGCAAGAAGCCTTGTTGCTGCTTGCGTATTCCCTGTTAACGAAGGTATGGAGATTTTGACTAATTCTCCTAAAGTTATTCAGGCAAGAAAAACTACTCTTGAACTTATCCTTTCAACTCATAAGAAGGAATGTCTTTCTTGTGTAAGAAGCGGTAGCTGCGAATTGCAGAAGCTTTGCTATGAGTATGGTATTGAAGATGCTCACGCATTTGAAGGTGACGTTGTTAAATACAACATCGATTCTACTGCTACTCATATGTACCGTGATAACGAAAAATGTATCCTTTGCCGTCGTTGCGTAGCTGTTTGTGACAAAATCCAGAGTGTTTCAGTTATCGGTGCAAACGACCGTGGTTTTGATACACACATCGGTTCTGCATTTGAATACGGTCTTGGCGATGTTGCTTGTGTAAGTTGCGGTCAGTGTATCACAGCTTGTCCCACAGGTGCTCTTGCTGAAAGAGATGATACTCAGAAGGTATTTGATGCTATCAACGATCCTACAAAGCACGTTGTTGTTCAGACTGCTCCCGCAGTTCGTGTTGGTTTAGGTGAAGAATTCGGCTACGAAATGGGTACAATCGTAACAGGCAAAATGGTTTCTGCCCTTAAGATGCTCGGTTTTGATGGTGTGTTTGATACAAACTTTGCCGCAGACCTTACAATTATGGAAGAAGCAACAGAATTCCTTGGAAGACTTAATAAAGGTGAAAACCTTCCCCTTATTACTTCTTGCTCACCCGGTTGGATTAAATTCTGTGAGCACTATTATCCTGAATTTATTCCTAATCTTTCTTCCTGTAAATCACCTCAGGGTATGTTCGGTTCAGTAGCGAAAACATTCTATGCTGAAAAAATGGGTATTGACCCCAAAGATATTTTTGTTGTATCTGTTATGCCCTGTACAGCAAAGAAGTTCGAGGCTGAAAGAGTTGACCATACTGCAGTTGAAGGTCTTGCTGATATTGATGCTTCAATCACAGTAAGAGAACTTGCAAGAATGATTCGCAAAGCCGGTATCAACTTCCGCGCTATCCCCGAAGCAGAATTTGATGCACCCTTCGGTCTTGCATCAGGTGCAGGTACAATCTTCGGTGCAACAGGCGGTGTTATGGAAGCTGCCCTTCGTACAGCATACGAAGTTGTTACAGGTAAAGAGCTTGAAGATTACGCTACATTTAAGGCAGTTCGTGGTGTTGACGGCGTTAAAGAAGCCACATACGACCTTAACGGCACAGAAGTTAAGGTTGCAGTTGCTTCAGGTCTTGCTAATGCCAAGAAGGTTCTTGAAATGGTGAAATCCGGCGAAAAGAAATATGATTTCATCGAAATCATGGCTTGCCCCGGCGGTTGTGTAAACGGCGGCGGACAACCCATTGTTCCTGCTTCTGTTTCAAACTTTACTGATGTAAGAGCAGCCCGTGCTTCAGGTCTTTATAAGGATGATGAAAATCTTCCTTTGAGAAAATCTCATAAGAATCCCGATGTTAAGGCGGTTTATGATGAGTTCTTCGGTGAACCCGGCAGCCATAAAGCTCACAAAATCCTTCACACAGGATATACAGAAAGAAAAGTTTATTAATAGAAACGTCCCTTGCAGAAATGCAAGGGACGTTTTAAATGCAAAATTCAAAATGCAGAATGTAAAATTATCGGGACTGCGTCAGCATTATAATCGACTTTGCCCCGAAATTCCTGACTCCTCACGCCTCACTCCTAACTAAATTGACTATCCCGTTTATTTGTGCTAAACTCAAAGAAAAGGCGGTGATGATTTGGAAGAAAGGTTTGTTATTGCTCCTGTGGCGCATATTAAAAATGCTTACAAAGAAAAATTCGGTGTGCCCCGTCAGAGTGGTCTGGTGCCTTCTGTTAAATCAGTAATTGTTTTCTCTGAAGAGTACCGCGACGAAAATGTCGTCAGGGGTATTGACCAGTATTCACATTTATGGCTTTTATGGGGCTTTTCTGAGAACGGAGAAAACTGGTCTCCTACCGTAAGACCGCCGCGTCTCGGCGGCAACAAAAGGGTAGGGGTATTTGCAACACGCTCGCCGTTCAGACCGAATCATCTTGGGCTTTCCTGCGTTAAACTTGAAAGTGTGGAAAAAACCGCAGAAGGTAATGTGCTTGTTGTCAGCGGTGCGGACCTTGTGGATAATACGCCGATTTATGATATAAAACCGTATCTGCCCTATGTTGACTGTGTTCCCGATGCCTTGGGCGGATTTTCGGAAGACCATAAAAATGACGTGGTAGATGTTTATTTTAATGATGACGTGAAAAACGTTCTTACGGAAAGTCAGATTAAAGAGTTATCGGAGCTTTTATCCCTTGACCCGAGACCGTCGTATCAGAATGATGTTGAGCGAGTTTATGCTTTCAGCTACGATGATTTTGAAGTTGAATTCAGCTTTGACGGTAAAAGGATAGTAGTGTCAGGTATAAGAAAGGGTTAAGCTTTATGATATATATTAAACCGTCTTTTTACGATGATTTCAAATGTATTGCGTCAAAATGCACCGACAACTGTTGCATAGGTTGGGAAATTGACGTTGATGAAAAAGCAATAGATAAATACAATTCCGTACAGGGTGAATTCGGTGATGAAATTCGCCGTAAAATTATAACTTCACCGGATGGCAGTAGGTGCTTTGGGCTTGATGAGAACGACAGGTGTCCATTTCTTAATGATAAAAATCTTTGCCGTATAATCATTAATTGCGGTGAAGATGCACTGTGTCATATCTGTAAAAATCATCCTCGTTTTTATGAGTGGTTCCCGGGTGTTACGGAATGCGGTCTCGGCCTCTCCTGTGAAGAAGTCAGCAGAATTTTATTGTCAGATACAAACAGGCTGATTTTTACCGAAACAAATGATGGTGAAAAAATTAATCTTGACAGTAAAGAAGATACAGTAATATCCGATAATTATATTTTTATAAGCGGTTTGCGCGAAGTTTTTTATGACATTCTTTTCGATGACGGAAAGAGTTATTATGAAAAGTTAGAAAAAATTATTTTGAGAGCGCAGAATTTCTGTGGTGAAGAATTACCGTTGAAAAGCAACAAAGAGCTCATAGAAAGCTATAAAAGGACGGAGCCTATAGACGATAATTGGACTTGCTATATAGATGATTTGTTGCTCAATTTCGAAAGTTATGCCAAAAAAAGAGAAGAGTTCAAGGAAAAGTTCAAAAACGACAAGCTTTATCCCAAGATACTCGCATACATATTCTACCGCCATTTATCAAAGTCGGCTTTTGACGGCGGTGTTATGGAGAGAATTTGCTTTTGCCTTGAAGGTGTGAAGTTTATAGAGCTTTGTGATATGAAGACATATTGCCGTAAAAATAAGCTCACTCTTGAAGATCGCATTGAAAACCTTAAAAACTGGTCGAAACAGGTTGAGTACAGCGAAGAAAATACGGATTACTTAATTTATGAGTGAGTAAAGCGTATCCGAACCAGATATGGTTTAATACAGTCACTTTTCCCCGTAACATCGTTAAAACTCTTGAAATACGGCAGTATATCAAGACAAAAAATATAAAAGGTGCGTGAAATCGGACATTTAAGGCATATTTGGTTCGAATACACTCGCTCTAAGGTGAATGATATGAAAAAGACAGAAAAAACTAACGTAATGAGACTGCTTGACCAAAAGAATATACCATACATAATGCACGACTATACAGCAAGCGGTGCTGTTGCAGGGGAAGACGTGGCAGGTGTTCTGGGTGAGAATCCTGACGAAGTCTTCAAAACTCTTGTGACTGTAGGCAAATCGAAACAGTATTATGTTTTTCTTGTGCCTGTCTGCAAGGAGCTCAACTTGAAAAAAGCCGCTAAAGCCGTTAATGAAAAAAGCATTGAAATGATAAAAGCTAAAGAGCTTTTGCCGTTAACAGGATACGTTCACGGCGGTTGTTCGCCCATAGGTATGAAAAAAGCTTTTCCTACAATTATTGATGAATCTGCAAAAAGCTTTGAAAAAATCTTTTTCAGCGCAGGAAAAATAGGTTATCAAGTGGAAGTTAACGTTAGTGATATAGAAAAAATCATCAGAGTCGGTTTTTCGGATATTTCTGATTAATTTCTGTTTTGATATTGAAATAAAAACATTCTTGTGCTAACTTTAAGTTATCCCAAGAAAATAGAAGGGGGCATAAACATGAGAACAAGTGTATCTGTACTTGGTATTATTTTATTAGGTGCGGTAGTTTTGCTTTGTGTTGCAGGTATTGTGGCTATTATTGCAGCAATTGCAACACGCAAAAAAGGCGGAGATAATACAGTTGTTACGGATGATAACAGTGTTATCGGTGAACAGAAATCATTTTTTGACGGCGGATATTTTCAGTATATCGGCAGGCAGATTCTTTTTTTCCTGATGTCCGTATTCACTTTGGGTATAGCTGTGCCTTGGGCAATGTGTATGCTGCAAAGATGGAAGGTTTCTCATACTGTTATAAACGGAAGAAGATTAAAATTCACCGGAACGGGCGGTCAGCTTTTCGGCAAATACATTCTGGGTGTGTTGCTTACGATAATAACGTTTGGTATTTACGGCATCTGGTTTGGGTTAAGTATAGAAAAATGGATGGTTGCACATACAGAATATGCAGACGGTGAAAAAATGGATGAAAGCCGTTTTACAGGTGGCGCAGGCGGATGGTTTGCATACCACGTATTGTTCATTGTTCTGTCTGTTATTACTCTCGGCATCGGTCTTCCCTTTGCATTTGTAATGCTCACACGTTGGAGATTAAGCAACACCGTCATCGGCGGCAGTCCCCTTGTTTTTGAAGGCAGCGGCGGTAAACTGTTCGGTAAATTCCTTTTGTGGGGTTTGCTTTCTGTTGTAACCTTAGGTATATTCGATTTGTTTGTAAGTGTCAAATATATGCGTTGGGAAACCGCATATACTCAGGCATTATACAGAACAAAAGAATATAAAAAGGCTGTAAGAGCGTTTGAGAATAACGTACTTAATGATGTATCAATGTACAATATTGCCGCGAATAATACTGAGCTTCAGGTAGTTAGGAGCGGTATTACAGGTAACGAAACAACCGAAGAAATCAAGGAGAAGGCAGAGAACGGCAATATTTATGCTGCTTATATGTATGCCTGTGACCTTTCTGCGCAAAGTAACGGTCAAAGTGAAGACGCTGTTGAAATGCTTCGCGTTTCCGCTTACGGCGGATATCACCCCGCAATTCTTGAGTATGCATATATTGCAAGAAATTATAACGAGCAGGAGTTTGTGAGCCTTGTTGAAGAAGCTGCTAAAAACGGTAATTTCGCGGCGGCGGTTGTTTTGAAGGATTACTATGAAGGCCTTGCACATCAGTTGAAGCAGGCCAACAACACAGAGTGTATCCACGCTCTTGAAAAGGCGGTTTATTGGTTTAAGGTTGCTATATGTCAGGGCAGTTACGCTAATAGTGACCCAACATATGAATACGAAAAAATGTTGGATACAATAGCCCTTTGGAAAGCGGCGACGATTGAGCCGAAAAAAGGCGGAGCAGGTGTTGTGGTAGGTGCGATATTAGGCGTTCTGGCACTTGCAGCTGTTCTGGGTGTTGGTATATTTATGATTATGGCTGTTTTCGGTGTTACAACTATGAACCTCGGTATGGTTAAAGAGAGTGTGGGCGCTGTTGAGCCTATGCCTTATGAAGAATTTACATATTACGATGATACCGACGATTACGTTGATGATACAACTGAAGATAACTATGGTTATGTTCACTATCTTACGGGTCTTACGGAAGAAAGCGCCGTTGAATTGCTTGAAGATGAAGGCTTTTCATATGATATAAATTATACCGAAACAATGGATTATGGTGAAGACGGCATTGTAATTTCCTGTTCCCATCCCGAAGGCAGTTATTCAAAGGATGATACAATTGAAATAACCGTGGCTCGTGTGCCTGAGTATCCCGAGCTTACAGAGGCAGAAGCATTCAGACTTATTGATAGCTGCAATACCGCTTGCACTTTTTTGCAATACTATTTCGATGAAAAGGGTATGTTGGATGAAAAAGATACCTATGAGATACCCGTTTTTGACGGAAGCTATACGGAAACCTGTTACGCTATCAAGGGAGTTTACACCCGAGAAGATTTGAAAAAAGCGTTGTCTGAAGATTTTACCGATAAATTCATTGAAGATGAGTTTATGAAAAGCATGTATTTTGATGATGCGGCGGGACTTGAAATTTACAAGGGTAACTGGATAGAGGTCGACGGCAGAATTTACTGTATTCCCAATTATGGAATGGGATTCTATGGTATGGATCGCGATACATTGAGCATGGAGCATTTTCAACCCGGCAGGTACAGGGTAATATGCAACGGTGGTGTTCCCGAACCCGAGTATTACGGTCAACCTGATGAAATTACAGCTGTATATGAAGACGGATCATACAAAATAGATAATTATTACATAGCAGACTATTAATACAAAAGGACTCTTAAGGCATTTTCGCTTTAAGAGTCCTTTGTTTCGTCTGACTGTGATCGTTATAATATATTTTTTATTTCATTGAGCTTCGTAACAGTGTGCGTGGGAGTTATATCGCCCGACAGCGTTTCGTTGTTTTTATTAAACCAGACTGTATCTAAGTCATAGTTTATACCGCCACAAATATCCGCAGTGAGACTGTCGCCGATAAGAATGATGTCTTCTTTAGGCGGATGGTCCATTTTTTCAAAGCAATAATCGAAAAATTCTTTCGCCGGTTTTGGGATTCCTACGTCTTCAGAAACAAATACGTCTGTAAAATATTTCTCAAAATTACCGATTTTAAGTCTGCTTTCCTGAACAAAACGAAAACCGTTGGAAACTACGTAAAGCCTGTATTTCGGGTACAGGTAATCCAGCAAATCGTATGCACCTTCCACAGCATAAGCACCTTGAGCCACACCGTTTTCAAACATTTCTTCAACGATTGTGCCGTCATAATCTATACCGAGTTTTCCGAGAATTATATTCCATCGGTTCGCACGCAGTTCGGGTTTTGTAATTTCACCGCGTTCTAGTCTTTTCCATATTTTAACATTTTCACGAATGAAGGTTTCAAAAACATTGTCTGTGTATTTAAAACCCAATTCGGAAAAGGCATTCATTATGGAGTGACGTGCGCACTCGTTAAAATCAATGAGTGTATTATCTAAATCAATGAGTACGATTCTTTTCATAATATTTACATATTATATTGAGATTTAAAGCTTCTCAATTTTGTCTGCAAGGTTATCGAGCCAGTCGCCGTCGAAGAGTTCGATAGCACCTGCGTCCACAGCGGCGGCGAGCTTGTTGCTTATGGGAATCTGTGCAACTGTATCAACGCCGTATGCTTTAGCGATTTCTTCAATATGACTGTCACCGAAGATGTTGTGCTTCTTGCCGCAATCGGGGCAAAGGAAGTAAGCCATGTTTTCCGCAAGGGCAATAATCGGTATGTTCATAAGTTCAGCCATTTTAACTGCTTTTTCAACAATCATACCGACAAGTTCCTGGGGTGAAGCAACGATAACGATGCCGTCAACGGGTATGCTCTGGAAAACGGTAAGGGGAACGTCACCTGTTCCGGGAGGCATATCAACAAACATAAAGTCAACGTCATTCCAGATAACGTCAGTCCAGAATTGTTTAACTGCACCTGCAATGACGGGACCGCGCCATACAACGGGATCGGTATCGTTTTGCAGAAGAAGGTTTACGGACATAATTTCGATGCCTGTTTTTGTGGTACAGGGAAAGATGCCGTTTTCAGTTCCCTGTGCTTTTTCGGTAATGCCGAAAGCTTTGGGGATTGAAGGGCCTGTGATATCTGCATCAAGGATGGCGGTTTTGTAGCCTTTTCGTTGCATATTAACGGCAAGAAGGGTGGTCACTAAAGATTTACCTACGCCACCTTTACCGCTGACAACGCCGATAACCTTTTTGATATTTGAAAGCTCATGTGGTTTTTCCAATAAGCTCTCTTGCTGTCTTGAGGAACAGTTTTGTGAGCAGGTACTGCAGTTATGTGTACATTCACTCATTTTTATTTCATCTCCTAAATGATATTATTATATTGTGCCTTCGTAAAAAGCTTTTTTGAACCATACGTTCTGAACTTCAAATTCCTTCTTGTCAAGGTATTGAAGAAGACCTGCATCGGTTTTGAAATCAAAGGCGAGCTTGTAAGAATAAAGAAATTGTTTTTTATAATTTCCGAATTGCTTGTTGCGGGCGTTTGTGCCGTATTTTCCGTCGCCTAAAAGCGGGTTGCCCAGATGTGAAAAATGTGCTCGTATCTGATGGGTGCGTCCCGTCAGGAGCTCCACTTCAACTAATGACAATCCGTTCTGATAACCCAGAACCTTATATTTTGTTGCAATGTGTTTTGTGTTGTTGCCGATTTTATCGCTGACGTAAACTCTGTTTTGCTTCTCGTTCTTTTCAAGATATCCTTCAATAAGACCGCTGTTGTTTTTCAGTTTACCTATAACGACACATAAATAAAGCTTATGGAGCTCTCTGTTTTTGAGTTTTTCGTTTAATATACGCAATGCTTCCGCGTTTTTTGCACCAATGATAATACCGCTTGTGTTTCTGTCTATACGGTTTACAAGCGCCGGGGCAAAGGAAGTTTCGTTGTCGGGGTCATATTCGCCTTTTTCATAAAGATAGCGTTTGACACGGGTTATGGCGGTGTCGGTATAATTGTCTTCGTCGGGGTGAGATAACAGACCTGACGGCTTGTCTATGAGAATGATATTCTCATCTTCATAAACGATATTCAGATTTTTACCTGCGCCCATAAAATCATATTTAGGCTTCGTCGGCTCAAAAAATTCGTCATTAATATAGAGTGAAACTACATCGTTTTCGTTGAGCCTGTATGATATTTCACAACGTTTGCCGTTGACCTTGATACGTTTGTTGCGTATGTATTTATACATAAGGGATGGGGGAATAAGCGGGAATGATTTTGTAATATACTTATCAAGCCTTTGTCCCGAATCGTTTTTGTTGATTACGTATTCTTTCATTTTGCTTTAAGCTCCAAGGCGATTTTCTCAAGTTTTTTGAAACGTCTGCTGACTGCGGAACGTGAAAGTTCGGGAGTCATAAGCTTGCCCAATTCATCTAAAGAAATATCGGGATTTTCGAGTCTTAGTGAACAGAGTGTTGAAAGGTCTTCCGTCATATCGTTCAAGGATATCTTCTCAAGCACTTCTTCAATAAGCGAAACCTGCTTGAGTCCTGCCTCTATTGATCTGCTCATATTGGCGGACTCAAAATTGGAGCGACGGTTAATCTGATTCTTTACGTTTTTGATTGCTCGTGTCTGCATAATCTGCAAAAAAGCATTGTTGGCACCCATAGTGCCTATAAAATCTTCAACAGACTCGGCATCCTTACTGTAAATAACGTAACTGTTGTTGCGTATTATTTTTTTAGCTTTAAGACCGATATCTGTGATAATCTGCATAAGGTCATCACATAGCTTTGCTTTTGTAACGCTGAATTCAATGTGATAATCCTTCTGGGGATCGGTTACGCTGCCGCATACAAGGAAAGCACCGCGCAAAAAAGCACGGGAACAACAGTCGTCATTGGTTTGTTCGAGATTTGCAAGATTCACACGCAAAGCAAGCTCTTTGCCTGTGTAGCCAAAAAAATCAAGAATTTTAATTCGGTCCTCTTTACCGGGGATGCTGACTTTGAATTTACCTGCCCCTGAACGTTGAAGGGTAGGGGTAACACCTGTTAAATCCCGTATGCACGCGCAATATCTTTCGGCAATTCCTTTGATTTCTGTCATAAGTGATATTTCGGTTAAGGAGAAAGACCTGCCAAAAATGAGCATACCGAAAGCCTCCGCCTTATAGCAACAGGCGGAGGATATTGATTGAGTTAGTTCGTTTTTTACATCTGACGAAAATGACATATTTTACCTCAAAACTATGACTTCGGGTTCAAGGGTGACACCTGTTTCTTCCTTAACGGTTTTGCTTATAAGTTCTATAAGGGACAAAATATCGGAAGATGTGGCACCGCCTTTGTTTATAACAAAGCCTGCGTGTTTTTCACTGACTTGTGCTCCGCCGACAGATTTGCCCTTAAGGTTGCACTGTTCTATAAGAGCACCTGCGAAATATCCTTCGGGGCGTTTGAAGGTACTGCCCGCGCTGGGATATTCCAAGGGTTGCTTATCCTTTCTTCTGCCGAGAAAATCATTCATACGGGCTTTTATTGCATCTTGTGTATCTTTTGCAAGCTTAACTTTACCGCCTAAAATTATACAACCGTTGCTTTTATACACGGAATGGCGGTACGAAAGGTCGGCAGCTTTTGCAGAAATGGTTTCAATTTTCATATCGGGGGTGAGATGTGTAACTTCGGTTAAAACATCTTTCATTTCACCGCCGTACGCACCTGCATTCATATAAACCGCACCACCGCAGGTTCCGGGAATACCGAATGCAAATTCAAGACCGCTCAGAGAGTTTTCCAAAGCAAAACGGCAAAGAACTGCAAGATTTGTACCTGCAGAAAAGCTGATTGTGTTGTCGTCTTCAAGCTCTGCAGAAGACATTTTATCCCCGACTATGATAACAGCCTTGTTTATACCTTCATCGGGAACGAGTACGTTGGTACCGTTCCCGAGAATAACGTAAGGAATACCGAGCTCTCTCGCCTTGTTAAGAATAAGTATGAGCTGTTCGGAATTGTCGGGAGAGAGCCTTACACCACAAGGACCGCCTGTTTTAAAGGATGTATTCAAGGACATAGCCTCATTCGCGACCGCATCGCAGCTTATGGATTTGGCGTAGTTATATAATTCTTGAAAATTAAAGGATGTATTCATGTTCACCATTATTCGTCAAGTAATGCGGCGCCGATGATACCTGCATCATTACCTAATGCGGCAGGAAGAATGGCTGCCTGCTTATCAGCATAAACGCTGTAACGTTCTGCTTTAACGATTTCACGGATAGGCTGAAGTATTTTTTCACCCTGACCGCTGATACCGCCGCCTATGCAAACTGATTCGGGCTGGAGAGCGTTAATTACGTTGGCTAAACCGATTGAAACATAATAGAGATATCTGTCAACAACGGCTTTTGCTGTAGCGTCGCCCATATCAAGTGCTTCGAAAATTGTTTTTCCTTCAACCTTGTTAAGGTCACCGTCGCAAGTCTGCCATAAAAGGCTTTCTTTATTACCCTGCATTGCTTCGACTGCCTGTGAAACGAGAGCGGTTGCAGATGCGTATTTTTCCCAACAGCCTTTTCTGCCGCAGTTGCAGGGAATGCCGTCAACGTTGATTACCATATGACCCATTTCACCGCCACAGAAGTTACTGCCGCGATAAATTTTGCCGTCGATGATAATACCGCTGCCTACGCCTGTGCCGAGAGTTACTGCAACAAAGTTTTTAACACCGTTACCACAGCCTGCCACAGCTTCGCCAAGCGCCGCGGCGTTAGCATCGTTTTCAAGGTAAACGGGCTTTTTGAGTCTTTCTTCAAGCATCTGCTTTGCAGGTACATTGTGGAATTTAAGGTTGTTAGAAAATTCGATTGCACCGGTATCCTTGTTAACGGAACCGGGTGTTCCGATACCTACTGAAACGATTTCATCGTAGTTGATACCTGCATTTACAACAGCCATATCAACGGCTTCTTTAATAGAATCAAAAATTGCTTCTGCAGGACGGGGAGCACGTGTTTTAACTTTGCCTCTGCCGATAATTTTATAGTTTTCATCAATAACACCTACGGCGATATTTGTTCCGCCGAGATCTACACCTATTCTGTACATAAAATAATCTCCTTAATCAAAAAATTAATGCCAAACCTCAAGTTCTTTGGGTTCGGGATTTGTTTCACCCATACCCAATTGTTGCATAAGCTCACGTGCGGCATTGTAGCCTAAACGCTTCTGTCTGTTATTCATAGCCGCGATTTCAATGATTATAGCTAAGTTTCTGCCGGGTTTTACGGGAACAACCGTAGCAGGAACTTTGATTCCCAGAATATTAAAATATTCATCCTCAAGACCCAGCCTGTCGTAGGCTTTTGTGCTGTCCCATTGCTCGAGCTGAATTACCATATTGATTTTTTCGGTAAGCTTAACCGAACCGATACCGAAAATATTTCGTGCGTTGACTATTCCGATACCGCGCAGCTCAATAAAGTGACGGATATTGTCAGGTGCGGCACCGACAAGAGTTTTTGATGAAACCTTGCGGATTTCAACCGCATCATCTGCAATGAGCCTGTGACCGCGTTTGATAAGCTCAACAGCTGTTTCACTTTTACCTACACCGCTGTCGCCCAGAATCAGGATACCTTCACCGTAAACCTCAACCATAACGCCGTGGCGTGTGATACGCTCGGCAAGCTCTGTGTTAAGATACGATATAAGGGTTGCCATAATTTCCGACGTGGGTTCGGCAGTCCTGAGAAGCGGTACTTCGTATTTCTGCGCCATCTCAAGCATTACGGGTAATATATCAATATTACGGGTGATAATTACAACCGGTGGCTTAAGACTGAAGAAAAGTTCAACTCTCTCTCGCTGTGTGCTCTCGTCAAGCTCTGTAAGATAACTCATCTCCGCAAGACCTACAAATTCAACGCGCAGATTATCAAAGAACTTTTCATATCCGGCAAACATAAGACCGGGTCGGTTAACGTCCTGTGAACGTATGACTAACTCGCTCTCGGGTTTTTCGGGCATATATATTGTTTCAAGGGAATGCGCCTTGATAACTTTGCTCAGAGAAACAGAGTATTTTCCTGCCAAAAAAATTCCTCCTTATATATTATTGTATTTATACGTTATTATAACACCCAATAAAAGCGAATGCAATATATGAATGAAAATTAATCAGGTGTGAGGAAAGGCACTTGTGCCAATTAAGTTTGACTGATGGCAAGTGGAGTTGCTTCGCAGTGAAGCTGCAGAGCAGTGAAGTTTACTTCGCAAGTGATGTAATGAGCAAACTTAACTTCACTTTTATTAACAATAAAAACTTCACTATGCTTTTGCATAACTTCTCTTTTTGTGCAACAAAAAACTTCAACGATATTATACAACGCCGATTATAAGTAGGGAAAACCGATATCCATAATCAACAAACTGAAAAGATGAACTTAAACGCTTGATAAAATTAAAATAATATGGTAAATTATTTGTGCTGAACAAATTTTATAGTCAATCATCAAGGTTGCTTTTTTATCTTTTGGTAAAAACGCAGCTCTATTCAACCTTGTTATTTTTGACTATGATTGAATTTGTTCAGCAAACAATCGGGGTTTTGCGTTTTTCATGCGTCAGCTTCGGTTGGCGCACTTTTTATTTTAGGGTGATTTTATGACTGATAAAGAATTGTTTTGGAAGATGTACAGTAAATTATTTAATACTATTACCGATGTGTTGCCACTTATAGAAAACACAAAAGTTTCCGAAACATTAAAACAAGCACAAATTGAAACGGAAGAAATGTATATAAATCAAGATACATCGGAAACAACAAGATTACTCTCATAGATTCAAGTTGGTTATTCTTCGGGACGGATGGATCCGTCCCCTACAGTAGTTGGTCGTTCTACAAAACTCTATTTATAATCCGGCTTTGCCCCGATAATTTTGCATTTTGCATTTTTAAAATAAGGTATTGACAACAACAAACCCCCGTGATATAATTGTGACACCTCTTGGAGAGGGTTCTTTTTTTGTGCCCTGATTTTCTCACAGTCAGATAATAATTAAAGGACAACTCCTCGGATGAAAGGGGATAGGCTCCGTTCACCGTTTGAGAGGGAGGCTAATCAAAAATTGGAGGTGCCGTTAGTGAGAGTTAAAATTACACTTTCCTGCACAGAATGTAAGCAACGTAATTACAACACTATGAAGGAAAAGAAAAACAACCCCGACAGGTTGGAGATGAAGAAGTACTGCAGATTCTGCAAGAAACACACTCTCCACAGAGAAACAAAGTAAGGAGGTAGAACAATGGCTGACGAGAAAAAGAAAGCAGTCGCCAAAGCAGATACCTCAGAGACTGCTAAGTCCGAAAAGAAGGACAAGAAAGAAAAGAAGGACAAGAAGCCTTCAAAGTTCTCACCCAAAGCTATCTTTAAAAACATTGCTAAGTTCTTTAAAGATCTTCGCGGTGAAACAAAGAAGATTGTTTGGCCTTCACGCCAGATGGTTCTCAAAAGTACCGGTATCGTACTCGCTGCGATCCTTGTAATCGGTGCAGGTATTTGGCTTATTGACTTTGCTCTGTCAAGTGGTGTTACAGCTATTAACGAAGCTGCCGCAAACCAGAAAACAACAGTTGAAGAAACTGTTGAAGAAACAGAAGCGGATAAATCTGAAAAAGAAGAATCCGAAGAGTCAACAACCGCCGCTTGAACTGATTGCTGACATCAGTATTTTCGGAGGTGCGCAATGGCTGTAGAAGCAAGATGGTATATTATCCACACTTATTCCGGTTACGAGAATAAGGTTGCGGAGAATATCGAAAAATTCGTTGAAAACCGCAAGATGCACGACAAGATTTTCGGTGTGTGTATCCCTGTTGAAAAGGTTGTTGAGGTCCGCGAGGATAAAACAGTCGAAGTAGAGAGAAAGATATTCCCCGGTTATGTTGTTGTAAAGCTTGCAGTTGAATACAGCGACAAAGAGGGCGAAGAAAACGTCCTTAAAGTGCCCGATGAAACTTGGCACGCAATCCGCTATACACGTGGTGTTACCGGTTTCGTAGGTCCCGACGGCAAGCCTGTTCCGCTCACAGCTGAAGAGGTTCGCAAATTAGGTATCGAAGATACAGGCGCCGATGGCGAAGGTTCCGCTAAAACAGTTACGGAAGTTTCGTACAGTGTGGGTGATTTTGTTACAATTACCGAAGGACTTATGGAAGGCAACTCCGGTGTTGTTGAAACAATTGATACCGACAACGGTGTTGTAAGAGTTATAGTTTCATTTATGGGTAAAGAAGCTCCTATCGAGCTTCCCCTTAATCAGGTAAAAAAGGCGATTGACTGATAATCGCGAATTAATTTTGGTAATCAGCGGTATATAGCGCTGTTATATGCGACGCAACGCGTCGCGTGTGGGAGGAGTAAGACGAGCTTCTTATTCCGCCATACCACGAATTTTGGAGGTGCAAAACATGGCTCAAAAGGTTGTAGGTCTTATTAAACTGCAAATTCCCGCCGGTAAAGCAACCCCGGCTCCCCCTGTTGGTCCTGCTTTAGGTCAACACGGTGTAAACATCATGGCATTCACAAAGGAATTCAATGAACGCACAAAAAATGATATGGGTCTCATTATTCCCGTTGTTATCACTGTTTACGCTGACCGCTCATTCTCTTTCATTACAAAGACTCCGCCTGCTGCTGTTCTTATTAAGAAGGCTTGCGGTATTGAAAGCGGTTCGGGTGTTCCGAATAAAACAAAGGTTGCAACAATTACCGGAGAGCAAGTAAGAAAAATCGCAGAACAGAAAATGCCCGATCTTAACGCTGCTTCAATTGAAGCTGCTATCTCAATGGTAGCAGGTACAGCTCGTAGCATGGGCGTTACTGTCGTTGATTAATGCTCCCGGGTGGGAGGTAAATCCGATTTAACCACTCTATTGGGAGGAAAAGAATTATGAAACATGGTAAAAAGTATGTTGAGAGCGCAAAACTCGTAGACAGAACAAAGCTCTACGAAGTAAAAGAAGCTCTCGAACTTGCAGCAAAAACTGCAAGCGCTAAATTTGATGAAACTGTTGAAATGCATATCCGTCTTGGTGTTGACTCTCGTCACGCTGACCAGCAGGTCAGAGGTGCGGTTGTTCTTCCCAACGGCACAGGTAAGAAGGTTCGCGTAGCTGTTTTCGCAAAAGGCGATGCTGCTAAAGCTGCTGAAGCAGCAGGTGCAGATATCGTTGGCGATATGGATCTTGTTGAAAAGATTCAGGGCGGCTTCATGGATTTCGACGTATGTATCGCAACACCCGACATGATGGGTCTTGTAGGTCGTTTAGGTAAAGTTCTTGGTCCCAGAGGTCTTATGCCCTCTCCCAAGGCAGGTACTGTTACACCTGATGCTGCTAAAGCTGTTGAAGAAGCTAAAGCAGGTAAAATCGAGTATCGTCTTGATAAAACAAACATCATTCACTGCCCCATCGGTAAAGCTTCTTTCGGTGGCGAAAAGCTCACTGAAAATGCTACTACTCTTCTTGAAGCTGTTATCAAAGCTAAACCCGCTGCTGCTAAGGGTACTTACATCCGTTCATGCGTAGTTGCTACTACAATGGGCCCCGGTATCCGTGTTAATGCTGCTAAGCTTACAGGTGCAGCTGCTAACGAAGACTAAAAAAATACTTGACATACTGTTGACAGTGTGTTAAACTACTTGTGCTGTTCTAAAGACAGCAGGTGCAAATTTTGTTTAATGGTCTTGAACCGCCTGCCGAGGAATGTGCTTAATTACTTGATTTATTAGGTAACTTATGCCCTCCTCGTATTGCGCGGGGAGGGCATTTAAATTTGGCAAAATAATGTAACGGAGGTGAATTTATTTGCCAAGCGTAAAAGTTTTAGAAGCTAAAAAAGCTGAAGTTGCTGCTATTTCTGAAAGACTTCAGAATGCATGTGCAGGTGTTATCGTTGACTACAGAGGTATCAATGTTGCTGATGACACAGTTCTTCGTAAAGAACTCCGTGAAGCAGGTGTTGAATACACTGTTACAAAGAACACAATGATCGAGCTCGCTATTAAGGGTACTGAACTTGAAGGTCTTTCAGAGTGTCTCGAAGGTACAACAGCTCTTGCTACATCTACTGATGACTATGTTGCAGCTGCAAGAATTCTCAGCAAGTTCGCTTCAAGTCACGAAAATTTCAAGGTTAAGAGTGGTTTCCTTGATAATGAGGTTATCAGTCTTGAAAAAATCGACAGTCTCGCAAAGCTTCCCTCAAGAGAAATTTTGCTTGCTACTGTTTGCAACGCATTCAACGCTCCTATTTCTGCATTTGCTCGTGCAGTTCAGGCTATCGTTGACAAGAGTGGCGAAGCCACAGCAGAGGCAGCAGCTGAATAATTGCTGTATTTAAAAACAAAAATAAAAATTTAAA
Organism: Clostridia bacterium; assembly: GCA_017461235.1. Taxonomy (GTDB): domain Bacteria; phylum Bacillota; class Clostridia; order Oscillospirales; family Acutalibacteraceae; genus DTU089. The sequence continues at coordinate 1,181 of JAFTYU010000023.1, read as the reverse complement.
GCCTATTACGGCAAAATAATTGGAGGAAAATAAAATGGCATCTGAAAAGATTACTGCTATTATTGAAGAATTAAAAGTACTTACAGTTCTCGAGCTTTCTGAACTCGTTCACGCTGTAGAAGAAGAATTCGGCGTATCTGCTGCAGCTGCAGTTGCAGTAGCAGCTCCTGCTGAAGCAGCAGCCGCTGTTGAAGAGAAAACAGAATTTGATGTTGTACTTGCTGAAGTTGGTGCAAACAAAATCGCTGTTATCAAAATCGTTCGTGAAATCACAGGTCTCGGCCTTGCAGAAGCAAAAGCTAAAGTTGACAGCGCTCCCGCTACAATCAAAGAAGCAGCTTCTAAAGACGACGCTGATGCTATCAAGGCAAAACTTGAAGAAGCAGGCGCAAAAGTTGAACTTAAATAATTTAATTCAACAAAATTTACTCCCCGAAGAAATTCGGGGAGTTTTTTTGTTAATGCAAAATTCAAAATGCAGAATGCAAAATTATCGGGGCAAGCCGGATTATAAATAGAGTTTTGTAGAACGACCAACTACTGTAGGGGACGGATCCATCCGTCCCGAAGAATAACCAACTTGAATCTATGAGAGTAATCCTGTTGTTTCCGATGTATCTTGATTTATATACATTTCTTCCGTTTCCTGTTGTGCCTTTATTAAAATTGATTTAACGTTATCATCTTTTCATATTTCAATAGCATCTGTTACTTTGTTAAATAATCTTAAATACAGTTTCTTGTAAAGTTCATTTTCCATATAATTTTCACCCTAAAATAAAAAAAGCGACAACCGAAGCCGACGCATGAAAAACGCAAACTCCGATTGTTGCTACACAAATTCAAACACATTTAGGTTAAAAGGTTGAATAGAGCTGCATTTTTACTAAAAATAAAAAAGCAACCTTAAAAATCTAAATATGCAATTTGTGTAGCAACAATCGTTTACCATACTATTTCAAAATATTCAACAATAATCTGCTGTTTGTCTGTTAATATTAAATTCTCAAACTGTATAATTTAGCTGATTACAAAATTTTTCAAAATTCTTCTTGACAATTGATTGACAATGTTATAGAATATATACTCAACTATAATGGATTATTAGTGTTAGTATGTTTTTTCGTAAGAAGAAAAAGTCGCTGAAATCCCTTAAAATTAGCGTTAATTATTTCTTTTTT
>JAFTYU010000022.1 GCA_017461235.1 Clostridia bacterium | reverse complement strand
TACCAACAAAAACGGAATCTATTTCGAAAACGGCGCATATTTCTATTATGTTGACGGCGTTAAGAACTATGCAGGTCTCATTCAGTATTCAGGCGAGGCAAGCGACGGAACAGTTTATGAAAATGACTGGATCTATGTTCGCTCAAACGGACAGCTTGCAACAGGCAAATATTGGACAACCAAAAATAACGGTGCAATGACTGCTAAGGAATATATTTTCGATGAAACCGGTGCAATGGTTATAACAACCGGTATCGTTGAAGAAAACGGTAATTTGTATTACTACATCGGCGGAATCAAGCAGCTTTGCTTAGGCCTTATTGAGCTTGACGGCAAGTATTACTATGTCAGAACATCAGGTGTGCTTGCAAGAAATTGCACATACTGGATAACAAATGTTAACGAAACAGGTGTTATTGCTCAGGCTTATGAGTTTGATGCAAACGGCGTTCTTCAAAATCCCGTTTTTGCTTCAGACAGTACCGAATTAAACGGTGTTGTTGATGGCTATTACTACAAAGACGGAAAGATTGCCTACGGCGCAGGTCTTGTTGAGCTTGAAGACGGAAGCATCATTTACGTTCGTTCAAACGGCAAGCTTGCAACAGGCGAATATTGGCCCACAACACTCAACGGAGTTCTTCCGGCAGGAAAATATAACTTCGGAACAGACGGAAGACTTGTAAGATAACGCTTTAAGCTTTATTAAACCGGCTTCAAAAAGCCGAAACAAAAAAATCATTAACCGCCGGGGAGAAATCCTCGGCGGTTAGTAATTTTTATTCATATCTTGAAACAGTAAAACGGTTTTTCACAACACTTAAAACATTTTGAAGCATTTTTTCTTTTTCTTCTGCAGAAATGTTGCCATAGTGTTCCTCTATAACCCTTAAAACAAATTCTCCGGTTAAAATCTTTTTTAACGTTGATTCATATAGCGCCATTTCTTTGGCAACAAAACGCTCAGTTGCCGTTTCGTCATAGGTGTCATCAGCGTCCATTTCTAAAATAATGCGAGCTGTATCATAGGAAGTAACAACATTGGTAGGATAATCTACAATATGCAAATCGTTTTCATCAAAATAGAAATAAAACTCAGCGGGGCGGCTTCGTGCTGTAGCAACTGTTCCTTTCAGCATAGATTCTTGCTTGATTTTGATCGCTTTTAAAACACCCTGGTCTATATTGTTTGGCAAAACGATATGCAAATGAATTTGTTCAGGTGATACCTTTATGGTTCTTATAGCTTTACCGTCATTTATTGTCAATTCATCGTCTATGTGCTCTAAGGTTCTGCAGATAAAATTAGCCGCATATCCACACGCACCGGATGCAGCTGCACCGATAACAATTTGATTTAATTGCTCTTTTTCAATGTTGATATAGCTGTCAATCTTTTCGCATATACTCAATGTATCAAGAGTGTTCTTGTCAGACTTTGACCGAGAGGGAAAAGTAATTTGTTTTACAGCAAGGTCACCGTTTGATCCTCTCAGATCGTCAGGCAAACGAACATCAGAATCAGTAACTAAAATGGTTCGGTTTAATCCGATTGCCATTGCGCATAAACCAATTTCAAACAGCACATTATCTCTCATGGTTTTTACGGTTTCCGAATCCTTCCCTCGAGAAATATATGTAATATCATGACCTTCACATACCAACACAGCAAAGTCAAATGTTGGAATTTTTTTAATCAGCATAGGAAGTAATGCTATGTTGTTGCTGTCATTGGCGCTGGAAAACAATCCTCTCCAATCAATACAGCTGTATCCCATGGTGTTAAGTGTATTTTTAATACTTTCAGTTGTTCCGTTTTGAGCGCTGATACCTGATGAAAAAATAACAATATTTTCTTTCAATATCTTCTCACCCCACAAAATCATACATCGATGATGTTACGTCATACGTAAGTTCATATTTTCAATTTCCCGATTTTCGTTAATTATATCACACTTGAACGAAAAAGCAACTTAGTGCAGTATAAATCTCTACAATTACAGATAATAAGAACCACATGATGTTTCCAAAATTGGAAATTTTGACACCTGTGTGAACCTTGTTACTCGCGTTCGCTCGTAATATACACATATTATGATGCCGGATATGTTTATAAGATTTCTACAAAAACTTGACTTAAATAATAGAGTGTGTTATAATAATTATAACAAATGTAAGTGGAACCAGCTGTCTGCAGATGAAGTTGGTTTCTTTTGGTTTCATAACAGTAAATTTAGGATGTATGACGAATCGATGAAAAAACAACGACTTGGTGTGTCCACGACACATATTATATTGTTGAGCTTTTTAATAGCGATATTGATAGGTGCATTGTTGCTTTCACTTCCCATAAGTTCAGCTGATGGAAAGGCAAAGCCTTTCTTAGATGCGCTTTTCACCGCAACAACCTCCACCTGTGTTACAGGCTTGGTGGTGACGCCGACCGTTACCTCTTGGAGCATTTTCGGGCAAGTTGTGATTTTGATACTGATTCAGATTGGCGGGCTCGGTGTTATAACCATTATGTCGGGACTGATGATACTGCTACACAAGAAAATAGGTATCGGTGATAGACTACTCTTGCAAGACGCATTTAATCTGAATTCACTTTCGGGGCTTGTTCGGTTCGTAAAAAAGGTTGTAGGCGGAACACTCATAATAGAAGGTATCGGTGCTCTGCTTTATATGACGGTTTTTATACCTGAGTTCGGTGCAAAAGGAATATGGATATCGGTATTTACTTCCGTTTCTGCCTTTTGCAATGCAGGTATTGATAT
>JAFTYU010000021.1 GCA_017461235.1 Clostridia bacterium | reverse complement strand
TGGATACGGCCCGTTTACGGGTAGCAAGTAACAATCTTACGCAACTGGCAGACCGTACTTATGCGTTTACGCATACGCGAAGAGCATAGGGCTATGCCCGCATATGAAAAACCACCCGCTTGGCGGGTGGATGTTTATTATGTGAAATACAAAATGCAAAATTTCAGGGCGCGCTACACCGATTGTAATAACGTAGGGGATAGGCTAGCCTAGCCTGAAAGTCCGAAAAGAGATAAAATCTAAAACGGGTCAGGCAAGCCTGACCCCTACTGTAGTTTGTTGTTGTGCATCGCATTTTGCTTTAGCAAAATATATTGTATTGTCAGATGTATCGCTCCAATGGCATATTGCCTTTTACTCTTTACTTATGTACATTTCTTCCGTATCAATTTGTGCTTGTTTTAATGTTTCGGAAACTTTTGTGTTTTCTATAAGTGGCAATACATCGGTAATAGTATTAAATAATTTACTGTACATCTTCCAAAACAATTCTTTATCAGTCATAAAATCACCCTAAAATAAAAAGTGCGCCAACCGAAGCTGACGCATGAAAAACACGACGGCTTCATTTGCTGCGACACAAACTAATCGAACGACTTATGAAACAAAGCACACGATTTAAAGCCCGTGTTTTTACCAAAAACACAGAGAGTACATTGTTACATAAGTCATATTGATTTTTAGTTTATGTCGCAAACAATATTCTAACACACATTTTTTATTAAATCAATATAAAATGCAGTTGATTTCTTGTTAACACAAACCTGTGACAAGCATAGTATGGTAATGTAAAACAAGCACGTTGCCATAGGGTGTCGGTAAAGTGGCTTATGCCTTTAAAACAGCTTTATCGATTTGTGCATAACATAAAACCCACATTCTCATTTGAGAGTGTGGGTTTTGATATTATAAATTATTAAGCACATTAAGTACGATATCTGAAAATGCGGTTATATCGGATTTTACGGATGAAGTATAATCTTCAACACCTACGTCATCCGCACTGTCGGAAATTTTTCTGATACTTACAAACGGCACGTTCAGAAGGTAGCACACCGCACCCAATGCACCGCTTTCCATATCGAATGCGTTGATTGAGAAGATTTCTTTATACTTGTTGCCGAGTTCCTTGTTGGTAAGGAAGAAATCGCCCGTGCCTAATTTTCCGTGTTTGAAACCTTCAACGGAGCAAGCCGCTTTGTATAAGGCGTTGTCACATTTATATATGTAATCCTCCTGACCGGGCTTCTGACCGGGAAGCCTGCCGATGGGAGTCAGGTCAAAGTCACATTCTACACAGGAGTCCGAAACGATTATATCACCTTTAAAAACACCTGATACAGCACCACTCCATCCTGTATTTATTACGCCGTCATAATTGCCTGAATTTAATGCCAGCGCGGCACCTAAGGCGGCGTTGACCTTGCCTATACCGAAGCAAACGGTGGTGCATTCGTGATTCTTATAATTGAAATCGAACGCAGGCATATGGTTGATTTTATATTCTTTTTTTACAATATCACCAAGACTGTTTTTACAGGGGTTAAATTCATCAATGTCGGCTATTAAAATAAGGTATCTCATTTTTAGTCCTCCTGAGGATTATTCATTGCCTTTTCCAATGCTTTTGCAAATTGGTCCGGGCATGATGTTGACTTGAAACCGCAACGGATGCCTGAAAGAGTTTCTATAATCTCTTTTGCAGCTTTTCCTTCCGCAAGGGCAGAGATGCCTTTAAGGTTACCGTTGCAACCGCCGTCAAAACGGATGTTTTTAACAATGCCGTCTTCAAGATCAAAAGTGATGTTACGGGCGCAAGTTCCCTGTGTTCTGTAATTATACGTCATTTTTATCTTCCTCGCTTTCACGCGTTTGTTTTAATAAATCGAGAGCCTCTTTCAACGTTTCAAGTGGTGTCTGACCGCTTGCTTTTTTTACGGTTATATAAGGTTTAGGTCCTGTGGATACAAGTATTCTGCCACGCATCGCTTTAACGAGCACCGCAATTTTTGTCATATCTACTTTTTCTACATACAGAAGAAGACTGTTATTGTTCTGACCGATTTCATATATACCCATATTTGCCGCAGTGTTTCTTAAAAGTGCCACTGTAACAAGACCTTCAACGCCTGCAGGTGGCTCACCGAAACGGTCAATAAGTTCATCCAGAACGTCAGAAGCGTCTTCATCCGTGCGTATATCAGCTATGCGTTTATATATTGAAAGACGTTGTGGCAGGCTCTCAATATAATCTTCGGGAATATGAGCATCTATGCGTATATCAATAAGACACTCTTTGGATGTTTTTTCGGGCTTTTCACCTTTTTCTTCACTTACGGCTTCTGATAAAAGCTTCATATACATATCGTAGCCGACGGCTTCCATATGACCGTGTTGCTCTGAACCCAAAAGATTGCCTGCACCGCGTATTTCAAGGTCTCGCATAGCGATTTTAAAGCCTGAACCGAATTCTGTATATTCTCTGATGGCGGTAAGGCGTTTTGTGGCTATTTCCGTCAACTCTTTATTACGATTGAAGGTGAGGTATGCAAATCCGCGCCTTGCGGAACGACCTACTCTGCCGCGTATCTGATGAAGTTGAGCAAGCCCCATATTATTTGCGTTTTCAATAATAAGCGTGTTAGCGTTAGGAACGTCAACACCTGTTTCAATAATGGTGGTACACACGAGTATATCGATAGTGCCTTCCAATAAATCGCGCCATACGTCGGAAAGCTCGTCTTCGCTCATTTTTCCGTGGGCAATGCCTATGTTGGCATCGGGCAAAAACTCGCGTATTTTAGCGGCGGTGCGCTGGATGGTTTCAACCTTATTATGAAGGTAATAAACCTGACCGCCACGACGGAGTTCTTTCTCCATAGCCTCTACGAGAACACCCCAATCGTGTTCGAGTACGTAAGTCTGAACAGGGAAACGGTCCTGTGGAGCTTCTTCAATAACTGACATATCCCGAATGCCTGACATAGCCATATTCATAGTTCTCGGAATAGGGGTGGCGGAAAGTGTAAGACAATCCACCTGCGGATAGAGTTCCTTCAGCTTTTCTTTCTGTCCTACGCCGAAGCGTTGCTCTTCGTCAACTATTATAAGTCCAAGGTCCTTAAATTCAATATCTTTTGATATAAGTCGGTGAGTGCCTACGATAATGTCGATTGAACCGCGTTTGAGAGCTTTGATGATTTTGGCTTGCTCCTTAGGAGAGCGGAAACGCGATAACATTTCTGCTTCAATGGGGAACCCGTCAAATCGTCGCACTATGGTGTTATAGTGCTGCAATGCAAGTATTGTAGTAGGAACAAGGATTGCGCATTGCTTGCCATCGGCTATGCACTTAAAGGCGGCGCGCAAGGCAACTTCGGTTTTGCCGAAGCCTACGTCACCACACAAAAGTCTGTCCATAGGATGGGCTTTTTCCATATCCTTCTTTATTTCATTTACGGAACGCAGCTGATCATCTGTTTCTTCGTATTCAAATCTGCGTTCAAAGTCACTTTGCATATCAATATCGGGTGAAAAGGAATAGCCGGGGGATTTTAATCTTCTGGAATAAAGGGCGATAAGCTCCTTAGCCATGCTTTTGGCAGATGTTTTTACACGAGCCTTTAATTTTTCCCAGTCCTTACTGCCTAATCTTGATAATTTAAGTGTTTTTGTATCGTCTTTCGGCCCGATATATTTTGAAACGAGGTCAAGTTGAGTTACCGGCACATAAAGTGCGTCACCTTTGGCGTAGCGTATCATTATAAAGTCTTTTATAACGCCCGATACGTCAAGCTTTTTAATACCTTCAAAAATTCCGATGCCGTGAACGGCGTGAACAACATAATCGCCCTTTGAAAGTTCTTCAAGACTTTGTACCGCATCAGCAGCTTTGTAGTTTTTGCGGCGTTTTTTAGAAGTAGTCTGACCGTTTTTACCGTATGAAATAATGGTGAATTTTTCGTTTGGGTACCTGAATCCGCCTGAGATACCGCCGGATAAAACCGCTACTATGTTTTTAGGGAATTCTGCAGGAAGAACAGGGAAAAACATTGCCTTGATGTCTTCGTTTTCAAGAGCTTCTGCCAGACTTTGAGCAGCTTTTTCCGTCCTGGCGGTGACGATGCATCGCTCACCCCTTTTCAAAGCAGGGCGCAAATCGTCGGTAAGAACTTCCAGAGAGCCGTTCCAAAGGGCGGTTTGCTGAACGTTGAATGAAGTAAGCGTTTTGACGGGTGTGTCAAAAGTGCCGCGAGGGAATGTATCTATATAAAATGCCTTGTGTTTTTCGTATATTAAAAGTAATTCGGAAAATTTGAGTGAAAAACGGTCAAGCCCTTTCGGAAGAACACCGTTTTCAAATTGTGCTTTTATTTCCTGATTAAAAAGCTTAAGTGCATTTTCTGCCTTGTCTTTGACGGAACCGCTCTCACATACGAAAAGTAAATCATCCTTGCAATAATCGAATATTGATGAAGGTTTTTCGTAAGCCAGAGACAGGTATTTATCTACAGAAGAAAGACGTATATGTGAATCAATAAGTTCGATATCCTTGTTTAAAATTTCTTTTGCCTTTCGGGAGCCTTTACCGGAAAGCTTCTGTGAAAAAGCAATTATTTTTTCTTTGAGAATGTCATCGTTATCGAAAAGAATTTCCGTAGCAGGGGTGATTTCGCAAAAATCAAGGGTATCTGTTCTTCGTTGGGTGGAGGGGTCAAATACCGATATGGTATCAACATTATCGCCCCATAGCTCTATTCTTACGGGCTCGGGTGAATCGGGCGGAAAAAAGTCTATGATGCCGCCGCGTTGTGCAAACTGCCCGGGACCTTCAACGGTATCGGAACGCTTGAAACCGGCGCTTATAAGTATATCAATAAGCTTATCGGAAGAAACTTCCGTAGAATAATCTATTTTAAAAGTGCGTTTTTTTAACTCTTCGGGTGATATGGTAAGTTGCAATGCACTTTCTGCGGAACAGACAACGACCGAGTAATTATCGTTTATGATATTGCAAAGCGTTTTTAAACGCAATTGTTCATACTCTCTTGATTGACCCTGTGTTGAGTTGAATGAGTAGTCCCTTGCAGGATAAAACAATGCTTTTTTACCCAATCCGCAAAATTCATTTATATCGGAAGTGAATTTACGCGCGGCTGATTCATCGGGTAAAACGACAACAGCTCTGCGAGAAAGGTCCTCGCAGAGTGAGTGAATCAAATGTGCTTTAGGTGCGGCGGGGAGCCCCGTAACACCTGACGGTGCAAGACCTGTTTGCACGTAGCGCAACACATCGTTATATTGAGCAGAGTTTTTTAAAAGCTTCGAGTAACAGGACATAAATACCTCAACTGTTGTATTTTGACATTGCTCCGTCAATATCGCCTTTTATCATATATTCAAGTGCCGCCGATGCTGAAGTGATAGCATCACGCACAAGCGGTATATCATTTTTAGGGAAATTGGCGAGTACCCAATCCGCCAGATCGTATTCGGGATGGGGCTTTTTGCCTACACCTAATTTGATACGCGGGAAGTTTTCGCTGCCAAGATGGGCAATGATGCTTTTTATGCCGTTGTGTCCACCTGCGCTGCCTTTGCGTTTTATGCGCAATTTGCCGGGCTCTAAGGATATATCGTCAAAAATAACAATAATATTTTCAACGGGGATTTTATAAAATTTGGCGCACTCACTCACGGCGATACCGCTATTGTTCATCATTGTCTGCGGTTTCATAACAAGCACCTTTTTGCCTGCGATTTTAGTGTCACCGATAAGGGAGTGGAATTTTAATTTTTTAGCCTTAAACCCATAATCATCTTCTAATTTAGTCACGCAAAGAAAACCGGCGTTGTGACGGGTTGTTTCATACTTTGCGCCGGGATTTCCTAATCCCACAACAAGATAATCGTATGTGGATGAAGAGTTTGAATTTTTAAATTTATTAAAAATAGCCATATTATTTTGTGTGCTGTCTTTTGTAGGGCTTTTTGATATTTACCCAATCATTTTTAACTACCTGACGATTTCTTGCGACGGCAAGCGCATTGTCGGGTACATCTTCTGTAATTGTTGAGCCTGCGGCGGTAAAAGCATTTTCGCCGACTGTTACGGGTGCAACAAGGTTTGTGTTACAACCTATGAATGCACCGTCCTTAACCACTGTGCGTGATTTATTTCTGCCGTCGTAATTAACTGTAACACAACCGCAACCGAAGTTAACGTCTTTGCCTACGTCAGAGTCACCGACGTAAAGAAGATGGGGAAGCTTCGAGCCTGCGTCGACGGTTGAGTTTTTAACTTCAACAAAGTTGCCTATATGAACATTGTCGGCAATGTTGCAGTTAGGACGTATATGAACAAAAGGACCGGCGGTAACGCCCGAGCCGATAACCGAATTATAGCTTTGCGTATTGTTGAGCTTTGTGTTATCGCCGATAACAGTGTCAACGATATATGAGTTAGGACCGATAACACAGTCACCACCGATTTTAACATTACCCATTATTACGGTGTTGGGCATAATGACAGTACCGCTTTTTATTTCAACCGTTTTTTCAATAATTACGCCGTCGGGACAAGGGATTTGAACACCTTTTTCAATAAGTTCAGAAATTATGAGAGTTCTTTCAGAATTATTAATCATAAAAATACTCCTTTAATTGTATTCTGTTTCACCAAATAAATATTCTACCATATATCCTTTAATATTTCAATAAAAAACTGTTTCGGAGATTATTCCGAAACAGTTTTTCTGTGCATTACTATTTTATTAATTGTTGTGAAGATTATGAAAATCAAAAGCATTCCTGAAATTATTCCGCATAAATCCACGGCTAAATCCTGCAACTGAAAGGCTCTGCCGTCAACAAAAATCTGATGAATTTCGTCTGACAGGGCGTAAAGGAATGCAGCAAAAACGCTTGTTACAGGCGCAAGCTTTATTCTGAATGAGCAGAAAGCATTGTACATTAAAAAGCCTAAAAGTGCATATTCGCAAAAATGAGCAAAGGTTCTTAATTCCTCCTGCGGAATATCACCCTTGAAAAATACAGATAAAAATCCGCCGACTATAGTACTTGTTTCTTTTGAGTCGGTGCTGTTTTGTGCAGATAAACTGAATATTATAACCATAACAGCCACAACGGCGATAATTGAAAATATCCTGTATATTTTACTTCTTGTGAATGTCATTCTTCAGAGAGCACCCCCGCATAGAGATATAAAGCGTTACCGCCGTCGGAAACGTACATACCACTGATATCGGCTCCAAGATAAAGAGATGAGCCTGTGTAGAACAGGGGGATAAAAACACCGTCAGAGACAAGTGATTTTTCTATGGAAGAATATGCTGAAGCTGCATCTTCGGCAGTTGTTCCCGTCTTTTTCTGAAGTGCGGTAATTTTTTTATCAGCATAATAACAAGGTGCACCTTTAATACTGTCAATAACACTTGATGCGGTGTGCATACGGGGAGTTATGGGAAGTATTGCCGCATCGTAATTTCCTTTTTCGGCAATTTCAAGGGAATCTTCAGCTTCAAAGGTATCCAAGGTAACAATTAATTTTTCACCGAAAAGCTTCTGCCAGTTTGCGATAATTGCCTGAGCAGATTTTTTCATATCGACAGGGGCGACGAATTTAATCTCAACAACATCACAATCGAACTCGTCAAGGATTTTATCAATTTTTTCCTCGTGATTTTTGTCTTTTTCAGGTGGGGTAGGTTTTTGCGGTTCAAAGGATGAGTACACGTCATCGTGGATTGTGTAAACATCGGGAATAATGGTTCCGGCTTCACCTAAGGCAAAATCCGGAATCACTATTTTTTCGTAATTCACGGTGCCTGCCAAAAGCTTTCGCAGGGTCTTGTTTGCGCCTTTTTCGGAAGAACAGTTGAAGGTGAGTCCCCAGATTGATGAGAGAGCATAGGATACAGCTTTTTCGTCGGTGATTATTTCTGTATCGGGGGTTATAACAAGGTCATAGTTACCTTCTTCAAACCTTGTAATGAGTGTTGAGGCTTTTCCTGTTGAGTATAAAGTAACAGTTTTATTTTCAACCTGAATATTGCCGTTGTATTCGGGGTTCCTTTCGATAATTGTTTCTGCCGCAGAGCTCTCTTTTACGTAATAAGGGCCGTTATAGAGTGTGGTTGTGGGCGTTGAACAGTAAATGGCATCAAGTGCTTCGCAGAAATCCTTGTTGCATGGATAAAGGGGTAAAGCGGCAAGTTTATAGAGAAAATCAGGGTCAACCTGTTTAAGAGTGATTTCAAGAGTATAATCATCGATTGCTTTCAATCCCGATACTGCTTTTTTGTCACCGCTCTGATATTCGGCAGCACCTTTTATTGTGCGAAGCTCTTGTTCGCTGTTTTCTATGTAACGCTGTATGCCGTAAATATAATCCCGGGCTGTAACTCTTTCATCAAAATCGGTCAAGCCAACGCTTTCCATAAGGGTTTCGGCACCGTCGGAGATAAACCATACAGCTTCCGGATTAAGTCTGAAGGTGTATTTAAGTGAGCTTTTATCAACGGTGTATCCCGTAGCACCTGCTAAATCAATTTTGCCTGTATTGTCAAATCTTAAAAGACCTTCAAAACAGTTTGCGGCAACGATTTTTTCACTGTCACCGTCGGCAAAAATGGGGTCAAGCACCACAACGGAATCAAGAACACCCATTGTGAAGGCTGTATTATTGCCGCTGAAGGAGCAAGCGCCGGCTGTCAAAAGCAACGCACAAACGAGCACAATGCTCAAAAATCGTTTCATATCTTTCCCTCCGAAAAATCACTTTTTATATGATTTGCAAATCTCTTTTAATACACATCCGTCACACTTGGGTCTGCGAGCGATACAGACCGCTCTGCCGTGAAGTACAACTCTGTGGCAGAAATCATTGCTTTCTTCAGGCGGCAGAATTTTCTTTAATTCCAATTCAACTTTTTTAGGGTCTTTGGTATTAACAAGTCCTAAAAGATTGGTTATACGTATCAGGTGGGTGTCCGCAACAACCGCAGGCTTTTTGTAAACATCACCCATAATAAGATTGGCAGTTTTACGACCTACGCCGGGAAGCTTTGTCAGTTCATCGATGCTGTCGGGCAGGATACCGTTGTAAGTGTCCCGTACAGCTTTAGCCATTCCGATTAAATCCTTTGCCTTTGCGCGATAAAAGCCACAGGAATGTATAAGGCTCTCAACATCTTCTGTTGCGGCTTCAGCAAGCTCATTTTCTGTAGGATATTTTTTAAATAAATCAGGTGTAACAAGATTAACCCTGGCATCGGTGCATTGAGCCGAAAGACGTGTTGCAACAAGAAGCTGGAAAGGTGTTTCGGCATTTAATTGGCACACTGCATCGGGGTAGTCAATTTTTAATAATTCACAGGCCTTTACAGCCCGTTCTTTTTTCGTCATAAGATTACCTCAATTAATATTACTGAATTAACGTATATATACCATAAATATATCACTTAAATGTATAATTTTCAATATGAAAATAAAAGACCCTATCCTGCGATAAGGTCTTTTGAAAAAATTATCCGATGAATTTGATTGTAAGAATCTTTTTGCCTGTGATTTCAAAATCAACAAAGCCGTTTTCGTCAACTGTAAGGGGAGCAAGATCTTTTTCTTCAAGAGTAACAAGCTTAACTTCTTTCCAAGGTTTACCTGTGTACTCGGGAAGTTCAAATTCTGCTTTCTGTCTTTCAACAGGTGACTGCGCTTTTTCAATGGGAGCAATGCCGCCATTAAGACGGATTGCGTTTTTGATTGCCTTGTCGGAAGGATTGAAAAGTCTTACGATGTAGCCTTCACCGTCTTCACTGAGTTTGACGGCGCTGACGTTAAGGTTTTCATCCTTGAGCTCAAGGAAGGAATGAGTAAGCGGGTTTTTGCCGTGGCATGTGGGAGCAATCTGACCTGCAGTGAGATAAAGGTTGAATCTTTCGCTTTCCTGCCATACATTGCCTTCTTCCCAGTTGCCTTTATGGGGCATAAAGGCGTAACGGAATGTGTTTTTACCTATACACTGTGAGCCCTTGTCCCAGTCACTGTAGTTCTGCATATCTTTAGTAACGCATATGCGAAGGGGATATGCACGGATAAGTGAAAGGTAAACCGTTCCGTCTTCATCATCGTCTGCTTCGTAAGCCTTAAGACCTGTGTTGAGAAGTGCTGCACCGTTAACACCGTCGGAAACGCTGACGAAAGAGTTCATGGGATGCTCTGTCATAGGCGGTTCGTCATAAAGTGAATAATCGGGTTTAGCAAGAGGACGGCTGATAACATCAAACTGACCTTGTGCATCTGCAAATTCTGCCTTGATGCCTGTGGGGAATGCAACCTGTAAATAGTGATCCTCGCAACGGTTGTTGATTGTTGTTTCAATTTCAACGAATTTTGCACCTTTACGAAGTGTAACAAGTGATTCGATATCATTGGGGAGCTTGTGTTCACTTCTTGATTTTTCGTCGAATGCGCGTTTTTCGGGAAGTTCCCAACGCATTGTGATTTTGTAAGTTGTTTCAAATTCGCCCTGACGGAGAAGTGTAACGTTAGCCTGTTCGCCGAGCGTTGTGAAGGTTTCATCAATTTCGGGTGCAACGTGCTGCCAGGGGTTGCCGATTTCACCGCTATCCTTGAAGTAGCCGAGATTCTTGAACTCTTTGCCACTTTCTTTATCAACAACGTTGAAAGTACCGTTGTGGTTGAAGCTTACTTTGAGATATTCGTTTTCCATAACGTTTGTTGTTTTAACAAGTGTTACGGGTGTTGTGGCACGGACGTTGTAAAGAGGACGTACTTTGAAGGTTTTGTAACCCATAGCAGGGATATCGTAAACTTCTGCCGCAACAAGATACTGTTGGGTGTGAAGTACATTTGCGGTATCGTTGGGGTTCTGGATAATCTGTGCGTTCTCTTTGTTTGTGGTAAGAACCTGGTATTTAATGACGTTATCGTCTTCATCCAGAATTTCAAAGCTGTCTGCTTTCCATTCTGCGGGAATTTCAAGGCGAAGGTTAACGGTTTCGCTTCTCTTGAAGGGCGCGGGGTTAAATACTACAACTGCTGCATCATCACGGCTGAATGACTTAAGATTAATGTCACCAGCGATATCCATAAATGCACGTTCAAATACGCACATTGACAGTTCTCTTGCCTGTCTGTAACGTGACATAACATCTTCGTAAACAACGTCACGTCCGCAAGAACCGATACTGTCGTGACCGTGGTTCTGGAGAAGGTAGTTATAAGAAAGGTCAATAAAATTACGGGGATAGGGAGCACCTGCAAGAGATGCGAAAATAGCCATAGGCTCGGCGTAGTTTATAAGTCTTCTTTCAGTGTCGAAATTCTCCTGCTTGATATATGTTCTTGCGGAAAGAATCCAACCGCAGAGTTCGCTTACGCTGCCCTTGGTATAGGGGTCACGCATTTCGCCTTTAAGAACGGGTGAATCAGGCTTGAAGTTATCAATGATACCCTGTTCCATTTCTTTAAGGGTGCTGTGGAAAACTTCTGCTTCCGGGAGTGAATCGTTAAGGTCTTTAACAAGCTGAACCTCACGCTCGTCGGGGCAGGATGAGTCGTGACCGATAGACCAGAAACGGTGATTTGTTGTCCAGTCGTTGTCCTGCTCCTTCATAGCCTGTTCTGCACGGGCTTTAACGTTTTCTTTATGATACTCATAGAAGGGATGTGTGTACTGATAGTCAAGCTTCCAGTCACGGTCGATAAGCTTGAAGACGCCGTTGTTGTCGTTCCAGAGCATATCACGGTTGTTTTCATCTGTCTGATTGAAATAAACAGGACGCTGAACAACGTACCAGATATTGTAACGGGGACGCTTTGCAAGACGGGAAGCATAAATGCGAGTGCCGTCGGGGCTTTCCCAGAAAAATTCAGATTTTGGTGCTTTATATTCGTTGATACCGCGATAGAATGATGCAAAGTGAATGTCAAAGCCATCATAAATCTGCGGAAGCTGTGAAATCTGACCCCAACCGAAAGGTGAGTAGCCTGTCTTGCTGATACCGCCCATTTCCTTACCGATTTTGTGACCCAGAAGAAGGTTACGGATAAGTGCTTCGCTGCCTACTGTGAATTCATCGGGGAGACAGAACCAGGGACCTACGGCAATTCTGCCTTCTTTTATGTATTTCTGAAGTTTTTCTTTCTTCTCGGGATATACCTCAAGATAGTCCTGTATAGGCATTGTCTGTGAGTCCAGGTGGAAATGCTTGTAATCGGGATTCTTGTCAAGAATGTCAAGAAGCATATCAAGCATATAACCCAACATATACTGAGTTCTGCGCGCAGAGAAACGCCATTCTCTGTCCCAGTGGGTGTTGGATATAAAATGACATTGGATTTTATCTTTGTTTTCCATAGTTATCACCTTAACCTTTAATGATTTTCATTATTTCTTCAAAGTTCTGACAGAAGTGAGAGCAAACAGCCTTGGTACCGCTTGATTCAATATTGCCGCCTGCGATACCTACGGTTGTGTAGCCTGCAAGACGAACAGAGCAGGCACCGGCACCGCTGTCCTCAATACCGATTACGTGATTTCTGTCTGCGAAGGCTTCGCCCAGACCTACGATAGAGGTTTCGCTGTAGAGCCAGGGATGCGGCTTGGGTGAAAGCTCACCGAGAGTACCTACACTGCCTTTTCTTAAGGGGAAGCCTGCAGAGATAATTGCATCGTAGAAATCCTTGGGATCGCCCATACCGAGAGTCTTGAATGCAGAAAGTATTTCGGGCCATGCTTTCTCGTAAAGACCTGATGTTACAAGACCGATTTTGATGCCCATATCCTTTAATTCATAAAGGAAATCTTTAACACCTTCCGTAGGGGTGAAAGCACCGTCTTTGCCTCTGCCCGCCATGATTTCTTCCATTTCTCTGTGAGTATGCTCAAAGTAAAAATTACGTGCTTTTTCAAGAGATTCACCGGGGCAGTATTTGTCGATACAGTACTGAAGATGCTCTGAAACGGAGTGACCCGAAACAAAAGGTATATCCGCTTCTTCAAGCTGGAATTTAGGATTGCCGAGCATACTTGCGGTTGTCATTTCGATAATCCAGATCCAGAATTCTTCACTGCGTACGGTTGTACCGTCAAGGTCCATAAGCACCGCTTTTAAAGGGTATTCTGTTTTTACGGGGTAAACGGGATAATAAACGGGGTAAGCGATTGCAGATTTAACACAAGCGAGAGTGTGAGTGCCGAAGGAAACAAACTCAACCTTTTGGTCGCCTGTTGCAACTACAAATTCAACGCCGTTTTTACCTGCAATAAATTTACCGTCCTCAGTTGAAGGAAGAAGATGAAAACCGCTGTCAACATCAACCTCACCCAAGTCGGGAATATAAAGTTTTTTGTCAAGAAGCATAGCTGAAAATTCCTTTCCGAATTACATAATTACACATATATTAACACAAGGATTTAATTAAGTAAATCGGTTTAAAAAAATTATTATACAAAAATTTAAAAAATAATCGCCGGAAAACCGACGATTATAGGTTAATTGGTATCATCTTTTAAATTATCAAGGGCGACTCTTACGGCTTCGACAACAAATGCTGTGAATGTGCACTGTTTGCCTTTTATTACTTCTTCAACACTTTCGATAACATCGTTAGGAAATCGTATGCACTTGTTGGTTGTAGGTGGTACAGAAGGGATTTTGAATTGTTTCATAATTTTCACCTCTGCAATAATTATATATGCCATTTTATATATTTTATGCATTGCAAATGTATTGCAAGACTACTCGGGATATGATAAAATGAGTTTTGTGCAGGGGGGTGAAATTATGTATAAAAAAATGTATTTACTATTATTCAATGCAATAACAACAGCTTTGAGAGAATCTGATATTAACCAACTTAAAGAAATTCTCAAGGTTGCTCAAATTGAAGCTGAGAATATTTATATTAACGGTGAAATTATCGAAAAGTGAGTTATTCATATGAAACAAAAAATGAAACTGATCAGATATCCCGGTCAGTTTCATTTTTTGTAATTATGAATTGCGCATTACGAATTATGCATTATTCTCTGCTCGTCTTTCGGCAAGTTCTTTTTCAACCTGTGCTCTCTTTTCGGGTGAATACCTTATAAAGAGTAAGGGGATTATGTAAAGTAAGCTTGCAATTGCAGGGGTGAGCATAAATAAGGGCCAGATCCAGGCTTCGAAAGCTGCGGACTGTGTGCCGATGAATGTAGCGGCGGTGTCGTCAATTGCCTTGTAGCCGATAAGGGAAAGTGAAAGCGTTGTAAGACCGCCGGTAATACCGCTTGAAACCTTGGTGAAGAAGGTTTGCATTGAGAATGTAACACCCTCCATACGTTTGCCGGTTTTCCATTCCATATAGTCAATACTGTCGCAGAAAACAGAGGTCTGAGCAATGCTTATTGCACCCATCGGAATACTGCCCACGGCAAGCAGCGCCATACCTATCAGGAGATTAATACCTTCAAATCCGATTGCAAAGGCGGCTACTTTTGTCACTATGTTGCACACCTGTGCGAAAATAAGTACATTAACGTGGCCCTTGCATATCTTCTTGAGCTTGTCGGCAAAAATCATACCGATAAACTGGGGACCTACTGTGATAGCCCAATAAATAGTTGTAATTCCAAGGGCACCTATAATACTGTTTTCACCGAGAAAATCTGTGGGTAATTTGTATTTAAAGAAGTATGTTGCAAGATTTCCGCCGAAGCCCAATGCTCCGAATAAGTTGGAAAGGGTTACGAGCATAAGCATCTTATTTTTGAAGAGAAGCGAAAAGCTTTCAAGCATTGATTTCTGTTTCTGCTTAGGCGGGACGATTACACGCTCCTGAGCTTTATATGCTCTTATACTGAGCATTGCGCCACCCATACCGAAAATAACCGCGAAAACAAGGGTGACAGTTGCCATTTTACTCTTTGTGGCATTGGCTACCATTTCTATAACCATAGGAATAATGGCACTGAATATACCAAACACGCAAGAGCCTATTGTACGAGCCCATTTAACAAAATTGTCGCGCTCTTCACCGTTGGGTGAAACGGAGGCTGTGATACCCCACAAGGCAACGTCCTGTAATGTGTACGTAATATCCCAGCCGATATACATAATTATAAAGTATGCCACACGTAACCACAGTAAATCTTCATTGGTAGAAAATACAAGGAAAACGAGTACTGTGAAAATACCCACGGGAAGGGGAGTGTAACGTAAAAACGGACGTAATTTTTCGCCGTTTTTAAAGGTGTGTTTGTCAATAAATGAACCGATAATGGGGTCGTTTACACCATCCCAGACCTTCATTACGATAAGAAGAACAGTTACCACTGCTGCAGGGAACATGGCAATGTCGGTCATAAAGTAGGTGAAGAAGCCTGCACCCACGAGAGAGTAAACCAGATTCTGCCCCGAAAGACCTGCGTAAAAATTGAGTTTTTCTTTTTTGCTTATATGTTTCATTCACTTCACCTTTTCTCAGTTAAAGTTACAAATATTATACAGTATGGTGGCAGCAGAAAGCAATAGGGATTTTTAATTCGTAATTCATAATGCGTAATTCGTAATTAAAGGGGCATTCGTGCCGATTGTAAGTTGTAAGTTGAAAATGGCAGGTTGCAAGTTTCGGGGCTAACGCCGATTATAGATTAAGTTGTTGAAATGCGAAGCCTATCATCCCGTTTTTGCGGAGCAAAAAAGGGATGGGGACCGCCTTGTGTCAAGATGTTTTTACGTTTTATCTTCAAGCGTGCTTTAAACATAGAACTATAATACAGTTAATCGGAGCGGTGGTGGGTAGTTCACTTGCGGTTAGTCTTCGGTTGGATAGAAGAACTTTGCCATAAGTGAAATGTTCGTAAGTCGAAGTTTTGTTATTTCATATTAAATGAGTGTGCGGTATGTTGAAAATCCGCCTGCTTTCGCAGACGGATTTTATTAATACTTATCTTTTATTGTAAGGCCTGTTCGATTGTAATAACTTCTGTTACTTCCGTTGGTTGCTCTAACAGTGTACGTATACGTTACACCTTTTTTTGCGGTTTTGTCAATGTACGTTACTTTACTGTTGGTGGTTGTTTTGCCTAATGCTTGCCAACTTCCATTACCTGTTTTTCGATAAATTGTGTAACCTGTTGCTCCGGTCACTTTGTTCCAATTTATGGTTATTCCACTTTTAGAAGATGTTGCTTTTGTGAGTTTCGGAGTTGAAAGATATTTTATTGAAATACCACTAGAAACATAACTTGAATAAACGTTACCATCATAGGCACGGACAGTATATGTATAATTTTGACAACTTGAAACATTGAAATCTTTGTATGATGTCGTTGAGCCATTTTTAATTGTTGCTATTCTTGTCCAATTTGTTGCATCTGCTTTTTTGCGGTACACTGCATATCCGTCTGCACCACGTACTTTGCTCCAAGTTACCTTTACGCTTGTGGTTGCATTTTCTATTTTATTAAGTGTGGGTGTTGCTACATATCTTATGGGAATACCTTTTTTGTTATAACTTCCTGCAACAGAACCACTAAAAGCTTTTACAGTATAATAATAGGTGTTACCGGATGTTGCTTTTTTATCTACCATTGATCTTAATGTGGTATCGCCAACTCTTTCCCAAGAACCTCCTTGGGTTTTACGGTAAACCCTGTATTTATCAGCTCCACTTACAGATTCCCAGGTAACTTTAACACCATTTACAGTATTTAAAACATTTGATAGTTTTGGTGCAGCTATGTGAGGAATAAGGTTGAAATTATATTCGGGACATCCGTAAACGGAGTCTTTTTTAAATCCAATATAAACAAAACCGCGTGGTAATGATAACTTTACGGAATCTCTTGGTGTGTATAAGTCTCCGTATGTAACTGTTACTCCGTCGTCGTTTTTGATTTCATATGACCAATCTGAAGAGTTCATATATTTGGTGTTAAAATTTAAAGTGTAAATGCCGGGAGCTTGAAGTACAATTTTATACCAATCTATGTTGTCCTCGTAACTATCGCTCCAAGAATAAGGTGCCCAAAACATATTACCGTAATAGGAGGTGTTTAGAGCTATTCGTTTTCCGGTTTCATAATAATCATTATCCGCTTCGTATTCGTACACATCAGATGCAATATAATCTATCATTAGCCTGTAATCAACGTCAGAATGATAAGTAGTGGCCCAACCATTGTAATAACTACTTATAGTGATGTAGTATGTGCCTGAACTAACACCTACATAATTAGAATAATCTCCCTCGTAATCTACTCCGTAACTGTGATATGTGAAAACAGTTCCGGTGTCTTTTTTGTATACCTTGATTTTCCAAAAAGTTTCCTCATTATCTATATAGGGATGTTCAAAATAAAGACGGATTTTACCGGGCTTAGATAATGTGAATTTATAATAATCTACATCTTCTACGTCAGAAAGATAACCGGTTGTATATTCGTTAAGATTTATGTTTGTGGCATAATACTCCGAATCATTTCTCTCTATTTCAAAGTTTGAAGCAAATACATCCGGAGAGAGAACGAACAAACTCTGTAAAGATACACTAACCAATAACAATAAAGACAATACTTTTTTCATATTACCACTCCCAATATTTTTTATAGGTTTGCTAAGAATATTATAGGTCAATTACACCCTATTTGTCAATAGGTCAATATGACATAATTTTTGTTGGTGATATTGATGAAAAGATTAAAAGAACTTAGAAAAGAAAAAGGGTATACACAGATAAAAATGCAAATGCTAACAGGGATAGATCAAAGTGATTACTCTAAAATCGAAAATGGTAAAAGATATTATACATTTGAGCAGTGTAAAAAAATTGCGATTGCACTAAATACAAGTATGGATTATCTCGCAGGGCTAACCGATGAAAAAGAACCATATCCAAGAAAGATTATCGACAGTAAATGATTTTGTGCTTTTTTGTACTAAACTTTACGGTTCTGTATAAATTGTACTCTCGGTGTCCGATTGTTCTATCTGAGTGAAGAATAACCGCGAGAGAACTACCCACCACCGAAATTGAGTGAAGTTTTTTGTTACACAAAAAGTGAAGTTATGCTAATGCATAGTGAAGTTTTTATTTAAAAATAAAAGTGAAGTTAAGTTTGCTCTCGAAATCACTTGCGAAGCAAACTTCACTGCTATGTAACTTCACTACTAAGTAACTTCACTTGCCGTCAGGCAAACTTAGTCGGCGTTTCGTGCCAAATTGCAACTTGCAATTTACAATATATGGTGATATACTTATTTGGTAATAAAATCGGATATTATGTTTCGGTTTAAGAAAGGACGATGGCTTTGGCAGAAATTAAAAATATGGATGCAGTAGCGGCTCTCGACGCTATGGATGCTCATGTTGATGATTGGCGCGATGCCACAAAGGGCAAACAGAGAGGTATTTTCTCATTTGACGATGTTGCGGCGCTTAAAATCAAAAATCTTAAAAAGAGAATTTATACCGATATTGAATCCATTCCTGCGTGGAAAATGAAGGAATGTATTTATAAAGGTGTTGACGATTATGAATTCCTTTATGACGAATGGAAGGAACTAAATGTTGGTGACCGTTGGGGTAACAACGGTTGGAGTGCGTTCTTCAAAAACTCCTTCGATATGCCCGAACGCTTCAAAGGCAAAAAGGTAACACTCAACGTTTATTTCGGCGGTGACTCACTCCTTACTCTCAACGGTGTTCCTTATCAGGGTCTTGACCCCTTCAGAAACTCTGTTCTTCTTACAGATTGCGCTAAAGGTGACGAGCACTACGACGTTGATATTGAGTCATATTATGTATGGCATTCAAACGAGTCAACAGTTAAAACTCTTTCCTGCTCGTTCATCGGTGTTGTTGACCCTGAGATTGAAGAAATCTATTGGGACTTCAAAGCTATTTTCAATGCACTCTTTATGCCTGTTCACGATACAGGTCTTCAGGAGCTTATCCGTGCGAGTCTTAAGGAGGCCTTCACCTACGTGAATTTTGACCTTGATGGGGAAGAGTTCAAAGATGGTCTTCGTCAGGCACAGAAGATTCTTAAAGAAAAGGTTTACAACAATACATCATACAAATCAGAGGGTACACTTGCTCTTGTAGGTAACTCTCACCTTGATATTGTATTTATGTGGGCATATAAAGAGTATATCCGTAAACTCGGAAGAACTCACGCTACTATGCTTCGTCTTATGGAGCAGTATGATGACTTCATTTTCTCCCAGAGCACCGCTCCTACATACATTGAGATGGCAAAAAGATATCCTGCACTCTACGAGCAGGTTAAAGAGCGTATCAAAGAAGGTAGATGGGAATACATTGGTGCAATGTGGGTTGAACCCGACTGCAACCTTGTTTCAGGTGAATCCTTCGTCCGTCAGCTTCTTCACGGTGTACGTTTTGCTGAAAAGACTTTCGGTATTACACCCAAGACATGCTGGGTTCCCGATGTATTCGGTAACGGTTATGCAATGCCTCAGATTCTTAAAAAAGCCGGCGTTGAGTATTTTGTAACTCATAAAATGGGTATCTGGAACGATACTAACCCCTGGCAGTATAATACATTCTGGTGGGAAGGACCCGATGGTTCAAAGGTGTTCTCAATCGTTCCGCCCACACACTTTATCGGTACTGTTGAAGCTGACTCACTTAAAGTTAACTGGAAAAAATATACCGATAAAGAAACTATCGGTGAATCTATGTACTGTTACGGTTGGGGTGACGGTGGCGGTGGTGTTGACACCGAAATGCTTGAGTACGTTAAACGTTATAAGAATTTCCCCGGTCTTCCCAAAACACAGACAAGCAAGATTGAAGACTCTCTTGCACGTATGAAAGCCAAAGCAACAGAAGATAATATTCCTACATGGAAAGACGAGCTTTACCTTGAAGAACACCGTGGTGTTCATACAACCAAGGCACTTCTTAAGAAGCTCAACAGATATTCCGAAAATCTCTATCGTCAGGCAGAGATGTTCGCAAGTATCGCAATGAGATACGGTTACGAATATCCCCTTGAAAAACTTAACGAAGGCTGGCAGGCTATCCTTACAAACCAGTTCCACGATTCACTTCCGGGCTCACACATTACCGAAGTTTTCGGTGACCTTTGTGCTATTTACGATGATATTATTGCAATCGGTGAAAGTGTACGTGACGAAGCTCTTAATATTATTGCAGGTAATGTTGACGGTGCAGAAAAATACGGCAAACCCTTTGCTCTTTTCAACTCTCTCGGAGTAACAGCAACACAGAAGGTTGAACTTCCTTATAAGGATGTTGAGATTTACGATGCTGACGGCAACAAGATTGCTACTCAGGCTTATACCAAGCTTGATGGCACAAAGGTTCTTGTTTTTGTTGCAAAGGATCTTCCTGCAGTAGGTTACAAGGTATTCTATGCTAAAGACGGTGCTGTTGCAGAAGCAAAAACACTCACCGGTAACGAAATCGAAAACAATAACTTCAGCCTTATTCTTGATGAAAATGCAGAGCTTGTATCTATCTTTGATAAGAAGAACAACAGAGAAGTTCTTTCAGGCAAAGGTAACGTATTCAGACTTTACGAAGACCTTCCCGGTAAATATGACGCTTGGGATATCGTTGCTTCTTACGTTGACCGTCAGTTTGATACGGAACCCGGTAAGATAATGGGTGTTGCAGCCGGTGATGTATTTACTGTTGTATCATTTGAAAAGGTTATTAACAAATCGCTCGTTAAACAGAACATCATTATCTACAACGAGCTTGACAGAATTGATTTTGATACATTCATTAATTGGAATGAACAGGAAAAACTCCTTAAAGTCGGTTTCGATGTTGATGTTAAGGCTCAGAAGTTTACGAGAGATATTGCTTATGCAACTATCGAAAGCTCAAACTACCGCCACAATCCTTATGATAAGGCTAAATTTGAGGTTTCTGCTCACAACTTCATCGATATGAGTGAAGATAACTACGGTGTATCAATCCTTAACGATTGCAAATACGGTTACGAGGTAGACAAGCAGAGAATGATTATCACACTTCTCAAGGCTCCCATGAACCCCGATCCCAAATCAGACCGTGGCGACCACTACTTCACATACTCTATTTATCCCCATGCAGGTAACTGGAAAGATGCCGAAACTCTCGTAAGAGGTCTTGAAATCAACAATCCTGCAGTCCCCGTTGAAATCAACGGCGGTGCAAACGGTGCGGTTGCAGATTCATTCATCAGCGTTGACGGCAAAAACGTCACTCTTGAAGCAGTCAAGAAATGTGAAGATGAAGATGCATACATCGTTCGTTTCGTTGAAAAAGCAGGAAGCCGCACAAAAGTTTCTGCAAAGCTCTTTGCTGAAATCGAATGTGTATGCGAATGTGACCTTCTTGAAAGAAATGATGTTTGTGTTGATATCGCAAACGGCAATGCTCTTGATTTTGAGATTAATCCCTTTGAAATCAAGTGCTACAAAATTAAAATGAAATAATTTTCTCAGTTAAGGACGGCGCAAGCCGTCCTTTTTATTTGGGAAAATTTTAAAATAGTATTGAAATATGAAAAGTTTGAGTGTATAATGGAAAAGAATAAATATGGGTAGTAGTATATGCTCTTATCCAAAATCCATATAATTACGGAGGTAGTTATGAAGATGACAGCAAAAAGAGCTCTTGCAGTATTGCTCGCCGTTATTTTACTTTTCGGTTGTATCGGCGTTGGCGCTTCCGCAGAGGGCACAACAGGTTTTGAAGTAACTCGTATCAACTGCACAGTGCATGGTGATACACAGACTCAGCGTGGTTTCACTTGGTTTACATCCAAAAAGTGTGACAGTGCTATTCAGGTAGTTTCCGCTGCAGATTATAATGCATCAGGCTTCGAAAATGCTATCACTTTCGAAGGTAGTGTTTCAGCCTGGGAGGATTCCTATTGTCATAAAGTTGTTGCTACCGGTCTTGAAGCGGGTACAGAATACCGCTATCGTGTTGGTAGCTATGACAGAGACATTTGGAGCGGCACAGGTAAATTCGTTACAGATGACGGCGATGACAATTTCTCATTCATTGCTATTGCCGACGTTCAGGCAAGCAGTCTTGAGAACTTTGAGCAGGCCGCTCTCGTTATGGATGCCGCTATGGAGCTTAACGGTGACGCAGAGTTCGTTGTAAATCTCGGTGACTTTGTTAACGATTGTACTGAAGAAGAGTGGAGCTGGTATGGTCAGGCATTTGAAGATGCCAATACTAACCTTACACTTGTTCCCGTAGCAGGTAACCACGAAGGTAACATCACAAACAAACTCAACGTTGGTTGGTTTGATACAATGTTCAACCTTGATGCCGGTGACGGTGCAGGTAACGGCGTGAATGGTACATACTACTCATTCGATTACGGTGATACTCACTTTACGGTTCTTAACTCAAACGATATGTACCCCATGACAGAGGCACAGAGAAACTGGGTTTATAATGATATCACTACTTCTGATGCTCATTGGAAAGTGCTTCTTCTTCACAGAGCTGCTTATTCCGCAGGTAAAAATATCAACAAGCCCGATACTCTTGCTATGAGAGAAACTATCATCGAAATCGTTGATGAAACAGGCGTTGATATGGTTCTTTCAGGTCACGACCATATGTATTTCAGAACACAGCAGGTTGCAGGTGATGCAGTTTGCGAAGATACGGTTTACGTAACTGAAAGACACAACGGCGAGGACGTTACTTTCGCAGTAAATCCCGACGGTGCAGTTTATATTCTTCCTTCAACGGCAGGTACAAAGAGATATGGCGTAAATGACGGTGCTATTGATCCTATTATGGACTGTGCTGATGTTTACTTCACTACAAGAAGCGAAAAAGACGAAAACGAAGTTGAAACAAACCCCTATGCAGGCGGTTGCTTCGCTAATGTTGAAATCGAAGGTAATTACCTTGTTTACAGGGCATACGTTGTTAACGATGATACTCAGGAAGTTACATTGGTTGACGAATATGCTATTAAAAAGACAGTTGCTGATGAAGATGTGGAAGATACAAAGCTTCCTACAGACATCTTCGGCAGCATCGACGGTTCTGTTGCAAACTTCTTCACAGAAATTTTCGGACTTCTCATCACATACCTTACCGAACTTCTTCCTCAGGCTTTAGGCGGATTGTTTGGTTAATAAATGACTTTTCATATTAAAAGCACGGTACGTTCTGTACCGTGCTTTTTTGTGTGTTTTCCCTAAATAAAACGGGTTATTTTTGTTGTTTTTTAAAGTCCGATTTATTGCGGTTTTCTATTGAAATATCAACCAAATATAATATAATGGTATTGTAAAATTTGCTTGTTTCAGGCAACAGGAGGTTCATTCTATGGATAAAGTTTATAAAATAGGTATTATAGGCTGTGGCGGTATTGCTAATGGCAAACATATGCCCGCACTTTCAAAAGTTTCAGGTGTTGAATTGGTTGCTTTTTGTGATATCGTTGTTGAGCGCGCACAGAAATCAGCGGAAAAATTCGGTACACCGGATGCTAAAGTTTACGAAGATTATAAAGAACTTCTTAAGGACGAAAGCATTGACATTGTTCACGTTTGCACACCCAACCGTTCTCACAGTTTTATAACTATCGATTCGCTTGAGGCAGGCAAGCACGTAATGTGTGAAAAACCCATGGCAAAAACTTATGAAGAAGCAAAAGCTATGTGTGAGGCTGCAAAAAGAACAGGCAAAAAGCTTTCTATCGGTTACCAGAATCGTCAGACACCTGAAAATCTCTATGTTAAACAGTGTGCTGAAAATGGTGAATTTGGTGAGATTTATTACGGTAAAGCGCTTGCTATCCGTCGCCGTGCAGTTCCCACATGGGGAGTATTCCTTAACGAGTATGAACAGGGTGGCGGACCCCTTATCGATATCGGTACTCACGCTCTTGATATGACTCTTTGGGTTATGGATAACTATGAGCCCGAAATGGTTGTAGGTCAGACCTTCAGAAAACTTGCAGACCAGACAGACCAGGGTAATGCCTGGGGAGAATGGGACCCTGAAAAGTTCACTGTTGAAGATTCTGCTTTCGGTTTTATTAAAATGAAAAACGGTGCGGTTATCAACCTTGAATCAAGCTGGGCACTTAATATTGCAGAGCCTAATGAAGCCTGCTATATGATTTGCGGTGATAAGGGCGGTGCTGATACCCTTAATGACGAAGCACGTCTCAATTACATTAAAAATCAACGTCAGTGCATTGAAAAACCAAATCTCAGAGCAGGTGGTGCAGCTTTCTTTGAGGGCAGACGTGACGGTTCTCCCGCAGAAGTTGAAGCAGCAAGATGGATTGATGCAATCAGAAATGACACGGATCCCGTTGTTCTTCCGGAACAGGCGCTGGTTGTAACAAGGATTCTTGAAGCGATATATGAATCTGCAAAAACAGGAAAACCCGTTTATTTTGATTAAATTCGCCCATAGCACAGTTTTGTGTTTGGGGCAGTATCTTCATGCAGCACCATTACACAAAATTGCACTCTGAACAAATTTTATCTGAAATAAGATTCTTATTATTTATACTAATCCCAAGGAGAAAAACAAATGAAATTTGCAGTACAGTTATATTCCGTTCGTGACCATATTAAGAATGGTGACGATATGCTTGAGATTCTCGGCAAGGTTAAAGAAATCGGCTTTGACGGCGTTGAGTTCGCAGGTTATTTTGACCTTGATGCAGACGTTCTTCGTAAAAGATGCGAAGAATTAGGACTTGAAATCGTAGGCTCTCATATGGGGCTTGACGATTTTGAACCTGAAAAGCTTGATGAAACAATAGCCTTCGCAAAAGCACTCGGTGCAAAATACATAGGTGTAGGCGGAGCACCGCACAACACTTATGAAGAAGCTAAAAACACAGGCTCTGTTCTTGGTGCGGCAGGTGTTGTTGCCCGTGAGAACGGAATGGACACATATTATCATAATCATACAGAAGAGTTTACAGATATCAAAGATGGCAAAAATGCCATGGATATTATTTCTGAAGATGGTTGTAAGCTTGAGGTTGATACATATTGGAGCTTCTGTGCAGGTGTTGATAACGTAGAATATCTTAAAGAGAACAAAGAAAAAATTGTTCTTATTCATATCAAAGACGGTGTAGGCAGAAAACCCACCGCACTCGGTGAAGGCGAAAATGACCTTTCTAAAGTTGTTGAAGGTGTTAATGCTATCGGTCTTGATTGGGTTATTCTTGAAAACGATGATCCTGTACCCACAGGACTTGAAGACATAACAAGAAGCTACAAATGGCTTGAAGAAAACTTTAAATAAGAGGTAGATTATGAAACTTGGTGTATTAACAAACTTGCTTGGTACCGTTTCTTTGGAAGAAGCGTTAAAATATTTCTCTTCTCTCGGTCTTGAAATGGTTGAAATCGGTTGCGGCGGCTTCCCCGGCAAAGCTCATGCTGATCCCGATGTATTACTTAACGATGAAAAAGCTCTTGAAGATTTTAAGGCGCTTCTCAAAAAATATAATGTGGAAATCAGTGCCCTGAGCTGTCACGGCAACCCCGTGCACCCCAACAAGGAAATTGCAAAGAGCTATGATGAAGATATGCGAAAAGCAGTTCTTCTTGCGGAGAAATTGGGCGTTCATCAGATTAATACCTTCTCCGGTTGTCCCGGCGACTGTGAAAACTCAAGGTATCCCAACTGGGTTACATGTCCCTGGCCCAATGATTTCGGAGAAATTCTTGAATATCAGTGGAATGAGGTTTTGATTCCTTATTGGAAAGAATTTGTTGAATTCAGTACCGCTCACGGTGTTGATAAAATCGCACTTGAGCTTCATCCCGGCTTTTGTGTTTACAATACTGAAAGCCTTTTGAAGCTTCGTGCCGCAGTCGGTAAGGAAATCGGCGCAAACCTTGACTTGTCACATTTGATCTGGCAGGGTATGGACCCCATAGCCGTAATACGTGCTTTGGGCAAAGAAGGTGCCATTTTCCACTTCCACGCCAAAGATACAAAAATTGATGCTCTTAATACAGGTGTGAACGGTGTTCTTGACACAAAATCTTACGCTGATGAAATTAACCGTTCATGGATTTTCCGTTCCGTTGGTTTCGGTAACGGTGAAACTTACTGGCGCGATGTCATCAGTAATCTTCGTATGGTCGGCTATGATTACGCCGTTTCTATTGAACATGAAGATTCTCTTATGAGTCAGAACGAAGGTCTTGAAAAAGCTGTTGCCCTTCTTAAAAAATGCATAATAAAAGAAGGTCTGACAGATGCCTGGTGGATTTAAGCCTTATTGCACGCGCCTTTGTCGATTTACTCACCCACAACTCGCGTACCATTGTACGCTTCGGGGTTCGTAAATCACCAAATCCACGCACACTAAGACTTAAATCAAAAGGGGTATTGCACGCGCCTTTGTCGATTTACTCACCCACAACTCGCGTACCATTGTACGCTTCGGGGTTCGTAAATCACCAAACCCACGCACACTAAACCTAAAATCAAGAGAAGTATTGCACGCGCCGATTCAATCAGAGTCAGGATTGAATAGTTCTTATTTTGTGTGAAACAAACATTTAATTTTTATAAATTAAACAAAATACTTGCATTTTTTGTATATAGATGTTAAAATATAAAAAAATGTAGTATTGAAAGGATGCTTTTAGATATGACTAAGAAAGTTTTATCCGTAATTTTAAGCGTATGCCTTCTTTTCGGCGTATTTGCTTGTTTCGCTTCTGCAGCGGCTATTCCTACGATTGATACCGAGATTCCCGTAAAGGTAAGAATCTGTCCCGGTAAGACTATCAATATTGATGCTCCCGAAATTACAGGTAATGTTTATGCCCAGGGTTGGGAGATTAAATATGAAGGCGGCGATTGGATTCCTTACGACGGCGAGCCGCTCGATAAAGAAGAAAACGGCGCTTCCATCAGATATTTTGCTGCTAACGCGGTAGGCGGTTACGCTTATTCAAACGAAGCACTTCTTGTTGTTGACCACAATCCTATCGGCGATTACAAGTACAGCGGCACAGACCACTGGCGTGATTGCGCAGAATGCGATGGTCAGGCTGAAAAAGGTGCTCACACTACACTTGGCGAAGATGCAAAAAAAGCAGATAATGTATGTAAAGTTTGCGGTCAGAGAAGAACTGCCCAGTACAATGGTCTTCTCGCATTCTGGGAATGGATTATGATGCTTATCGGTGCACTTATAGGCTAATAACAAATTTCAGGGAGTCGTAAGACTCCCTTTATTTTT
Source organism: Clostridia bacterium (assembly GCA_017461235.1). Taxonomy (GTDB): domain Bacteria; phylum Bacillota; class Clostridia; order Oscillospirales; family Acutalibacteraceae; genus DTU089. The sequence continues at coordinate 41,978 of JAFTYU010000021.1, read as the reverse complement.
TGTTCCTTTTACTCCTATATTTCCTTGACAAAGACTTTAAGTTGCGGTATATTAAAATGTGGGTTTTGAGTAATAACCCGCATTTTAATTTTTATAATAAGGAGTGTGACAGTACGATGGATTCAGGCAGTAGCGGACATGGGCGAAGTAGCATCTTTTATAAAAACGGCGATATGAACGATCTGTGTGAACAGTACTGTTACACAGACGTTGAATAAGTTTTTCAACAACATACTTTGTATTACGGTATAAGTGTGTTAACGTGATTATCGCTGGGTCTTAAGTCTTTGCTTAAGATTCGGTTTTTTATTTGCATTCCCCCGTTACCTGATTCTGCGTAAAAGTGACGCGTGTTTCCCGGTTGCGTCGCAAAAACAAAGGAGGAACGGAAAATGACAAGAGAAGTTTTTGAAAGGCTTTTGGAAGAAAAACAATATAAAGCAATCAAAAGCATATTTGACACAATGAACCCTGTCGATATTGCTAACTTGCTTCCGGAATTTGAAGAAAAGCAGATGGTTTTACTTTTCAGACTTATTCCTAAAGAGAGTGCGGCAATGGTTTTCACATATCTTGATGCGGAGCAGGATCAGGTGCTTGTGGAAGCATTTACAGACAGCGAATTAAAAAATATTATGGACGATATGTTCATAGATGATACGGTTGATATTATCGAAGAAATGCCTGCCAATGTGGTTGAAAAAATGCTCCTTGCAGCAGGTGACAAACGCAATGCCATAAATATTATTCTCAATTATCCCGAGGATACTGCAGGCAGTCTTATGACAATTGAGTACATCAGTCTTCATCCTGCTATGACTATTGGTGATGCGCTCAAAAAAATCAAATCAAAAGGTGAATATTCCGTAACGGTTAACACCTGTTATGTTATAGAAAAGCACAAGCTTCTCGGTACAGTCAGTGCTATGGATCTTCTCACTTGTGATGACGATGAACTGATTACCGACGTTATGGACGATAACCCCATAACTGTAACAACGGGTACCGATAAAGAAGAGGTTGCACAGCTGTTTAACAAGTATGATGTTCTTACCATACCTGTACTTGATAAAGAGCAATGCATTGTCGGTATCGTAACCGTTGACGATGCTATTGACGTTATTCAGGAGGAAGCAGAAGAGGACTTCCAGAAAATGGCAGCTATTGCCCCTAATGACAAACCGTACCTTAAAACATCGGTATGGGATTTGTGGAAGGTTCGTATTCCATGGCTTTTATTGCTTATGCTTTCTGCAACATTTACGGGCATTATAATTTCATCCTTTGAAGACGCACTCTCAAAGGTTGTTATTCTTACAGCATATATTCCGATGCTTATGGGAACCGGCGGTAACTCGGGTAGTCAGGCTTCTGTTACGGTTATCCGTGGACTTTCTTTGGGGGAAGTGGAAGCAAAGGACGTTCTTAAGGTGATGTGGAAAGAAGTGCGTGTTTCAATCCTTTGCGGTGTATCCCTTGCGATAGCCTGTTTCGCAAAGATGATGTTAATTGACCGTATGCTTCTTCATACTGACGGTGTTGACCAACTTGTTGCGCTCGTAGTCGCTCTTACGCTTTGTGCGACGGTTATATGTGCTAAAATTATAGGATGTGTTTTACCTATAGTTGCAAAGATATTAAAGCTTGACCCTGCAGTTATGGCGAGCCCTTTTATTACAACCATAGTTGATGCCGTGTCACTTCTTGTTTATTTCGGTGTGGCACAATCTATGATTCCTGCATTAGGATAGGTGATATAAATGCAATTAAAATTCAAAAACGGCAAATTCAGGATTTTGCAGGTCAGTGATGCACAGGACCTTCAGCATGTGCGCCACACAATGATGCGTATGCTCAACAAAGCATATGACGATGTGAAACCCGATTTGATTGTCCTTACGGGCGATAATATTTTAGGCAATCACCTTAACGATTGCGAGTTGTGGACACCGCTTTTCGTAAAAGACAAACCCAGTGAAATGAAGGCAATGGGTGTTGCTATAGATAAGCTCGTATCACCTATAGAAGAACGAAAAATTCCGTTTGCAATGATTTACGGCAACCACGATGACCGTAACCGAATGACAAAGGATGAACAGGCGGAATTTTACAGACGGTACAGCTGCAATGTTGGACTTGACGGTACAGAGAGCGGCGACTGTGACACATATAATATTCCGATATATTCTGAAGACGGAAAGCAGATTAAGTTTAATATATGGATGCTTGACTCTGCGTGGCATGATAAAGAGCAGGATAAATGCTTCGAGTATGTAAAACCGGAAGCTGTCGAGTGGTACAGAAAAACAAGTGCCGCTCTAAAAGAGAAGAACGGCGGTGTTCCCGTTCCTTCGCTTATGTTCCAGCATATACCTATGCTTGAAACAATGGAGCTTATAGAAGAATGTTCCCCCGAAGAAGCAGGGGCAGTGAAAGGACCCGACAACAAATACTTCAAGTTAAAGCCTGAATGCAAAGGCGTTTTGGGTGAATATGTTTCAGCTGTCAGTCAGAAAACAGGTCAGATGGAAGCAATGAAGGAATGTGGTGACATTAAGGCAGTCGTTTTTGGTCACGATCATCAGAATTGCTTTACAGGTGTTGTTGACGGTATAGACTTTGTTCAGACATCTTGTGCATCCTTCCGTTGTTACGGCAACAGAACCCGTGGCGTGCGTGTTTTTGATATCGATGAAGCAACAGGCAATTACGAGACGTTCTGCCTTACATATAACGACATTGTGGGCAAGTCGCTGTGGAATGACCTTTGTTACATCTGGGATGCTGATGATATGGTTAAGAAAAAAATTGCGCTTATTGCAGGTACCTTAGGCGGTATTATTACTGTCGGTGCAGGTATCGGCTGAGGTTTATTTTTAGGAAAATGAGGCGGTTTTATGGCAACGTGTAACGTAATATCTCACAGGGGTGCTAACCTTGTAGCACCGCAGAACACAATTGTGGCTTTTCAGAAATCTATGGAAATAGGTTGCGACGGGTTCGAAACAGATATCCATCTTACAAAAGACGGGATACCCGTTGTGTGCCATAACTTTACCATTGACGAAACCTCGAACGGACAGGGAGCCATTAAAGATATGACTTTGGAACAGCTCCGTTCATACGATTTCGGTAAATACAAGGGTGATGAATTTGAAGGTGTTAAGATACCCACCCTTGACGAGTTTTTGGAATTGAGCAAAAAAATGGGCGAGAATATGAAGGTTCTCGATATTGAGCTTAAGAGCGAACGTTACGGCGAAGCCGGAACGGAGCTTGCTCAGAAGACGATTGATGCAGTTAAAAATCACGGGTTGTTTGATAAGCTTCTTATATCAAGTTTTGATCCTGCGATACTTGTGGTTTGTAAAAAAATCGATAAAAACTGCAAAACGGGTATTCTTTACAGTCCTGATAAAACAACAGGCTTCAAAATATCTTTGAAACCTATCAGTTTTGCACATGAAATTGGTGCGGATGCATTACATCCATACTATGCTTATGCAACAAAGCGTTACGTCAAAAAGGCCCATGAAGCCGGTTTACAGGTCAATCCCTGGACTGTCAATAAGCCTGAGACCGTTAAGAAGCTTATTCAAGCAGGTGTTGACGGAATCATAACCGATAACCCCGGTCTTGTTAATATGATGCTTATTGAAAAATAAATAAAAAATAAAAATCGGAGTTCATTAAGAACTCCGATTTTTTATGCTTTAAACTTATTATAAGATTTCACTGAAGCCTGCGCCGCCGAAGTATTTAAAGAGAATATCGCCGAGAATTTCAAAAATATCTTTAAGAAGATAACTGAAATCGAGATATGCGGTATTTTCTTTTTCGGGGAGCGGAGCGTCATAGTCGCCGTTGTTTTCTGCAATCCAGTCAACTCTGTCTTTGATTGCGTTGAATCTTACTTTGGCAGCTTCAACTTCTCTGGTGTCAACAATTGTGTTATCCAGCATCATTTCAACCTGAACGATGGCTTCTTCAAGTTCAAGCTTGTCTTCATCGTTAAGAATGCTTGTGTCGAAGCTTCTGTATTCTTCAGCATCCTTTGCAATGCCCTTTGTATTTCTGCCTGTATTGAATTGAGGGAATACGTCAGGATAAGAATGAACACTTGTGAAGTTAGAGTCCATAAGGATTGCGGAAGCAAGTTTCATAAACACGTCGTTGGAAGCAGAGCTTTCATGGGACTGGTCAACGAAGTAGAAGGTTGTTTCGGGAAGAAGTCCTGTACAGGGATCAATAAGATTGTTGGGGTCTTTATGATTGTGGTTTTCGGGATCTGTGCAGTTAGAGTGTGTAGGAACATAGTCCGCAGGGAGTTCAACATCGTTACCTGCCGCATAAGCACCCATTGAAGTTGAGTCAACCTGAATAATGCCGTCTGCGGGAATATCCCAAGAATCAACAATGTGAACAAGGGGTTTGTTGTAGTCAACGATATCATAAACCTGAACGCCGTCTTCTACAGCCTTAAGAATATTGGCGTCGGAATTGAGCTGTGATTGATAGAACCAATCTGTCTGCTCTCTGATCTGCTCCATACCTTCAGCCATAAGATATTTTTCACGGGCGCCGGGATAGTTTTCTGTGGGACAAAGACCCCAGAGAGAAGTTGAATAACCTGCATACTCGCTGATGAATGTATCAAAAACAACATCAAGAATGGTGTGTAAATCAGCATTGGGCATAATACGTAATACGATGTTTATTACATAGCTTAACATATTATCTTCGCCTAAAAGAGCAGGGAGCATTTCACAGTAAAGCTCGTTGTCTTCGTCGATAAGACCAAACTCAAGAATTTCACCAACAAGTGTTGAGCCGTTAAGTGCAGGAACTGCAAATACCATTTTGTTGATATCTTCAGCAAGTGAACGATCTTTTTCGTTGTAGATTTCCATAAGAGCATTTGCAACGGAACCGCCCTGGCTGATGGGAACAATATTAACCTTGTCATAGCCGGAATCTTCTTTTACAAACTGAATGTAGTCATAAAGTCTGTTGGCTATGTCGATCATATTGTCAAGTGAAGCGTAAGAGAAAACATAGAGTTTATCTGCACCTGCGTGCTCGATGTAGTATTCCATCGGGAAATGGTCAAGAACAGTTTCCTTGTCATAATCGGAAAGATCATAGAAAGAATCATTGTATTCAGTAGCGCGTATATCGTTGATGAAATGACCGGTTTCGTCAAGCTTCTGTTTGCCCATAAGGGTTTCGCAAAGTACATTGGCAACAGCTTTTGCAGCCATAGCATCTTTATCTTCCTGATTAATAAGAAGTTCAGCGATGGGTACAAGCGCTTCAGTAACAGCTGCACCTACTATTTCAGTAGTAGTGTCCATAAAGAAGGGCATAGCATAGGGTTCGCCGTCTGCGTTAAGAGCTTCTTTGCCGTCAACGTAATACTTGGTTTCGCTCTGGAACAAACCGGGAACGATAATGGTGGGAAGTACATCATCATCTACGGGTACATAAGGAGTGTGACCGCCCCAGTCAATAGCGTTTACACTCGCGCAAAGAGTGCTTGAAAGCATTACAACAACGAGAAGCAACGCAATCAACTTTTTTGAGATTTTCATAAAAACAATCCTTTCAGAAAAGATTTAGTTCAGACACAGGTAATTATATCATAATTGAAACAAATTTGTAAATAATTTACAGTAAAAACTACATAGTAATATAAACAAAAAGTTAACAAAATTTTTGTTTAAAAATGCAGGTTTTCCCTTGACGAAACAACTTTTAAATGCTATACTCTTACAGAAAAATGAAGTTGTGATGCAGTCGCTTCGTCAAATTCAACTATTAATTTATATCTCAATACGGGGGCGTAGCTCAGCTGGGAGAGCGCTTGAATGGCATTCAAGAGGTCATCGGTTCGATCCCGACCGTCTCCACCAAAAAATCCTCGTTCTTCGGAACGAGGATTTTTTTATCCATTGCGAAAGCAATGGTATATCATCAACAATGGCAAATTTGCCATTGTTGTATCACATTAGTCCGTCAGGACTGCATATCATCACGCGAAGCGTGTATAAAAAACTTTCGCAATGATGATATACAAAACTACGTTTTGGTGATATGCAATTCCTTTGGAATTGATGCTATACACAGCTTCGCTGTGATTCTTTACAGTAACGAAATTGTACTACGCACAAGCGGAAATTAATTCTCCAACTCTGCCGCAATTTATAAAAAATAAAAAAACTTTCCAATTGGGTTGAAATCCTCAAAAATGTGTGTTACAATAGCACTAACAGAACAAATGTTCTACAAAAAACACAAATGAGAGGATAAAAATTATAAATATTTACGGAGAAAGTACTAAATGGAAAAATAGGTTGAGTGAGGATGACCTTAAGGTTTGTGTGGATTGTGATAAAGAGCATGGGCACATCTATCATTTATCAGTTCCTGATAAAGTTATTAAACTAAAAGTATGGCATCCTCATTGTCGTTGTTTTATAGAAAAAGTAAAAACTATATTACATGGAATGGCAACTGACAAAAAGCAAGATGGTGCAGATTTCCATCTGTTTTGTTTTAAATCTTTGCCGGATTATTATATTACATATCAGGAGGCTATGGCACTGGGATGGAAAAAAGGTAAAAATTTATTTGCATTTGCTCCAGGAAAGATGCTTGCTAAGGGTGTGTATTATAACGATGATAATCATTTGCCAACAGGAAGAATATGGTATGAAGCCGATATAAATTACACTTCCGGTAAAAGAAATAAGCAAAGAATATTGTACTCAAATGATGGATTGATTTTCGTTACATATGACCATTACAGAAGATTTTATGAAATCGTTTAAAAAGGAGTGATATACAATGGATGAGATAGAAAAAATCACCTTGGATTTAACTGATTGTAAATATATTCGAGATTTTCACGAGAGAATACGTGTTGCATTTGACTTTCCTGAATGGTACGGTGCTAATTTGAGTGCGTTGTGGGATTTGTTGAGCGAACCTTGGTCAGCACATATAACAGTGATTGGTGTAGATACTATGACGAAAGAATTGCAGGAATATTTTGAAAGTATTATAAAAATATTTGAAAGAGCTAAATGTGAACAGAATAGTTATGGTTTAGTCTTTGAATATGAAATTTTATCTTAAATTTGGGATTGCTTACCCGTCATTTCGGGAGAGCGCTTGAATGGCATTCAAGAGGTCATCGGTTCGATCCCCACCGTCTCCACCAGAAAAAACCACTTCTTCGGAAGTGGTTTTTTCAATGAAATTCGCCAGTCGGATAGTGAAATATCTTCGATATGAAATACACTTCTTGTGTGAAATATGCTGACGCATATGATTTTTATGGCGAATTTTATTTCACTTTCTGATTCATCAGAAAATTTCATAAACCCTCAGGATTATTTCACATTTTTCGTAAGAAAATATTTCATTAAAACCCGGATTTTCAAGCTCGATTTTGTTCAATTACATAAACAACAGAAGTATTGTGTATTCAAATAATGAGATAATTTTCGTTACATATGACCATTACAGAAGATTTTATGAAATAGTTTAAAAAGGAGTGATATATAATGGATGAGATAGAGAAAATTATATTGGATTTAACTGATTGTAAATATATACGAGATTTTCACGAAAGAATAAGAATTGCATTTGATTTCCCTGAGTGGTATGGAAGAAATTTGGATGATTTTTGGGATTTAATGACTGAACCTCGTTTCTTTAAAGCAACGATTATTGGTTCTGAAACCATGGCAAAAGATTTGCAAGAGTATTTTGTAAAGATAATTCAAATCCTTGAAGATGTAAAAGAAGAACAAAAGCGATACGGGTGTTTTTTTGAATACGAAATATTGTCATAAACTTATATTTGGGGATGTTTATCCGTCAAATCGGTAGAGTGCTTGACCGGCATTCAAAAGGTCATCGGTTCGCTCCCGACCGGTTCCACCACAACATACTGAGTAATTATTTTTTGCCCGCTTTTTGAGCGGGCTTTTTTATGCCACCTTATCAATTCCCGCCATAAACTGCTCAAAGTCAATGTTAAACTCAACTTTCAGCTTATATCCTCTGCTTGCCTCAACCCGTTTTATCAGACAATTCACAATCATTTTCTTCTTTTCAAAGCTCGCTTCATCATAAAGCTCAGCCCGGGAAATCAGTTCATCAAAGCTGTCGGATAAATTTTTTAGTACACTTTCACTGTCAGAAATATTCTTTTCAGCATCGGTAAGTTGGGTATAATTTTGTTTTTATCATAATGGTTATTTGTTAAATTATTGAAAGCCCTACAAAACATCATAATTTGTTGAATTATTGAGAATGGCGTGGTATAATTATACTGGTGTGGAGTGTATGCACGGAAGTGTGATATTCCGGTATATGCTGACGGATTATTTTTTAAAGAGTGATAATATTTTTATGAAAAATACTGCACAGATAAAATTATTGAATGAAATCGGATTCGCCGAAACGGTGCTTATGCCGGGTGATCCGCTTCGCGCAAAGATGATAGCACACACATTTCTGGATAATCCCGTACTGGTTAACAATGTGCGCGGAATACAGGGCTACACAGGCTTTTACAAAGGTCATAAGGTTTCTGTTATGGCAAGCGGAATGGGCATACCGTCCATAGCTATTTACGCATACGAGCTGTTTAATTTCTTTGAAGTGAAGAATATAATACGCATAGGTACCTGCGGTGCATTGAACGAAAAACTTGAATTGCGCGACGTTATTATCGGTACCTGTGCTGATACTGATTCCGCATATATTAATCAATTTGGCGGCGTAACTCCCGTTTGTTCCCGTGAGTTAATGGATTGTGCAATAAAAATTGCAGGTGAAATGGGTATAAAAACTCAAACAGGAAAGCTTTACACCACGGATTCGTTTTATAACCTTGATGAAAATGCCAATAAAATTTGGGCGGACAGGGGATGCATTGCTGTGGAAATGGAAGCGGCAGGCTTGTATCTTAATGCAATGCACAGCAAAAAAAGAGCTCTTGCTATATGCACTGTGTCAGACCTTCCGTTGGTACCTGATTGTCCCGGGAACACCGTGGAAGAAAGAGAGAATTCTTTTACGGATATGATAAAAATTGCTCTTGAAGCGGCTGTCAGATTGGGCGAATGAAATTTCAACATTATATATGTATCAAAACTATTGTTAATTTTATTGAAAAATATAAATGTGTATGTTATAATGTAGGATAGACAAAAATTAGTTAAAAAAGTTCGACAGAGAGATTGAATATGAAGCATTTAATAAAAAACGGCACGTTGTTATTATGGAACGGAACCGAATATTCTTTAGAGCAAAAAGAACTTTTAATTAATAACTCCGTAATAGAGAAAATCGGCGGAATTACTCCGGAAGATGCTGAGTTATGTGAGGTTACTGATGCTGAGAATAAGCTTATAATGCCCGGTCTCATAAATCTGCACACACATGTGTATATGAATTTTATGAAGAATTCCGCGGATGACCTTCCGTTTAACAACTGGTTGTTTGACAGAATTTTGCCAATTGAATCAAAACTCAATAAAGACGATTTTTATTGGGGAACTATGCTCGGTTGCATTGAGATGCTCAGAACGGGTACTACATCGTACCTTGATATGCATATTTGTGAAAATGAATGTGCTCAGGCTGCAATGGATTCGGGTATGCGTGCATTTATGGGGAAGTGCATCCGTGGCGAAGATCTGTATGAGAAGGACGGCGATTTCTCTAAAGCTTTGGAAGAACAGGAAAAGTATGAAAGCGATTTGATAAAATTCGTTTTATCACCTCACTCGGTGTATGCTTGTTCGGAAAAGATGCTTTCACAGGTTGCTGATGAGGCTGAAAAGCGTAATATGCTCAAACATATTCATATGTCTGAAAGCAAAAAAGAAGTTGATGATTGTCTTGAAAAGTACGGTAAAACACCTGTGGATTTTCTGGAAAGTTCAGGCTTTCTCGATGAAAAAACAATTGCTGCTCACTGCGTAAAACTTAACAGTAACGATATAGACATACTCAGAAACAGAAAAGTGAACGTTGCAACAAATCCTTCAAGCAACGCTAAACTCTGTAACGGCATTGCTCCTGTCAGCGAGATGCTGCGAGAAGGAGTCAACGTTTGTCTGGGAACCGACAGTGCAGCAAGCAATAATACTTTGAATATGTTCAGAGAAATGAATATTTTCTCATTGATTCATAAAGCGAAAAAAGAAGATGCAACAACTCTTTCTGCTACCGAAGTTTTAAAAAGTGTAAGTATCAATCCTGCAAAGGCTTTGGGTATGAAAGACGAAATCGGCATCATCCGCGAAGGCAGCAAGGCTGATTTGATTTTTGTTGACCTTAAGGCGAATTCCCTTTTCCCGAATAACAATGTAGTTTCGTCACTTTGTTATTCTGCAAACGGCTCGGAGGTCGAGTCTGTTATGGTTGGCGGAAAGTTCCTTATGAAGGGCAGACAACTTACCGTAATTGATGAAGAACGGGTATATTTTGAAATTGATAAAATATGCCGTAAATATTTGTAAGAATTAAAGAGGCACAGGAATGATAGGAATAATTTTGGCGGCAGGTGACGGCACACGTCTGAAAAAAAGTCTGGGTGAAGACCGTTGCAAGGTAATGGAAAAAGTAAATAATATCCGTTTGATTGAGTTTGCCCTTGACAACTTAATTAATTTAAACGTGAGTGACGTATTTGTGGTTGTGGGCAAAGACGCCGAAATGATAAAGAATACTATCGGTAAAGATTACAAGGGTTTAAACATAAACTACGCTCGTCAGGCAGAGCAGATCGGCTTAATAAATGCTATGATACAAGCACTTAAGGTTGCTGAAGCTGATGACGTTATTCTGCAATTGGCGGATGAAATATTTGTTGGGTTCAGAGCGGATGATATCAGGAAAATTATTGATGCTGAGAGTTATGATTATTACTGCGGTATCACTTGTGAAGAAGATCCGCAGAAAATTAAAGCCAACTATTCCGTTGAAATTGATGAAAATATGGTCATTGAAAAATGCACCGAAAAACCAAAACATATAACAAATAATCTGAAGGGTACAGGTTTTTGTGTTTTCAGAAAAGACGTTATTGAATTATTGAAAGAAATTTATGATGAGAAGAACAATACGCCCAATGAGTTGTGCGATTTTATGAACTTTTTATCAAGTAACGGCAAGCGCGGTATTGCTTTTTACGTTGCCGACAGAGAGTTTAATATCAATACCAAAACGGATTTAACAGAAGTAATAGGATTTTTGAGTTAGGTGAAAAAGATGAACAGGGTTATGCTGATATTTCCTCCGGGAAGAATTTTTCAAAGAAGCGAAGACCGCTGCCAGAGCAATATAGATGATTCTGCGGCAAGCTCGGTTCACGCTTGCAATGATATCGGTTACGCCGCGGCTAGTCTGCGTAACTCCGGTTACAGTGTTTTTCTCAGGGATTACCAGACTGAAAAAGCGGATATTGCCGAAGTTGAAAAAGATATCCGAGAATTTTCCCCGGACCTTATAATCATCAGTATAACTAACGCAACAATTATTTCCGATATCGAGTTTGTTAATTGGATTTGCAGTTTTCATAAATGTGAGTTTATTCTCAAAGGTGCAATTTTTTTCAATATTTCAGATGAAAATCTTAAATCTCTTGACTTAACTAATATCAACTATTTGCTCGGCGGTGAAATAGAAACTACAATCGGTGAATTGGTGAACAATATTTTCAGAAATGAAGGCAATATTGCAGAAATTCCCGGGATTGTTTATAAAGACGGCGACGTTTTTAAGAAAACAACTTTTGGTGTCTGGCAGGATAATCTGGATGATATTCCTTTTCCTGCAAGAGATCTTATGAATAATGCGTTATACGTAAGACCTGATACGGGTGAGCCTATGGCAACAATTCAGGTTTCAAAAGGTTGTCCCGCTAACTGCATTTACTGTATGACTCCCATTATTTCAGGTAAAAGGATAAGAAAACGCAGCGTTGAAAATATATTTTCCGAAATATCGGAGTGTTACCATAAATACGGAATCAAAAATTTCTTTTTAAAAGCGGATACGTTTACAATTGAAACAGAATGGGCAGAAGCTATCTGTGACAGAATAATAAATTCTGATTTATACGGAAAAATAGAGTTTACGGTTAATTCCAGAGTTAAGCCCATAAACAGACAGTTGCTTGAAAAGCTGAAAAAAGCCGGTTGCTTTATGATAGCGGTGGGTTTTGAAAGCGGTAACGAAAAAACCTTGAAGCTTATAAAAAAAGGCACTTGTGTTGAAGATAATCTGAATGCCGCAAAGATGATAAAAGAAGTCGGACTTCCTCTTTTCGGCTTTTTTATGATTGGATTTCCGTGGGAAACAAGGGAAGATACAATCAATACGTTGAAATTTATTTTTGAAATTGACCCTGATTTTATAGAAATTCATGTGGCGATGCCCTACTTCGGTACGGGGTTATATAATGAGTGTGAAAAATATAAAACAATAAAAAGTGAAGCCTGGGGTAATGATATTTTCTCACCCAATACAATAGGCACGGCTACAGTGCCTATGGATGAAATAAAAGAATTAAAGAAAAAATATCTTCTTAAATTCTACTTGCGACCCAAGTATATTCTGAAAAAGTTGTACGGATGTATCGTCAGACCCAAAGTTCTGATGAATTACGTGAAGTATGGATTGAGATTAATAAAAAACAACTTGTTTAAGTGAGACGAAAGCGTTTCGGAAAGAGAGAACTTATGAGAGTTTTGCTGGTATTCCCTTCCGTGGGATATTATACACGTGCATTATCCAATCCATTGGGATTGTTATCGATAGGAACATATCTTAAACAGCACGGTCACGATGTTAAAATTTATGACAGGTGTGATGATAAAACGAAAATACATAAGGTTTTTGAAGAATTCAAACCACAGATAGTAGGCATTTCCGTTATGTCTTCACGAGGCGTAAAAGATGCAATTTATGTGTCAAAATACTCAAAAAAACACGGTTTGCCAGTTGTTTGGGGCGGTCAGATGCCGTCAATGCAGACGGATTTGGTTTTAGATAAAGACTATGTGGATTTCGTTTCATATGGTGAGGGTGAAATAACATGGAAAGAACTTGCGGATGCTTATGAAAATAATCGCAGTCCTTTTGATGTACCCGGACTTGTATACAAAAAAGACGGTAAGATAGTTACAACTCCCTGTCGTCCGTTTGCCGATTTAAGGGAAATGCCTGTTTCCGACTGGTCTTTGCTCGATGTGCCGAAATATATGCAGACATATCTGGGTTGTAACAGGATGATGTATATTTACTCATCAAAGGGTTGTCCCTGCAGATGTGCTTTTTGCTCCAACGTTAATTTCCATAAGAGCACGCACAGAAAAAGACCTAACGAATATGTTATGGAAGAAATAAAATATCTCATTGATAATCACGGACTTGACGGTGTTTTCTTTTCCGATGAACTCTGGTGTGTTAAAAAATCTGATATGCAGGATTTTTGTCAGAGAGTTCACGATAACAACCTTGACTTCCATTGGGGTGTTGAGTTAAGAATCGGAATGTTCGATGAAGAAGATTATCAGACTATGTATGATGCCGGTTGCCGTTGGATATTCTTCGGAATAGAGACAGGTAACGAAGAAATGCTTAAGAAAATACACAAAAATATTGATATAAATAAAGTGAAGCCGACTTTTGAAATTCTCAGAAAAATCGGTATAACAGGAATAGGTTCATTTATTGTAGGTTTCCCCGATGAAACAGCTGAGCAATTAAGAGATACTGCTCAGCTTATAGATACCTGCGGAGCAAACCTTACACCTGTGTATCATTTCACTCCGTTACCGGGAACTGAATTGTATGATAAAATGATTGAAAAAGGCTTTTATAAGCAGGCAAATAAACTGGAAGATTTAATTAAAGTGGTAGCTACCGAAAGTGTAGGTGTAAATCTTTCAAACGTCCCGACTACTGATTTGCGTGTAATAAGAAGCTGGTTCCATTGGAAAGGCTTTACAAGCAAGTCTGCCTATTCTTCAGGCGAAAAGTCTTTTGAATTTGCAAAACAGACAATATTAAGCGGTCTTCATTCAATTTCTTTAAAAGGTCCGATACATTTTTTTGTTGACGGTTTCTCTGCTTTAAAGGAATTTTTGTACGTTGTGTGGTATTCACACGCGTATCCGAGCATATTGAAAAAATATGATTTAAAAAAATGATAGGTGGAACAATATGAGCACTGACAAAAAACTGGTTTCAGTTGTAGTACCCATATATAACGAAGTCAAAATGATTGATGAAATATATCAACGTGTTGATGATGTTTTTCGAGGACTTGAAAAATATAATTATGAGCTGGTGTTTTTTGATGACGGCTCTACTGACGGTACCCGTGAAGCAATAGAAAGTCTTGCCGGGGAACATAGCCATGTAAAGGCAGTTTTCTATAGCAAAAATTGCGGATATCTTAAAAATACATTTTATTCTATGCAACAAGCTAAAGGCGACTGTGCATTTATACTTCACGCCGATTTGCAGAATCCACCTGAAGTAATTCCGCAGTTTATTGAAAAATGGGAAAAAGGTGCACAGGTTGTTTTGGGTGTTAAAAGCAAAAGCCATGAAAATAAACTTTTGTATTTTCTCAGAACGGTTTTCTATTATATTATAATTTATGTCTTTGGTGTTAAAATTCATCTTCACGCAACTGAATTCGAGCTGTTTGACAGAAGTTTTGTTGATATTCTTAAAAAAATAAAGACGAATACTCCGTTTTTGCGTGGAATGATTCTTGAATATGCCGGTAAAATCGATAAGGTTTATTATGTTCAGGATGCCCGTAAAGTAGGTAAATCAAAGTTCAACTTAAAAAAATACTACGAGTTTGCTATGTGCGGTATAGTTCAGTATTCTGTAAACATTCCGCGAAGATGCGTTTTGGTGAGCGTACTCGGAATGATTGCACAGGCAGTTGAATTTTTTGTATTCTTCCTGCCGCGGGTACAGGAATTATCTGCAATGGAAATCAGCAACAGTATTTTGCTCAGAGTTATTGTTCTTTTGTTGCTCTTTATTCTGATATTTATGTCACTTGTAGCAGAATTTTTGATTTTTACTATAAAAAATTCGGGTGAAAAACCGTTGGTTGTTGAGGAAAAGCGAATTAACTATTAAAGGTGTAAATATGAAAATTAATTCGAAAAATTTTATAGAAAAAAATAAATACGCCATATTCATTTTTTTATTTATGTTTGCGTATAATTTTGTTTTTGTAAAAGGTTTTGCTTTTCCCGGAGTTGACCGTCTTACATATCATTATTACCTTGTTGATTACAGTCTGGGCTTTTGTACAAAGCTTTTGCCCGGTGCCGTATTCAATGCTGTTTCCCCTTCAACGGAACCGGAAGCGCTGAATATTTATTTAGGCGTTATTCACACTGTCTTTTTACTCGTTGTTTCCGTTATGTTGGGAAAATTTATAAATGCTTTTGAGAATAAAGACAAATTACTGGCCTTTGTGTTTGTTTTGTTCTTCATTACAGGTCCCGCAACATTTTCGATTCATATATTCAGATTCGGAATGTTGGATACAAACTGGTTGTATCTGGCTGTGGCATTAATAGCGTTTATGCGGAATAAGGTTTTGAGATGGTTTATTCCTGTCCTGTTTGTTCTCGCGCTGTTGATACACGTTTCATCAATGGTTTTGTTTATTCCGATATTTGCATTAATGGTGTTGATGGAAGCTGCACGAGAAAAAAAGGACAGAAAAATTTATCTGACCATATTCTCAATATCAGTTCTGTTATCAGGCGTATTGTTCGTTTATATGCTTATTTATGAAGATGATAATGTGGCATTAACTTACGAAGAATATATGAAGCTGATGGTCGAAAGACATAAGCTTGATGAGAGTATATTTACCGAATTCTATGATTACGCCTTGTACAAGATATCATATGTTGACGGCTCTTCGGATATGTTCAGTGCAGTTCTTGTTGAAGGCAATGGTTTTATAGCAAACGCTGTAAATGCTGTGTGGGCTCAGATTTATGAAACGTTAAGAGCATACGTATTCCTGGGGGATTATATGCTTGTCGGCGTGAATGATTTCATCGTTTCAGCTCCGATTACTGTGCTGTTGTACAGATATGCGTTAAAACAAATGAAAAAAGACTCCGGCAGTAATAAGCTTCAGAAGTTTGTCTGGTTCTGTGTTATTGGCTTATTGCCTGTTATGTTTATTGCGGCTTTGTCGGGTTCGCCTGATATAGTCAGATGGTTCGGGCATTGCTTTATTCTTTTGTTCGCTTTTGTTTTGTATGACATTTACAGAAGAAAAGATGAAAATCCCGTTACGTTTAATGTGGAAATCAATAATCGCACTACTGTTGGAACGATTATATATTTTGCAGTCTATATGTGTTGCATTCTAGATCCTTATTGCTGATAAAAGGTGACAAAATGAAAAAAAACAAAAATGTAGAAACAAGAAATATCAGGCAGTTAATTGATAAGAAAAAATTCTTGTTGCTGGCAATTATATGGGCAGCTTGGTTTTTTCCGTGCCTTTATTTAGATATTAACGCTTACCCGCACGAAAAGCTTATTCAAGGCTCTTTCGTTATCGGCGTTATGGTTGCATCAACGATACTTTACTATTTTTTGAAAAACATTATTGTGAGAATATGTATTCTTGCGGTTTCCGTAATCGCTCTTGTTCTCTTTTTGGAAATTAATGTTGCCCTTAACTTTTGTTCGGGTTTGTTCCTGATTTTTGTATATATAATTTCAAGCGGAAAAACAAAATTTACTTCATTGGAAAAAACAATGAGAATGCTTTTGGTCATTATTGCACCTGTTCTGTCAATCGGATGTATGGTTCTCAATGTTGATTCAACGGTTGAGTTGTTTCATTTTTTAGATAAATTTGTTTTTCGATGCTTGCTTTTTATCGCTGCTTTGATTTACGTTTCAAGATGCAAACATATAAAAGAAATCAAGAAAAATCAGAAGGCAATGTATGTATTTTCGATTTTAACTCTCTTAACGGGTTTTGTTGCATCGGTATTCACATTTGATGTTGTTCTTAATTACAGCGTGGGCTTTTTCCCTTGGTTCTTTTTGGTTACAGTTATGATATTTGAAGAAGATAAAATACTCGAATCATCTGCTGCTATGTTGACCGAAAAGGTGAAAAAGTTTTTAGATGTAAAAATAAATAATTGAAAGCTTTAAAATCCTGCGCTCTGCGAGTGCAGGATTTTTGTGTGCTGATGCGGGATTTATTGAAATGTTTATATGCGTGTGTTATAATTATTCGGATAAATATTAAAGCAAAGTTGCAATTGTGCTTCGGGCTTTTGCAGTAATTACGGTAAATGTTTTCGTTTGGGTGACTTATATGAAAGAAACGGTAATTCAGTTCGGTGAAGGTAATTTCCTTCGTGGCTTTTTTGATTACTTCCTTGATGTAATGAATAAACAAGGTATTTATGACGGAAAGGCGGTTGTTGTGCAACCAAGGAATGGCGGAAAGTGTGCTTTATTAAATGAGCAGAACTGTAAATATAATCTCTTTTTAAGGGGGATTGAAAACGGTGAAGTGAGAAAAGAGCATCATTTCATCGAGTCGCTTTCAAGGGGCATTGACCCGTATAAAAGCTTTGATGAGTATATATCACTTGCGGATAATCCCGATTTGCGTTTTATAGTATCAAATACTACGGAGGCAGGTATAGCATTTGACGAGACCTGTAAATTTGATGATAAGCCCTGCAAATCCTTCCCGGGTAAATTGACACAGCTGCTGTATAAACGCTATAAAAACGCATTGAACGGCTTTGTGCTACTCCCTTGTGAGCTTATTGATAACAACGGCACACAACTGAAAAAATGTGTGTTGCAATATGCAGAGCTGTGGGGTCTTGAAAAGGATTTTATGGGTTGGGTTGAAAAGGAAAATTACTTCGCAAATACCCTTGTTGACAGAATTGTTACGGGATATCCGAATGACGAAACAAACGATGTTTATCCCCGGGATAAATTTCTTGATACGGCGGAGCTTTTTCACCTTTGGGTTATTGAAGGTGATTTTGAAAATGAATTACCTTTGAAAAAAGCTGGTTTTAATGTTGTGTGGA
This sequence comes from Clostridia bacterium, assembly GCA_017461235.1. GTDB lineage: Bacteria > Bacillota > Clostridia > Oscillospirales > Acutalibacteraceae > DTU089. The sequence goes on along the minus strand of JAFTYU010000021.1, from coordinate 23,817 downwards.
CAGATGATGTCGGGCCTTATAAAAAGATTAAAGTGAGAATACTTAACGGCGCACATACTTCACTTGTTGCTGGAGCGTTGCTTTCGGGTATTGAAACCGTGGGTGAAGCGATGGATGATGAAATTGCATCGGAATTCCTGAATAGATGTATGAAAAAGGAAATTTTACCTGTAATCGGTGAAAATAAAGAAAGCATGGAGTTCGCGAACAGCGTTTTTGACCGTTTTAAAAATCCGTTTATTCAACATAAATGGCGTTCAATTGCGCTGAATTCAGTGAGCAAATTTTCTGTTCGTGTACTACCTACAATTATCGAATATAAAAATAAAACCGGCGTGTATCCGAAGGGGCTTACATTTGCACTTGCAAATCTCATTTATTTTTATAAAAACGACATTCCCGAAGATGAAGAAAATATTGTTGAGCTTATAAAAAAAGACAGTATTGCAGAGATTCTTGCAAACACTGCATTATGGCAAAACGATCTTTCGGATATGAATGATTTAGTAGCAGAGTATTACAACAAAATCGATGCTGTCGGTGCGAAGGAAGCGATGAAATGGATGCTGTCATAATTGACGAAAAAGATAATGTTTGTGTGAATTTGAAAACAGGACATAAATTTGCCCTGTGCGATATCGCTGAAGGAAATGATGTTATCAAATACGGCTATCCTATAGGATATGCGACCGTAAATATAAAAAAGGGCGAGAGCGTACACTCTCACAATATGAAAACAAAATTAGGCGATATTCTTTCTTATGAATATAATCCAAACTTTAAAAAGCCTGCACCCAAAGAGCCGTTTTATATAAATGCATATGTACGTGAAAACGGTGATATCGGTCTCAGGAATGAAATATGGATTATACCGACCGTCGGTTGTGTAAACAGTATCGCAAAGGAGTTGTCGGAAAAAACAGGCGCAATATGTTTTTCGCATCCTTACGGTTGCAGTCAGTTGGGAGATGATATGAAAATCACTCAGATGATTCTTCGCGGACTTATTAAGCATCCCAACGCAGGCGGCGTGCTTGTTCTCGGTCTCGGTTGCGAAAACAACAATATATCAGAAATGAAAAATTTTTCGGGCGATTTCGATGAGAACAGAGTGAAGTTCCTTTCTGTTCAGGATTGTGAAGATGAACTCGGCGAAGGCGTAAAGCTTATTGAACAGTTGCAGAAAAACGCATCAAGGGATGAACGCCGGCAGGTGCCTGCTTCAAAACTTAAAATAGGTCTTAAATGTGGCGGCTCCGACGGCTTTTCGGGTATTACCGCCAATGCGGTTGTGGGTGCAGTTACTGATGAAATCTGTGCTATGGGCGGCATTGCGGTTCTTACGGAAGTTCCCGAAATGTTTGGTGCGGAAAGAGTTTTGTTTGAAAGATGCATCAGCAAAGATGTTTTTGACAAAGGTGTAAATCTTATTAATCGCTTCAAGCAGTATTTCATAAATCACGGTGAGCCCGTGTCAGAAAATCCGTCACCCGGTAATAAGGAAGGCGGAATAACAACCCTTGAAGAAAAATCTCTCGGTTGCGTTCAGAAGGGCGGAGCTGCACCGGTGGTTGATGTGCTAGATTACGGCGAAACTGCCGTAAAACCCGGTCTTAATCTTTTGAACGGTCCGGGCAATGATATTGTTTCAATCACAAATCTTGCCGCCGCAGGTTGTCATCTCATATTGTTTACAACGGGTAGGGGAACACCTTTGGGCGGTGCTGTTCCTACAATAAAAATCGCATCAAACAACACTATTGCCGAAAGAAAATCCCATTGGATAGACTTTTCTTCTTACGGCTCTGACAAAAAAACCAAAGCAGATGAATTGTCGGAGCTCATAAAAAGGGTTGCCGACGGTGAACTTACAAAAAATGAAGTTAACGGCAATCGTGAAATAGCGATATTTAAGGACGGGGTAACCTTATAGCTTTAAAAGAATAAATGAGAGTTGCGATTATCCGTAACTCTCATTTTTACTTAATATCATTTAATTTCTTTTTTATAAGCTTCTGTTTTTCGTATAAGCTTTCGTCCGATTAGTTCCGCAAGTTTCAGACCGACTTCGGTTTCTTCAACGGTAAGGAGTGAGTCGAAAAAGTGGTTGGTTTCAAAGGTGAAATCGCCCTGATAGTCGATTTCCGCAAGGGCTTTTGTTATTTCGTCCCAGTTCATTTCGCTCAAACCCGGGAGAGTGTGCATATCGTCCAGATAGTCGTTGTCGTGTATGTGCAGAGCCTGAAGACGTTTTCCGCCGAGAACTCTGATACAGTCCTGTGCTTCTCTGCCCGAAAGACTGCAATGACCCACATCAATGCAGGCGGCAAATAATTCGTGATTTATTTCGTCAACGTAATGCACGTGTTCGTAGGGATTACTGCAGATACTACCCCTTGTGACACGGCGCTTTTTATCACCGCACCACATATTTTCGCAACAAATTTTCACGCCCCATTCCTCCGCGTAGGGGAGAAGGGTTTTGTAATATTTCATATTGTTTTCAAAAACCTGTGCTTCGTTTCCCGTATGTATGCCCGTGCCTATTGGGTGAACAATCAACGTTTTTATACACATAAGACCCGCGATCTCAATGGCCCGGATATTTCTTTCGACAAGAAGCTTGTGGGCAATCTCGGGGTCATCGTGCGGAATATATGTCAGGGCGTGACCCTGGTTGAAGTAAATGTTATTGCGCCTGGCGGTTTCGCAAAGGTCCAGAACAAAGGGTTTGTATTCATCGGATGCAAGAACGCAATCATACTGTTTCATACCCGACATACTGTAATCTATAGCGTCAAAACCCGCTTTGGCTAACAGTTCAATGGCTTTTTTTTCGCCGAATTTTACGGCGCAGGATATAGTTTCCGATAAAATCATATTAAAAGTCTCCTGAAAAGTTTACGTGATTTCGGTTTACATCTGCGATAAATTATTTTCTGCTACGTTAAGTCCCTCTGCATAAAGGTGGGAAATATCGGAGTAATTAAGGCAAAGGGGCGCCGTGATGCCGTTTTTGTTGTTTTTGAATTCAATAACGGTAACGCCCGTAAATTCGTAATCGAAGGAAGCCCACATAATGTGAATGGGAATGTGGAGTAGTACGGATATCCAAGCCCTTGAAAATGCCGCGTGGCAGAATAGCGCAACTTTATCGTCGTTGGGTTTTAAAATACGGTAAACGCCGTTTTCGTAGCGGTAGCCCAGTCTTTCGAGAAAATCGTTGCCGTTTTTTTCAATATATTCAACCGCAGATTTCATATCAGATTCCCTGAAACCATTGCATTCATAGGCTCTGTCGAAGGGTAAATCCATATTGCCGTTCTGCCTGAAATATGTATTCTGTAAAAGGGAAACGGATTTTCTCTCGCCGTCGGGAAAGGTGGTGATTCTTTCCTCGCCGATTTCGTGAGCCCATTCCTCAATGTTTTTTTGAAGACCCAACATTCTGCAGGCAGGCTCCGCTGTTTCCTTCGCTCTTCCGAGAGGGGAAGAAAAAATCTTGTTGATTCCTGCTCGTTCCATACGTCTGCCCACGGCTTCCGCCTGTAACTGTCCTTTTTCCGTCAGAGTATCGGTTTTATAGTCAGGTTCACCATGGCGGATTATATATAAAAGCATAAATTCTCGTCACCTCTTATTAAAATATACCATAAATTTATGTGTATGACAATAAAAAATGAAAAACGCGTCGGCTTTCGCTGACGCGTTTCTCATAGGGGTAAATATGGAAATAAGGAGATAGGAATGAAAACGTGCAATCAACAAGAACGGATGTATGTGGATTATTTCCGTTCCGTTGATTACACTATAAACCATAATATTAAATTGCGTATTAAAAAGATGTGAACAATTAAAAATAAACAATGAACTTTTTGTGAATAGAAAAGATTATTTTAAAAAGCGACTGTTCTTCTTCTGCTCAAGGGTTATGGAGCCGTCGGGTTTTATTGTGGTAAGGGTTGAGCCTTGAAGCCAATCCTTTTCATCCCAGTAGAAGGTGTTGTTATAGTCACCCATACCATAGCAGTTATAGCCGCCGCTCTGTGTATAAACAAGCCAAATTCCTTCGTATTTTGCCGCCCAGTCGTTGACGTGGTCGTGTCCTGCGAAAATTGCCTGTGCGCCCATTTCCTTCATAGCATCAAAAAGGTGGCTGTTGTATGGGGCACAGCCGATGCTTTCATACTGTACGCCGTAGAGAACTTCTGCCTTACCCGAAGGTGCAAAAGAGCCGTCGGGTTCCTTTTCGGGCTTGAACACTTCTTTATACTCCGGTATCGGGATATGCATATAGAGCATTGATATTGCATTGCCGTAGGTTGCTTTTAAAGCGGTGATTTCTTTTTTGTACCACTCAATCTGACCGGGTTTTATATAGTCATAACCGTCATCCTTTGTGAAAGGCACATTGTCTCTTGAAAGATGGGGTTCGCACATATCTCTGCCCGAATCAAGCAATACAAGACTCTGGCGGAGTTCGGTTTCGGAGTTCATAATGTTTATAATGAAATTTCCGTAACCGAAAAGGTCGGGGTCGCCGAATTTTGAAAGACAGTGGGGGAAGTCGGTGAGACTTTTGAATATAAGGTATTTGAAATATTCTTTTTCTGCTCGTGCTTCGTGATTGCCGAAAACGTAAGCCCAGTAAACACCGAGCTTTTCCATCATCTGACCAAACTGTATGGCATCTATCTGTTGGAATTTTCCGCAGATACAGTCGCCTGTAAAGATAACAAGGTCGGGCTTTTCTTTAACGATGTTGTCAATCATAAGCTGCAGGGTTTTGTCGTTCAGGTCATAGTCTTCATCCATATGAAGATCCGTGAAGGTAAGGATTTTGAAATTTTCCGTGCTGTAGGTGCCGTCTTTGTTGAATTTGGCTATGAATGCGGATGTGTCATTCTCTTTTATTATTTTCACATCAGAACCGACGTAAGGAATGTTGAGAGAAGAGGTGAAAAGGCCTCTCATAAGTTTTCCTTTACTTAAATCGTAAACGGGCTTTTCAACCTTCAGCCAGAATCTTATGGCATTCTGTTGTAAAAAAGTTCGTACAGGTCTCATAATAAAATACCTTCTTTTCAGTTACTTTGAATTTGAAATAATACTAACACAAAGGCATTTACGTTGCAACAGTTTTTAGCATATATTGGGGATATTTTTATGTGTTTTCGCAAATATACACAAAGTGTAGGGGTGGCTTTTGTGCAAGACGCAGATATTTGTGTTTTTCGTCGAAAAGGGTGACTTTTTTTCATATATATGATATACTATATATAGTTGTGGAATGTTTTGGTTTTTACAAGATGTTGTTTATTTTTTGAGTGTGAGGTGTTGTTTTGAAGACTTTATTCGTGTACTGTTCAGATGATGATACCATTAATGCCCTTTGTAACGAAAGTGCATTGAAAAAACGCGATACAAAAGCATTATCACTCAGCCGCAGTAATGGTAAAAATGTTTTCAGCCGATGCTTTTGCGTAGCCCGACAGGGGAAAAGCTTCTGCTACAGCGGTTATGATGTGGACGTTGCTTCTTACGAAAAAATAATCTTTGCCTGCGATGAATATCTTGGTGAAATCCCCGCAGAAATCACCGCGTTTATTGCCAAAAACGATTTGCGATACAAGAATATTGACTGTATAGTTTTCGGTAACGGCAGGAGCGCAAACAGAGCAATGGACAGCTTGCGCGTGAAGATATCGCTTTCCGGTGGTACGGCGCGAAACACCTTCTGCATTTCCACCAGAGAAATCAAGCGCGAAGATGAAGATATTCTCTTTAGCGTACGTCATAGACTTGCTGTTTAAAATTTGTTAAAAAATTTTATTTTTAGTGTATAAAAATAAAAGGTTTTTTTTGGTTACTTTTACATTTACTTTTAAGCCGTTTTCGTTGACACGAAACGGCTTTTTATGTTATATTTATTGTGTACAATTATTAATGGGTGGACTATGCCCAAACGCAGCCTTTAGTTAAAAAGGTTTTATCTGAAAGGAAGAAAATTTAATGAAAAAATGTATTTCACTTGTGCTTTGCCTTGTGATGTTGCTTTCCGCTTTTTCGGTTTGCGGCGTTGTAGCAGGCGCGGCGGATGCAAAGAAGGTAATGTATGTTACTAACACGAGTTTAGACGATGAACTTGTTAAATGTACGGTTTATCTTAAAAAGAAGGTGCCGATTTACGGCGGCGTTGTTGTAAAAGTTGCTTTTGACACAAACGCTCTTGAGCTGGTCGATGGCGGTTCATACAATATAACCGATAAATACGGCGATGAAACACCTAATGTACCCGGAATGTATGTCAACGATTTTGTTGATGGTAAAAACGGTGAGTATTCAATAGGTTTTCTTAATTCAAACCTTAATGAGTCTTACAACACCGGTTCCAAGGATAAGGCTTTTATGCAGGTGACGTTCAGAGTAATCGACCCTGAACGTGATGCTACGGGTATTGAATTCTATTGTGTGGAGTTCAGCAGTCCCGATGAGGATTTGAATATATCTCACAATTCCGAGAATCCGCAGTTGTTTTATAAAACCATCGGCAAAACGGTCTTCAAGAATGTTGAAACTCTTGCTGACGGTCTGAAAATATCCTGGAAGCCTACCGAAGGCGTGTCATATTATAACTTCTATAAAAAGAATGATGCAGGCAAGTGGGAAACAGTAGGTAAAAAACTTCCTGCAACACAGACGAGCTATATTGACACGGAGCTTTCAAACGACGAAACAGGAACCTACGCCGTAAAAGCATATAATAAAGAAGGCTTTTGTGCTACTGATTACAGCACAATTTCGGCGGTATTTGTTAAAGCCACTCCCAAGCTTTCCGCCGCACTTCTTACAAACGGAGTTAAGGTCAGTTGGTCAGCGGTAAGCGGTGCGGATTACTACCGACTTTACAGGCGTGTTGTCAACGACGACGGTACGAAAGGCGCCTGGACTACGGCAGTTAAAAAGACAACCGCAAAATCATATACGGATACTTCTGTAAAAAGCGGTGTTAAATATGAATACACCCTTCGTACATTTGTGGGCTCAAAATACAGTGCCATAAGTAAATTGGCGAGCGTTAATTATTACGCGGCACCCACAGTTAAAATCACGGGTGTTTCAGGTGGAGTTAAACTTACGTGGAACAAAATTGAAGGTGCCGAAACTTACAGGATTTATCGTAAGTATAACGGTGCAACATCCTGGACGGTTATAGCAGACGTCAGCGCTGATACACTTCAGTTTACTGATAAGGCACCCAAGTCCTGCAGGAAGATATTCTACACCGTGAGAGCATTCACAAAAAATGACGGCAGCAGTAAGTTTATTGAAAAAAGTATAGCGTACGTTGCAGTTCCGCAGCTCACGTCAATTACCAATACCAAAAACGGCGTTCAGGTTAAATGGACTGCTGATGCAAACGCGGAAGGCTACAGAGTTTACCGCAAAGCGGCAGGTGCTGCGAAGTGGACATACGTCACAACGGTAAAAACTGCTTATTATAACGATAAGAACGTTAAGAGCGGAACAGATTACACATACACGGTAAGAGCTGTTTACGGCAAATATTACAGTAATTATGAAAGCGGACTGAGTATCAAATATCTTGCAACGCCCAAGCTTACCAAAGCATCTAACGTTTCAGCGGGTATTCAGGTTAAATGGGCTGATATTGCAGGCGAAACAGGCTACAGAGTTTACCGTAAAACAGGTTCAGGTTCATGGCAGCTCATCGGTACTACAAAGAATTGCCATTTTACAGATAAGAATGTAACTGACGGCACAACTTATAGCTACACCGTAAGGGCTTACAACGGAAAAACTTTGAGTGCCTACAACACAAGCGGTCTGAAAATAAAATGTTCTTGAAACCATAAATCATAATTAAAATAATCCCAAACGAGATTCAGGAGGATTTAAAATGAAAAGAGTTATATCACTTTTTATTTGTGTGGTAATGTGTATGACTATGTTTTCTGCTACTGCACAGCAGGTTTGCGCAATCGGTGTTGCTACCGAGCTCGTGACAGTTACAAGCGGTGAATTTGCAGATGACACAATCACATTTACACTTAACCTTGCAGCAAATAATACAAAGGTTACCGGTGCAATAGTTAAAGCGTACTTTGACAGCACGGTTCTTGAGGTTGTCGATGCGGGTGCTGTAGGCACAACCGATGACGCAGGTGATTTTGTTCAGAGTGTTCCCGGTATATACGAAACAGGGCTTGAATATAACAACGATGGCGTGTATGCCGTTGGTTATATGAATGCAACAGGCTACACCGTAGGTGATACTGATAAGGCTTTTGCTACAATTACCTTCAGGGCTATTTCCGCGGATCGTGCTATGGCAACGGTTGATTTCAAATGCATTGAGTACGTTACAGACGACTCAAACGCTGATAACGATATCAAAAAGACCGACGGTGCACAGGATGTGGCTTCACACACATTCCACACCCTTTCAATGCCCAAGGTAACAGAGGTTAACTCTATTGACGGCGGTCTCAGAGTTGTATGGAGCGAATCCGTAGGCGCAACTTCTTACGAGCTTTACCGTAAAACAGCAGATTCGGATGTATGGACATTACTCAGCGCGGATATAGGTGTTGCTACAGAGTATATTGATACCGATACGGTTATGGGTACAGAATATTATTATACTGTTTCTGCATCCAACGATTATGGTTCAACAGAATATGACGAAACAGGTCTTGCAGGTATGAACTTCGGTACAATCGTTTCTATCAATGCGGTTGCGGTTGAAACAGGCGCACGCATTACATGGAGTTCCCTTGACGGTGCCAAGAGTTATGAAGTTTACAGAAAGCTTGCGGCTTCCGAAAACTGGCAGTTAGTAAATACCGTTGCAGGCTGCGAATATAAAGATGAGACACTCAGCAGCGGTGTTGAATACAACTACAAGGTTAAGGCTATTAACGGAAAATATTCTGCAGATATGTCCTGTCAACCGGCAACGGTTAAGTATATTGCAGTGCCTTTCAGCACAGTTTCAAACATTTCAGACGGTATTGAAATCTATTTTGATCCTGATGTTGGCGGCGCAGAAAAATACGTTATCGAGAAGAAGGTTCCCGGTGGTGATTATAGTGTAATAGCTGAAATTTCTGCAGGTGATGCCGATACCTATGTTGATGAAGACGTCGTTGTTGACGGTCAGTATATTTACACAATTCAGGCAATTGCAAGTGACATAAGCAATGCAAAGAAGGAATTTCCGGTTATTACAAGACTCGGCACACCTGTAATGGGTGAAATCGAAAATGTAAGTGACGGTGTTTCTTTCAATTGGAGTGCTGTAAGCGGTGCAACAGGGTACCTTGTCTATCGCAAAACTGCGGATGAATCAAGCTGGATAAACTGTGCAACAACAGAAGACTTAAGTTACGTTGATAAAAATGTTTTGAGCGGTGTTAAATATACATATGCAGTAAGCGCTCAGAATGAAACAGGCTGCGGTGCAAGCGCACAAAATGCGTTGGAAGTTACATACGTAAAAGCACCTTCAGGTATTTCAGCGGCGGCAATTGCTGATGGTATCAGAGTTGATTGGAGCACAGTTAACGGTGCTGAAAGCTATAAGGTTTACCGCGTTGAAGCAGGTAAAACAAACTGGGCGGTTATCGGCACAACAACAGAAAACAGTTTTGTTGATAAAAATGCAGATTTCGGCGTTTATTATAAATACACAGTTAGCGCAGTAGCAGATAGCTGCGAAAGTGTTTACAATACAACAGGTGTTGAAGGAATGTACTTCGGTACGATCAAATCAATATCTGCATCCGCAATCAAAAACGGTGCGGTAATCACATGGGAAGCTCTCGAGAAAGCTGATTCTTATGAAGTTTACAGAAAAACTGCAGATGACACATCCTGGAAGAAGCTTGCAAAAGTAGCATCTAATCAATATACAGATACTTCAATGGCAAGCGGCGTTGTTTACGAATATAAGGTCAAAGCATATAACGGCAATAATGTTTCCGATATGACCGCTGATCCTGCACAAATTAAAATTCTTAAAGTACCCACAGGTATTGCTAAAAATGTAAATAACGGTATTCAGATTACCGTTACACCCGTAAACGGTGCAGAAGGTTACGTGATTGAAAAGAAAATCGGCGGAGTGTTTACCGTTATTGCAACACTTGATTCTGACGTGACAGCTTATGTTGATACAGATGTTGAAGCAGATAAAGAGTATTCATACAGAGTGTATGCAACATCAAGTGATACAGAAAGCTTTGTTTACGAAATCGGTACTGTTTTAAGACTCAGCTGTCCTAAAATTACAAAAATTTCAAACGTTGTTCCCGGTATTTCATTGACCTGGACTGCTATTGACGATGCAGTTGGTTACGAGGTTCTTCGTAAAGATGAATATAACGATGAATGGGAACTTAAAGCAACTATAAGCGAAACAAGCTATATTGATGCAGACGTTTTCAGCGACGAATATTATTCATATACAATCAATGCATTGATGAGCGACGGCGGAAAAACAGGTTATGATGATACAGGAAAAACCCATCTTTTCCTTGAAACTCCCGACTTGGTAAGTGTTACTGAAGTCAGCGGCGGTGTGCAGTTCAAGTGGAGTCCTGTTGACGGTGCTACAGGTTACATTGTTTACCGTAAAACAAGCGGTACATCATGGGAAGTTCTCGGAACAGTTACAGGTACGAGTTATACCGACAAGAATGTTACAAGCGGCAAATGGACTTATACAGTAAAAGCAACAGACGGTGAATATCAGAGTTACTTTGATAGCGGTATCAGCATTAATTATGTCGGAGTTTCCAAGCCTGCAACACCCAAGCTTTCAAAGATTGCAAATACAGCAAGCGGCGTTAAGGTTACCTGGGGTGCTGTAAAAGGTGCAGAGAAATATATCGTTTACCGCAAAACATACGATGCAAAAACCAAAAAATGGAGCGGTTGGGTAAATATTGCCAAAAACGTAACAACCAATTCTTACGTAGATAAAACCGCAAAATCAGGCACATATTATCTTTACACTGTCAGGGCTAACAATGCCGCAGGCACAAGTGGCTACAATTCTTCGGGTATCAAGACCTATTTCCTTTCAATACCCACAGTTAAAACAGCAAATGCAAACAGTGGCGTAACAGTTAAATGGTCTAAATCCGCAGGTGCAACAGGCTACATTGTATATCGCAAGACAACGGAAGGTTGGACTAAAATAGCAACTGTCAAGGGCGCTTCAACTGTTTCATATACCGATAAGACTGCAAAAGCAGGTATAACATATAAGTACACTGTAAAGGCATACTATGGCTCATACGCTTCTGCATATAACACAAGCGGTGTTGAAATAAGAAGACTTACAATGCCTACTCTCAAGAGTGCCGTAAGCAGTAAATCAGGCATTACGCTTAAGTGGACTAAGGTTGCCGGTGCATCCGGTTACATAGTTTATCGTAAAACAACCGGTGGTTGGGCTAAGGTAGCAACCGTTAAGGGTAATTCCAAAATTACTTATCTTGACAAGTCGGCTAAGAAAGGCGTAACCTACAAATACACCGTAAGAGCTTATTACGGTAAATCTACCAGTGCTTATAATACAAAAGGTATTTCCTGTAAGGATAAGTATTAAAAATTATACCCTCGTGCTTTTGCACGAGGGATAATGTTTAGAAAGCAAACAGTTTTTTTGGAGGATTTTATGTTTAAAAAATCTTTATCCTTGTTTTTATGTCTGATAATGTGTGTATCTTTTTTCAGCATTACTGCAGTTGAAACTTGTGCCGCATATAATGTAAAAACATTGTTCTCCGTCAAAGGGGAATCTATTGACGGTGATTTACTTACGTACACAATAAGTGTTACAAAAGAACAGAAAAATATAGGCGGAATTATTCTTAATGTTGATTTTGACAGCACGGTTTTAGAACCTGTTGAAGATAACTGCGGTCCTGTGGAAAGAACAACTACCGAAGAAGGTACCGTAAAGAATTTTCAGGGAACTTATGCTTACGGAGTCAGCGCAGGCAATCCTGACGTGTATTCAATTGCCTATATGAATGATATTGCAGTTTCAACAACTGAGGCAATGGGTTTCTTTAAAATTCAGTTCCGTGTTATTGACCCTGCACGCCCCACTACTAATATCAGTTTTTATTGTAAAGAATATTTCTCCACAACAGAAACTGAGAAGAATATAACAGTAAATGACGGCAGACAGATTATTGCAGAGTATAAGGACGTTTCAACTCTTTCAAAACCTTCTCTTGTGGGCGTTGTGCCTGCTTCAGACGGTCTGAAGGTTTCGTGGAACGGCGTTGAAGGCGCAGTCGGTTATGAAATAAGACGTTGCACAAGTACTACCGGTTGGGAAACAGTCGATTATGTAGGTGCTGATGTAACGGAATATGTTGACACGGGACTTGTGAGCGGTACTACGTACATTTACACGGTCATAGCATTCAACAACTACGGTGTCAGCTTGTATGATGCAGTGGGTCTTTCCTGTAAGTACATAGAAAAGCCTGTTGTTTCAAGTCTTCGCAATGCCGTGGGTGGCGTTGAAGTGAAATGGAATTCTACTGCAGGCGCAGACTTTTATCTGATATTCCGTCGTGTAAAGGGCGAAACGGAATGGACACAGATTGCAAAACGCAGTTATTCATCAGGAACAACATATAAAGATACTACTGTGGTTGACGGTACAGAATACGAATACGATGTTGTATCTGCAACTGATTCGTATGCTTCACCCACATCAGAAGAAGGCGTGAGCGTTACGTATGTTTCTTCACCGTCAGTTACTTCTTTGACAAATACTCTCAGCGGTATTGAAATAAAATGGACCGCTCACCCTGATGCAACTCATTACATCCTTTATCGAAGGGACAGAGCGCTGGAATCCACACTTGTGGAATATGTGCCCGTATCAACTAACTATTATGTTGATAAAAACGTAAGTGCAGGCAAAATATACGTTTACTCCGTAAAGGCTTGCACAAATAACGGTGACAGCGCATATAGCGTTACAGGCTATACGATTACACGTGGTGCTCCCACAACGGTTACAGCTCTCACTCTTGAAAGGGCAGGGGTTAAGGTTGATTGGGCGGCAGTCAGCGGTGTTACAGGATATAATATTTACCGTAAAGCATCTTCCGAAACATCCTGGACAAAGGCGGGCTCGGTTAACGGCAACGTTACAACCTTTAGCGACACAGGTGTAAAAAGCGGCACACAGTACACTTACGCAGTATGTCCGACACTTTCAACATCAGAAGGTTCAAAGATAGAATCTGATCCCATTTACTACATAAAGGCTCCTACAGGAGTTGCAGGTGAAAATATCGTTGATGGTATTAAAGTTACATGGGATGAATCCGACGGCGCAATAAGATACGCAGTTATGCGTGTGGATATGTATCAGGGTAACGTGCTTCTTGCTGAAATAGATGCTGATGAAGTACTTGAATACATAGATACCGAAGTGAGTTGGAATGAGTCTTACTCTTATGCAGTAAAAGCAATAAGCGTAAACGGCGAAAGTCTTGTGGGCGATAGTTCAGTTTCAATTCTGCGCATCGGCGCTATGGGCATTGCTACACCCGAACTTGCTAAAGGCGGTATCAGGGTTACGTGGGAGCCTTATGACGAAGCGGACGGATATGCCGTGTTCAGGAACGATGGTAGCGGTTGGTTTCAGGTGAACGAAGTTACAGGTCCCGAATATATTGATGAAAACGTTCATAGTGCAAAAACCTACGCTTATGCGGTTGGTGCTGTAATCGGTGAAAGCCGCGGTATCGTCTTAACTGACGATGCACCGCAATTAAAATACATAGCACCTGTTTCAGCAATCGCTGCATCCAACGGTAAAGACTTTACAAAAGTTACATGGGGTGCAGTTGAAGGTGCTGTAGCGTATGAGATTTATAAATCTGAAAAAGCAGACGGTTTGTACACACGTGTGGCAACAACCGATGCCGAAATCTTGAGCTACACTGATAAAAATGTGTTGTCCGGCAAGAACTATTATTATATGGTATGTGCCAACGACGGTGAGAAATCAAGTGTTGACTCAGAGCCTTTAAAAAATACTTTCCTTGAAATCCCTGAAATTAAAAGTATTGCTAACGCTTTTGGAGGCGTGAAATTCACATGGGACGCAGTTGAAGGTGCTCAAGGGTATAGAGTTTATCGTAAAGCTAATGGTGATAAGACCTGGACTTATATTACAACTGTAGGCGCAGATGTTCTCACATATACCGATAGCGGTGCGGTTAACGGTACACGTATGTATTACACGGTGCGTGCAGAAAGTGAAGACGGAATAAGCACATTTGCCGCAAAGAGTGTTGTTTACGTTACATCTCCGGAACTGACAACATCCAATACAGCTAAAGGTATTCAGTTGAAGTGGACAAAGAATCCTGTTGCTGATAATTACAGAATTTACAGGAAAGCAAAAAGCACAGATAGCTGGTCTTATGTTGCTACTGTTACAGGCACATCTTACCTTGATACAACCGCTAAAGCAGGAATTACCTACAGATATACTATCAGGGCAAATTACGGCGGTGTTTATTCATCATATAAATCATCGGGATGGGCAGTAAGAAGACTTACGACTCCCACTCTCAAGGCTGCCAAAAATGGCAATGGCTATATTTCCGTAACCTGGGGTAAGGTTACAGGTGCTACAGGTTACAGAGTTTACCGTAAAGAAAATAATGCTTCTGCATGGACTTATTTAGGAAACGTTTATTCCACATCATATAAGGATACAAACGTTAAAAACAAAGCTACTTATACATATACAGTCAGAGCATTTTACGGTAGCTCGCTCTCTACCTTCAATTCCAAGGGTGTCAGCGTTAAATATCTCACTACACCTACTGTTACCGTAGCCAACAGAACAGGGCACGTCAGACTGACGTGGAATGCGGTATCGGGTGCAAGCAGCTATTATGTTTACAGAAAAGCAGGTAACGCAAAATCCTGGACAAAGATAGCAACGGTCAGCAAGCCCGGTTATATTGATAAAAAAGTTTCCAATAAGGGTACGTACACCTATACAGTCAAGGCATACGGTTCAAAAACTCTTTCGGGTTACAATGTTAACGGTTGGAAAACCGTTTATCTTGATACACCTGAAACGCTTACGGCAAAGAGCACCAAATCGGGCATAACCTTTAAATGGTCGCCTGTAAAGGGTTGCACAAGCTACTCTGTTTTCAGAAAAGAAGGTAGCGGTCCTTGGGTGCAAATCGGTTCAGTCAGCAGCGATAAGGTATCTTATACCGATAAAAAAGCCGAAATGGGTATTAAATATACATATACGGTCCGTGCGAAATACGGCTCTTATTTAAGCTGGTTTGAATCTGACTTAGTATGTACTCATAAATATTAATTGAAAAAATGGGATGTAAAAAAGCGCAGACCGCACAAAATTATATAAATCAAGGGACTTTTGCAGGTTTTAAAACCTGCAAAAGTCCCATTTTTTGTAAAAACCAAAATTAAGAGAAATTTTTTCGTTTTGTACTACAAACAAACTTCGCCACTCGACGTACCTTTGTACGCCTTCGGGTAACCAAAATTAAGGCTAAAGCCTTAGTTTTGCTCAGTTTGTTCGTTCTGCATCTTTTTTTTCGTATCCCTTAAAAAAGTGGCTGTAAAAAACTTTTCGTTTTTTACAGCCACTTTTTACATTTTTATTCAGTTGAATATACCGTTAAGTTGATTTTCAGCTTTCGCAGCAATTTCTTCCTGTGATGCAGTTTTCATGAATTCTGACATAGCGAGTCTGCGTTCACTGAGTTCTTCGTACATCTTTGTTCTGTTTTCTGCAGAAAGGGGATAGAAGAATTTAGGAATAATACCAAGGCTTGATGTAATAATGGGAATGCCTGTACCTAAAGCGAAAATCCACCATTTGGTTTTGTCGGTCTGAGTACCGATTTCTTTACCCTGTACATAACCGATTTTACCCATAACCACGTTATTTACACCGTTCATAATGGCTTGTTGAAGTTTTGAAATAAGGTCCATTGAAACGCCTGTCATGGCTTCCGAACGGTAACCGTATTTCCATTCACTGTAATCAAGAGCTTCGTTCTTGATTTCGGCAGGGATAACTCGCCTTAAACCGTAAACGCACATTTCAAATATTTCTTCAATTGCCATCAAAGGAAGTATAACGCCTTTTTTCTGAAAATTACCCTTGATAGAGCCGATTCCGAAAACGACCATCCACAGCATATCAGTCCATGCATCTTCAAGAATCCACAAGGCTTTTGTGGAAAATCTTTTACGCAATGGCTCAACGAAGCTGTAACTGATAAATTTAACGGGGAATGCAGGGATGCCTACAATGGTTTTCCATGTGATTGAACCGATAACGTCTATATAGAAATTTGTTCGGCTTTTACCTATACTGAAGCCTGAAAGGAAGGACGAAAGAAGATATGTAAACATCGGTCTGTTATGAAGAATCGCCTTAAAGCAATGCTTAATGGACGGCTGTTTAATAGATTGCGTAACTCTTTCACGTGAATTAAGCACGAAGTATAGTGCAAATATTGCTGAAAGTGCTGAGCATACAAGACCAAAGGAAGCAAAAAGTCGCGGAAGTTTGATGTTGATTGTTTTGTTCGCCACAAGGTCATATATGATACCGAATAATTGCTTGGGTAGGTCTTCTACCAGATGCGACGCCACGTTTGCCGTGGCAATGAGCCGCGAACGTTCAAGTGGTTCCGGCGTTATGGTCGAGAGATAACCTGTTTTTGCAACGGCGGTGAACGTGGTTGCCGTTTCGGTTATGATGCTCATTGCAAAGTAGAAAATCCACTTTGGCAGATAATCACCGGGTGTATCGGGGAAAAGGAAGGGTATAAGCCAGTACCACATACCGAGAACGGTCAGCGGTACTTCACCTAAAATAACGTAAGGTCTGAATTTGCCCCAACGAGAACGTGTTTTGTCAACAAGTACACCGATAAATGTGTCGTTGACAGAGTCCCATGCGGTTGCAACAACGTTCTGTATTGCAAGAAGGTTAAAGTCGATGTTTACAACATCATAGATGTAACGTTCTTTGTAATCATCAATATTAAGGCTTGCCGCTACGTCATTGAGAACATAGGCAATAGTTTCTTTTTTGCCAACGTAACGCCTTACTTCAGAAGTATTGGCTGTGCCGGACATTGTTTTTCACCTCGTTTTTAAATACTTGAAAACTGCATCCACCGTGTTTTCCGGAAGTTCAAGATAATATTCGGGCAGACGCATTTTGTCAAGGTAATGTGCATCGGAATCTGAGATAATTTTTAAATTATTAAGGTAAGGGTGCTTTTCTTTTAGCTCTGTTTCCTTGGTCATATCAAAAATTTCCGCACAGGAAAAGCCAAAGGACTCATCAATTGTACCTAAGTTTGAAAGAATGCTGAATGATGAGCGGTCGATGTGAGCAGGGTAACATACACCGCCGTACTTTGTAACGGTTTCGCTGACCTTGGCGCAGCTGATGCCGCTTGCGGTTATTAGTAATTTTTCTTCCGTGTCGATAACGTTATCATCTTTGTCGCAAACCAACTGTTCACCGAAAATCGAAGGTTTATTTTTTATGGGCGGTAAGGTGCTGTAAACATAATCTGAAAAGCTCAGAGCTTTATCCGTAGTGGGGAAAAGGCAGACAACGTGAACCTCTTCAGAGGTGCAAAGCTCCATGCCGGGGATTACCGTTAAACCGATTTCTTCACCTGCTGCCATTACTGCAGGACAGTTGCGTGAAGTATTGTGATCCGTAAGGGCAATTATGTCAAAACCCATTATTTTTGATAAGTTGGCAATATTTTGCGGAGTCATATCCCTGTCACCGCACGGACTCAGGCAGGAATGAATGTGAAAATCGTATGAAAATTTCATATTATTTTTGATATTTCTGCCGCCATGGTGTAAGCATTTTTGTCGGTTGTAAAAATAACAACCTCATTTTCTTCCGCACGTTTTCTTGCATCATCGTCGAGAGCTGCATTCTCTGTCAGTATGATGCAGGAAATGTCGGCGAGCACAGCCACACCGATAGAGTTTATGTTACCCATTACCGTCAACCAGATATTGCCTGCTTCTGCGCGCGACATTACCCAGCTGAGCAGGTCTCCACAGTAACAGCCATCGATTTGCTTTTGCGGTGCTGATTCTTCGCCGCAAAGATATGTAAGACCAAGGATTTCCTGTAATTTATCAACTGTCATAAGCTTCAATCCTTTTTCAGAGTTTCGCGGAACGGTGCCGGAATGATTTTTTCAAGCTGTTCGGGATTTTCTATGTTTTCGATATCCTGAAGCTCCTGCCTTGCTCTGAATACACAGTCGTGCTCGGTTGTGAATCCGCGCACAACATCTTCTGCAAGTGCTTTACAACCGGGGGCGCCGCAGGTGCCGCAATCAAGACCTGGGAAGGTTTTGAGAAGTTCTTCCATACGGCTCATACGTGCCATAGCTTCCTGAACATTGTCGGCGAGCTTCATAACATCGTCACACGGTTCAATAGGAACGGAGCACAACATTTCAGATGGAATTTCCTTTGTGGGAAGCCTGTTACAGGAAACGGGGCTGTATTTACGTAGCTTCATAAGCCTTGATTTTGCAATGAAGGGATTTTCAGCAGTAAGACTACCGCCTACGCAACCGCCCTGACAGGCGTTAAGCTCTATGAAATCAACGGAATCAAGATTTCCGCGCTCAACTTCTTCAAGAATTTTCATACAATTCTCAATGCCGTCTGCGGCAAGAGCATTGTCATTAAGTGTGCCCGAGGCTTCGCCGCCGCTCGTTGCCCAGCCGATGCCGATAACGCCGGATTCGTGCAAAGCAACAAGCTCATCATGTTCATCAATTTTTTCCATAGCCTTAAGAAGGTGCGGATAAATGTCATTGATGGCGATAGCGCCGTCTATGTTGGATTTATCTGTGCCTATAGGTTGCTTGAAGGATGTGATTTTGGCAGGGCAGGGTGATATGAAAAATACGCCGATTTCTTCGGGCTTCAAGCCTGTTTTTGCAACGGCTCTGTTACGGGCAAGACGACCTGCTTCCTCAACGGGGGCATTAACTAGAATGATATTATCTATAAGTTCGGGGAAGCAAACTCTTATAAGTCTTACAACTGCAGGGCATGCCGATGAAATGGCAGGCTTCGGTGGATTCATTTTTTCAAGATAAAGTCTTGTTACGTCGGAAATGAGCTCGGCGGCTTTTGATACTTCAAAAACTGCATCAAAGCCCAATGACGGCAGGGCATTAAGAATTATATTAACATCGTCAAGATTGTTGAATTGACCGTACAATGCCGGTGCCGGCAAAGCGATTTTATACTTGTATGAATCGAGCTGTTCCAATGAATCTCTGCTTGCATACTTTGCGTGATGGGGACAGACTCTTATACATTCACCGCAATCTATACAGCGTTCTTTTATAATGCGAGCCTTACCGTTTCGCACACGGATTGCCTGTGTCGGGCAACGTTTTATGCAGTTTGTACAACCACGGCACTTGTCTTTATCAAGACGCACCGAGTGGAAATATGTATCCATAAACGCTCCTTTCAGGCATTTTTATTTAACAAATACCTTAAGTTTTATAGTAGTGCCTTTACCGACTTCGGTTTCAATAACCATTTCGTCGGTGTATTTTTTTATGTTGGGAAGACCCATACCTGCACCAAAGCCTAACTGACGGACATTGTCAGGTGCGGTGGAGTAACCTTCCTGCATAGCGAGTGAAACGTCAGGGATACCGGGTCCCTGGTCCGTAAGTGTTATTGAAATACACTCTGGTGTAATTTCAGCATCAATAACACCGCCACCACCGTGAATAACCATATTTATTTCGCCTTCATAAACGGCGATGGCAACATTGCGTGTGATGCTTGTGGGGAAGCCTAATTCTTTAAGGGCTTTCTTTATTTTACCCGAAGCCTCACCGGCACAGGTGAAATCGGTGCCGCTGACATCGTAATGTAATGCAATGGGATCCATTATCTGCCGCAACCTCCCTTGAGCCCGTTTTTATACAAAAGACCGCAAGAGGTAAACATTTCAAATTGAGTGCGAAGAAGAACGATATCACGTTCTTTTGCAAGTTCTATTATATCTGCATCAGGTTGTTTGCCGCGGACAAAAACGATGCATTTCATATCCATCATTTCCGCAGTACGCACAACTTGAGGATTAACAAGACCCGACAAAAGCATAGCCTGTTCTTTAACGTACGCCAGCACGTCGCTCATCATATCACTTCCGCAAGCGGTAAATATTTCGTTTGAAAGAAATTCTTCTCCGCAGATAAGGTCTGCTTCAAGAATATTTTTGATTTCGCTGATTTTCATATAACATCCCCCGTGAGATTAATTTATATACTATTATATAATAGCACAAAAAATTGTGAAATTCCACCGATATTTTTCAGTTGCAGGTGTCTGAAAAGGTGATTTAGGGTTAATTTTGTATAGAAATTTTTCAGTTCCTTTTGTGCAATAGGTAAAAATGTTAAAAAAATATCAAAAACGCCCAAAAAGTCGAATTTTGCTATAGACAACAGGCGTTTTGTTGTGATATAATTTCGATATATGTGTTATATTTTGTAATATATATTGTATGTTTGATTTTTCTGCATACTAACATATTTTGAATGGAGGAAATCTGAATGGTCAAGAAAATCAGCACAATACCTTTTAAGGGTACACCTGAGCAGAAAGCACAGCTTGACGCAATAATTGCAGAGTGCAAAGATGATAAAAGTCAGCTTATGCACGTTATGCAGGAGGCACAGGGTATCTACGGCTATCTTCCTCGTGAAGTGCAGGTTATGATTGCGGAGGGTATGGAAGTACCCCTTGAGAAAGTTTACGGCATCGCTACTTTCTATGCGCAGTTCTCACTTTCACCCAAAGGCGAATACGATATTTCCGTTTGCCTTGGAACAGCTTGTTATGTAAAAGGTGCACAGCAACTTACAGACAAAATCAGCGAAATACTCGGCATCACTCCCGGTGAGTGCACTCCTGACGGCAAATTCTCTCTTGAAGAATGTCGTTGTATCGGTGCTTGCGGTCTTGCTCCCGTTTTCACAATCAACGGTGAAGTTTACGGTAAGGTTACAGCAGACGATGTTCCCGGTATTCTTGCAAAATATATGGATAAATAAGCCTTATGCGCGAATTATCACTTAATATTCTCGATATTGCCCAGAACTCAATTGCGGCAGGAGCTTCCTTAACGGAGATTCTCATTAAAGAAGACAGTGTTAAAAAAGAGTTACTTATCGGTATCTACGATAACGGCAAGGGTATGACCGAAGAACAGGTGAGAAACGTTCAGGATCCGTTTTTTACCACCCGTACTACCAGAAAGGTAGGTATGGGCATACCGCTTTTTAAAATGGCGGCGGAACAGACCGGCGGCAGTTTTTCAATTGTTTCTCAGGTAGGTGTCGGCACAAGGGTTGAAGCAAAATTCAAAACCGACAGCATTGATTTTACTCCCTTGGGTGATATGTCATCAACAATAGCCACTATTGTTTGTATGAACGAGGATAAAGATTTCATCTACACCCGTGACGTTGACGGTGAAAGCTTTAAATTTTCATCGGCTGATATAAAAACCATTCTTGACGGTGTTCCGCTTTCGGAGCCATCCGTTATGAACTGGGTTGAAGGTTATATCGGTGAACAGACGGAACAGTTACTTAAGAATTAACGAAAGGACTAAATAATATGAAATCATTGGAAGAATTACTTGCTATAAAACAAAAAGCTCAGGCTCAGATTGCTGCACGTGATGCAGACGGTCAGGACGGCATCAGAGTTGTTGTAGGTATGGCAACTTGCGGTATTGCAGCAGGCGCACGTCCTGTTCTTAAAGCTCTTACTGATGAAATTGCCAAAAGAAACGTAATGCACGTAAGCGTTACACAGACAGGCTGCATCGGTATGTGCCAGTATGAACCTATCGTTGAAGTTTTTGAACCCGGCAAGGAAAAAGTTACTTATGTTAAAATGACAGCTGAAAAGGCGGCTAAAATCGTAAACGAACACCTTGTTAACGGTAAGCCCGTAGTTGAATACACTGTTGGCGCAGTTACAGAATAAGGAGGAAAAAATAATGTATCGTTCTCATGTACTTGTCTGCGGCGGTACCGGATGTACCTCCAGCCACAGCGGAGAACTCATCGAGGCACTTGAAGCAAATATCAAAGAAAAAGGCCTTGAAGAGGAAATTAAAGTTGTAAGAACAGGTTGTTTCGGTCTTTGTGCATTGGGTCCCATTATGATTGTTTACCCCGAAGGTTGTTTCTACAGCGAGGTTAAGGTTGAAGATATTCCTGAAATCGTTGAAGAGCATCTTCTTAAAGGTCGTATCGTAAAAAGACTTCTTTACAAAGAAACTGTTGAAGCAGAAAATGTTAAGCCCTTGAGCGAAACAAACTTCTACAAAAAACAGCACAGAGTTGCACTTCGTAACTGCGGTGTTATTGACCCCGAAAATATCGAAGAATATATCGCTTATGACGGTTATGCAGCCCTTGCAAAAGCTCTTACCGAAATGACTCCCGAAGAAGTTATCCAGACTGTTATTGATTCAGGTCTTCGCGGTAGAGGCGGCGGTGGCTTCCCCACAGGCCGTAAATGGAGTTTTACAGCTGCTAATAAAGCAGATCAGAAATATGTTGTATGTAATGCCGACGAAGGTGACCCCGGTGCTTTCATGGACCGTTCAGTTCTTGAAGGTGACCCCCATTGCCTTGTTGAAGCTATGACAATCTGCGGTTACGCAACAGGCGCAACTGAAGGTTATGTATATGTCCGTGCAGAGTATCCTATCGCTGTTGAACGTTTACAGAAGGCTATCGATGATGCCCGCGCATACGGTCTTCTCGGTAAGAATATTTTCGGTTCAGGTTTTGACTTCGATTTGTTCATCCGTCTTGGTGCAGGCGCATTCGTTTGCGGTGAAGAAACTGCTCTTATGACATCTATCGAGGGTAACCGCGGTGAGCCCAGACCCCGTCCGCCTTATCCGGCAGTTAAAGGTCTTTTCGGCAAGCCCACTACCGAAAATAACGTTGAAACTTTCGCAAATATTCCCCAGATTATCCTTAACGGTGCTGAATTCTTCAACACTATGGGTACAGAAAAGAGCAAGGGTACAAAGGTATTTGCTCTCGGCGGTAAAATCAACAATACAGGTCTTGTTGAAGTTCCTATGGGTACTACATTGCGTGAAATCGTTGAAGATATCGGCGGCGGTATCCCCAATGGTAAAAAATTCAAGGCTGCACAGTCAGGCGGTCCCTCCGGTGGTTGCTTACCTTCCAGCCTTCTTGATATCGAAATCGACTATGATAACCTTGTTGCTAAAGGTGCAATGATGGGTTCAGGCGGTCTCATCGTTATGGACGAGGACGACTGTATGGTTGATATTGCTAAATTCTTCCTTAAGTTTACTGTTGACGAGTCCTGCGGTAAATGTA
This sequence comes from Clostridia bacterium, assembly GCA_017461235.1. GTDB lineage: Bacteria > Bacillota > Clostridia > Oscillospirales > Acutalibacteraceae > DTU089. Next base: position 277 of record JAFTYU010000021.1, on the reverse strand, counting down.
CTCCTTGCCGTGTAGGTACAAGAAGACTTCTTGAAATTCTCGAAAAAATCACAAGCGGTAAAGGTACAATGGAAGACCTTGAGAGAATGGAATATCTTTGCAACTACATCAAAGAAAACTCTCTCTGCGGTCTTGGCCAGACAGCTCCCAACCCTGTTCTTTCTACTCTCAAGTACTTCAAGGATGAGTATATTGCACACGTTCAGGACAAGAAGTGCCCTGCAGGCGTATGTAAGGATCTGCTCCAGTTCAGCATCGTTAAGGACAAGTGCTTCGG